>NZ_JBIVGS010000003.1:0-522814 GCF_044748785.1 Pseudomonas sp. NPDC089743
AAACTCAACGTTAGCCAAGAACCACGATGACCATCCTCTTTCGCCCGCAGGGCGCCTTCGGCTGGTTCAGTTACACCACTTCCCGGGACACGATCCACTATGCTGGCTGATCGTCGTCAAAGGACGTACGCGCTATCATTGAGCGAATGGGAGCAACTGGCCCATCACGTAGAAGTCCTCGATGAATATCAGTTTACTGACTCTTCCATAATGAGGCTTCAAATTTGGCCCTTTGATCCGAGAGCGCTGGATGATTTCCAGATGGCCATCGCCGTGTCACTGAGCTTCCTTCCTAGTGAGCTGATGGCTGATTCGAGGGTCTCTCTCGCTATCGACGAGCTTGTCCAAAACTGGGGATTTTGTGCCGATGGTTGTTAATCCCAGGTTTGGGAGCGAGCTTTAATTTCTATACGCGGGTGGTGGATTCGGCACGTGATCCGCCATTGAGGTGCTAAGCGAAGCCGGGAGGCAGACCGGTCTGAGTGCTGTTGAGGTCCATGCCGAGCTGGTACCAAGGCGCTCAGCCATAGCTTTGGAGATGGTATCTTAGAAGGGGCTCGACGTACCAAAACGTACCTGATACTGTCCGACCCGGAGAGTATGGCCGGTGTAGCTCAGTCGGTAGAGCAACTGATTCGTAATCAGTAGGTCGCAAGTTCGATTCTTGTCTCCGGCACCATTAAATCTCCATGAAACCCTTTGAAATCAAGGGTTTGCGGGCTCTAAAACCCATCTCGCGTGGTAACCTTTGTGGTAACTACTCGATGAAAGCTAGCTTTGACCCCCTTCAAGTGAACCTCCGTTACACCTATTCCCGCAAAGGGACGCTGGACTATCAGCGGCCCATTCCGAAAGAACTCCAGCCTCGATACGGCAAAAAACTCGTGAAGGTTAAGCTCAAGAGCGCGGATGTGCTCCTGGCTAGCCGTGAGGTGGATCGCTTGAACCGTCAGGTTGAAGCTGAGTGGGAGCGCCTGAGGGCGGAGCCGACATCCTCACCGCAAGCTCTCAGGGCCCACGCCGTGTCTCTCCTCCGTGATTGGGTCTCGCCGATCAGCCTGCGAAGAATGACCCCTCTATCATCGAGGTGTTCTTCGACTTCCTGGATGGCAAACGGCCAAATCATGCAGTGGAGGATGAAGATCAACGCGCGCAACCCAACTCCTTTCAAGTCATGCGCGAATGGCTTCTGAAGAATGCCTTGGTCGGGGCCTGAACCAGCCCTGTCATTTTTTCTTAGGCGGGGGTGGCGGGGCTTTGGGCGCCACAGAGGGGCGGATATTCGTGGGAGCGGGTGGATTCACATTCATGCCATCGTTTACGTGAATGCGTCTTCCCCCATTCGAAGGACGTTTCTGATCACTCATTTTCAATTCTCCGGTGGGATCAAGAGTTCCACAAAATAGACATCGACGTTGCAGACCAAGAGAAACTCCACACCCGGTGAGTCAACGTATTCATCATCCACGATCCAGGCGGGGTACTGCATCATAAAGTGCCCGTCTTTCGGATCGGTAGGCCAGACCAAAGGGTAGCCAAAAAGTCTGCGGCCATCTAAAAAATTGAGGACCACGGCGCGTCCTGGAAATTTTCTGAACGCGTAGATCCACTCTCTGTAAGAGGCACGGGACGTTAGGCCCTTGTCCCGCGCTATTCGATACAAGGTGTCATGGTTTGCGGCATAGGAAAGCCCGAACCCAATGATGACTGCAATACTTACGGCCCAGGTGGTCTCGACTGTGGAACTCCAGTCACCGACGATGAACCAGCGGTGACCTACATAGAACAAACCCCACTTAAGGCCAGCGACTACAAGGCTAATGATGGCTGTACCGATGAGCGCCTGAATGCTCCGCTCAAACTGGCTAGGTTTCGGTGACTCCGATAGCCAATAGAAAATCATGGTCATGATGAAGCCAGGTACCAAAGTCTGGACGAGGGGTAGGACTTTGGTGGCTAGGTCTTCCATTTGGCGCCGCATCCATTCGAGTTAGGGTTCAGACTATACAACGCCGCGATTAAGCAAGGGGAGCAATCTACCTGTCTTGTCCAGACGGTGTGCCTGAAGGACCGCCAAGCAGTGATCCGGGGGGGCTTGCCGGGCTCGTTCCGGGCTGAAAGCGTCCTGGGCTAGCTATGTCAGCTCCCAGGGGAGGCTCAGTTCATGCACACCTCCGCCCACGACAAGCGGCACTAGAAATACTTCGGTCGTGTACTTGGCTTAGATGGGGGGCATTTGCCGGCCTCAGAAGCACTCCATCTTGGAAGGAGAATAGATATGTCGACCTTATCCTTAGCAGGAAGCACCCACGCAGTCAGCAGGCATGACTTCGAGCAGAATCAGGAATGGCCCGATACCCCTCAGAATCGCCGCTTACTGTCTGCATACGGGGCCGCTTGTGAGCGTTCATCCACCGCTGCTGTCGCTGCACTGAATGCAGAGCGAGGAGGCTGGACTGATGTTGACCAGTACAAGGCCAAAGCTGCGCACTGGGAAACACTGGCGAACACTCTCGGGGCGGTGTTGAGCATGGAAATCGAGAAGGGGCGGGAGGAAATACTACTCCCTGATCCCTGGCAGTAGCCAAGAATTGGTGGGTCAACGCATGCTGCTACAGCACAAGTCCTCCCGAGGGACCACTTTAGGATCACCCAGTCGTGATCCGGGGGCTTCATCACGTTCTGCGTGGTGCCGGACTTTGGGCATCCTCGCTGTGTCAGATCATGGGCTACCTGCCCAGGGCGACCATGAGGCCACAGACCACCTACACCACCAGTGATGGGGGTAGGGGGGCATACTGGGGCTCCTGCTGGTCGATCATGGGTAGTGCCTCTAAGGGCATCTCTAGTGTTCTCGTCATGAACGGGACAGGCCGCTAGCGGTGGGGATGGGCTGAACTTATGATGGCACTTCGATGTTCAACCGAGGACTGGACGTGAACCCATTCGCTGATATGGAAGAAGACACCGTAATCATAGAACGTGCAGGGCGAGAGATCGGGCGGCACTCGTGCTGCTTCACTCAACCTCGCCTCACGATCATGGGCAACAACATTGATGTTGCGGAGGGAGACAAGGTCTTTCAGCTTCTGCCCAACGGTAATAAGGTGGAGTTCGATGTTGAAGACGTGAACTACCAGAGCGGGCTAGGTGGAATGGTTGGTCACTTCGCACTGGAGCTGTCCAAGGTCCGTGCTACGCCAAGAAAGCCTACCGGCACGACCACGAACCACATCACCATCCACGGTTCTACAGGCATTCAAATCGGCGATCACAACGTCCAACACCTGCAAGCTGCCATGAAGGAAGTGCTGACCGCCATTGAGTCCGCCCACGCCTCCGCCAAAGACAAATCAGAGGCCAAAGGGCTCCTGAGCAAGTTCCTTGAGCACCCACTGGTGAGCGCTGCCGTTGGGGCTGGGCTACCCGCAGCGTTGGGCTTAGTGGGGTAACCACAGTTTCCTCCGGAGGGGGCGCGGCAGGATGACGTAGACGTGCATCCGGTGACTGAGTGCAGAATTCATGCACTCAAATCACCCTCCAGGCCGCGTAGCTTGGGCCCCAAGTTCTTATTTCTAGAAACGGGAAAATGGCTCGATGTCTGGTCTGTTTAATCACGCCAATCAGCGTAACAAGGGCATCGGTGGTACTGCATTCGCCCCGAGCCAAATAATTTTTCCGAAAAAATTTGAGAGCCCACCTTGAAGTGCCCTGGTTGGCCCTACCCCTACGGCCCCCAGCAAGCCCGCTGAGGTGTCATCGAGCCTTCGCCCAGGATTCCCAGGCGCACCTCACCGTTCGCCAGGCTTCATCTGTAAAATGCTGGACCTGGACATCGGCTCAGATTTGAGCCGCTCTCCAAGTGGGTCCAATTGTTATTCCCAGATGACCATGGAAGGAAGCGGCCCACCATCATCACGCATAAGGAACTGACCTTTGGCCGTGGCTCACCTGGTGGAGCGAGAGAAGTATGCCCGCATTCTGACCCTGAAAGGGCTTCAAAGGCTGCGCTGGTTGAACAGGAAACTCATCGGAATCCGATGTGATTAACGAGATTAGGGAACGGTTCTAAATGGGTATGCTTTTAGCGAACCAGATGAGTGCGTCCCTGAGCCGGTTCGATAATTAATGGTTGACCAGTCAAAACGAACCTATGCTATACGAACCACCCAAAGCGAACCGGAGCTGTTCCATGTACATCCGTGCCTACCTCCGCGCCTCTACTCAAGACCAAGATGCTCAGCGAGCCCGAGCAGACCTCGAAGCGTTCGCACAGGAGCGCGGTTTGCGAATAGCATCCTGGTACGCAGAGAACGA
Organism: Pseudomonas sp. NPDC089743; assembly: GCF_044748785.1. NCBI lineage: Bacteria > Pseudomonadati > Pseudomonadota > Gammaproteobacteria > Pseudomonadales > Pseudomonadaceae > Pseudomonas > Pseudomonas sp. NPDC089743. Next base: position 4,318 of record NZ_JBIVGS010000003.1, read on the forward strand.
ATCTGGTGCCAGTCTCAAGCGTCCAGAGTTGTTCCGGCTGCTGGCCGACAGTCACCCCGGAGACGTGCTCCTGATCGAACAAGTGGACCGCCTTTCACGACTTAATGCCGAGGACTGGGACCGCCTCAAGGCTGAGCTGTTGCGACGGAAAGTTCGTATTGTCGCCCTTGACCTGCCTACCTCACACATGATGATGAAGGCGGAGGATGAGATGACCATGAGGATGATGGACGCCCTTAACTCAATGATGCTTGATATGTTGGCTGCCATCGCGCGCAAGGACTATGAGGACAGACGCCGCAGGACCACCCAGGGCATCGCTCAGGCCAAGGAACGCGACAAGCTCAAGCCACAAGCGGAAAGGTCCTATAAAGGCCGTCCAGCGAACCATGAGCGCAACACTGCGATCCTGGCGATGCTGGATAGGGGAAGCAGTTGGTCGGAGGTCTGTGTGGCAACTGGGGCCTCCCGGAGCACCTTGCTCAGGCTCGTAAAAGCTCGTCAAAATGCTGAGGCTTGAACACATCTGTTGCAGTCCTCTACTAAGAGAAAATTATCTCTGAATAATTAACTCGAAGCTCTCAGGGAGATGATTTAATTTATCTGATCGGATGAACATTGCTATTCAAACGAAGCGATGATTCAAGTTCTATAATTCGCTTGATCATAAGTGCTTCACGAGCTAGTGAGTCATTAAGTTCCTTTTCTAGCTTTTTTATCTCTTCTTTCTTTTTGTTAAGTTGGTCTTTCACAGAGTTTGATTTATTGAAAGACTTACCATGATGCCGACGGATATCCTCAATTAGCAGCTTATGTGTGCTGTTGTATTTCTTGATGCTACCACGGGGGAACCCCGCCTCTAGAGCGACGGTGTCATTATTTATCTTGTAAGCGCCCACTATTTTATTTGGCTTGCCCGCTAGCAGTCGCTCAAGTGCTAAAAAGCATTCTTTCAAATTCATTTATAGCATCCTAACTTCCGATATTGAGTTTTTTACTCAGCGTGATGGCTTTGTTAAGCTCAAGCTGTGCCATGATGTGTTCAGGCGAACCAGGCTCAAGCGTTTCCATAAAACGAATATAGGTCTCAGTGGCTGAAGCCAAAAGCGAAGGGATTACAGCTCCATCCTTGCATGTAGTACAAGCCGAGAGCGGTGATATAAGGTGCCGGTGGCATGGAGTAGGACTGACACATCCACCGGTTGCACGGCGCTTGTAAGCAATTAGCCCACTCTCAACTTGTTTCACAGTAATTTGCCTATTGAGTAATATCTCGGTTTTCCCGATAGGTTTGATGTTTTTCTCAACATGCAGCCCATGGCCGCCGTGAAGGCGCTCTTCCGATAGCTGGATATTCTTAACATAATCCAATCCGTTGACGATGCTTTTAGTTTTCGAGTATTCATGCCTGAAGTGGATAGAAGCACCTTCGAAGAATGAATTTGCCGCTGCGCCGCCCTTGGTGTAGTGAACAGTCATTTGCATTCGAATATGCTTAAGTTGGCTATGTAATGCCGAGTAACTTATAAGGCCACTATCTATGCCATAATAAGCAAGCGAGCGTCGGAACTGGTGAGTGGTGAAATGCCACAAATTTCCCGGTATGAATCTTTTTTCTTGCTCCCAATTCCTGGAGTATTCAATAAATCGTATTTCTTCATAATCTTGATTCGTAATAAGAAATTCTGGGCCGCTGAAGATGTGATTAAATCTATGGTGGGTAAGGTTTGCTAACTTGTGATCGTTGTGGTCCGCTATTGTCCTTTTGTGAGAAATCGAAAAGGAAAAATGACTTGTGTTAGAGAATAAAGGAGCATCGTTGGGAAGAGAGCATAGCGAATTAATCCACGAATATATTTTTTCAGCCGCCTGCATGGCTGGCGCAATTTCGTAACTTGTTACCCATGCGGTTTTTTTTCGGTAACCGGCTATCTTCGTGGTGATCCCATGTATCCAGTAGCCCTCGTCATCGTCGATTACCTCTTTTCTGAAACAACCTGGCAGCAGGCTATACCCTTCGTCTCTACGCATGCCAGAATAAATGTGAATCATTGTCTTAGAGCAAAATTGAATCATAGAAAGGTAGGTTGATAGATTTGTTGCGTTCTTTATGTTGTGGTCTTCCGCAAGTTTTTCTAGAGAGTTGCTCTGAATTAAATTTCTGAAGTCCTCTGTAGATCGAGGGCTTGCTAGCAGTAAAACTACTTTCTCTAGACGCTCGGCGTGGGAAACAAATTCGTCCACTGACTTTTTGACCTTGTTGATACAGTGGAAGAGGATTCTAGAAGGTATCACTAGAGTCTGATAAAAGTCATCATCTTCATTAGTTCTGTGGTCCTTGTGGGACGGCTCTACGATTAAGCAACCTGTTATGTTTCTGTTAACAGAGTGCAAGATTCTGAGTAAAGTTATTGCATTCGCGGTTTGAGTTTTATGACACTTGAAGCGTAGGAAATCATTGAAAATAGCTTTTGAAGAAAGAATAGTTTCCAAGGTAATAGCTTTTTCAACACAATAGGATGACATTGATAGCAACACGGAGTGCCAGCGAATGTAGCTTGAAACAGAATATTCACCGCTATTGCTCTGATGAGTATTTATGGCAATCCAAAGCAAGTGTTTGACGTCTAAAAGCAATCCTAGGTTTGTTCGGTATATTTCCCTATTAAAGTTAATTTTCCCTGTTGCTTTCGTAGAGTTTACATATACTCTGAAATCCCAAATCCAATCGCAAAATCGGGAAACGATTCTAGCTTTTGAGTCTCTGCAAACGACAATATCTTCTGCGGGAAGATATGACGGTTTTAAAGATGGCTTCAACCAGATGTTGTAATCGGATGAGGGGAGTGGAGTTGAGATCTTCATCTGATTTTTCCTGTAATGATCCAAAGATTTACCTGTGCTTGCCAGAATGGATCTAGATTTCCATTCTTTATGTCAGAAGCAATTCGTTCGTTGGTGTCATTGAGGTCAGGCGAACTTGCTAAAATGGAAGATATGTTTCCCCTAGTTCTTGTCAGCGTTTGATTTAGTGCATCGCTAAAGTCAGCAGAGTTCTCTTGGACGAGTTCTAGAGCGGCTACCATGCTATGAAGTTTACGAAGATCTTCTTCGTCAGCATGTAAGCCGTAATACTTACAAAATGCACACCCATAAAAATCATCACAGTTCTTATCGACGCCTAGACCTGAACCATCGTCTTCTGGATAGCCGAGGTTCAAGCATGCACCGCTTGATGTACTCGAAATTAATCCAGCTGAGTCCGCGCTGAGTCTAGTCATGTAAGAATAAAATTTTGTGAACTCGGCCTGATGCTTTTTCTTATTTGATCCTGAATAATGAAGTTCTACTACCTTGGGAGTGTTTTGCATGACCTCGCTGGCCGTAATTACTCCTTTTCGGTCAATAATCCAGTTGCTTTTGTACTTTCTGAACTCCGTTGCCGTGATTGGCTGCATGGCCGGCGAAAGCATTTTTTTTATTTGTCTGTAGTACGTAACTAGGAATTGAGGATCTATTGTGCGAAATTGTTCTTTTCCTTCTCTAAAGAACAGCGTTGAGCAGTGACGACCTTCCAATAAAAATGATCTCAACTTTAAATATCTGTTCAGCAAAGGGACGAATGAACTTTGTAGTTCGAAGTAGACCTCCTTGCGTGCTCTCGCTTTGTATGCACGGAATCCTTGGCGTTCGCCTGGAACTGAAATTATGTCCGAATTCCAAGGGAACTTTATGAATTCGCTTATGTTGGCGCCAGTTGCTGATAGCATCAGAACTTGAAAACCAGTTCGTGCGAGGGATGCTAACCGCAATCGGTGAACTGATCTTGGGTTGATATTCGCCGAGTCGAGTTGATTTTTAGCTGCAAGTATTTCCCTGGATGCGGTATAGGAGTCATATCCATACTTCTCTTGAACTAGTTCGACTTTATTGATTTCACCTGACTCGTAATCCCACACCCAGTTCCCTTGTTCGGAAATCCCCCTTTTGGCTAAGCGATGTTTAGGCATCACCCAGATATTACACGGGATGATGTTCACTGCTTCGTCTGGCAATTTCAGACTAAATGGATAGGGTAAGGAATCTAATACGAAACCGCTCAGTTGAGTGAACAGTTGGTAAGCCATTGCCAGGTTTTCCGTTACTATTTTCTCCTCGGGAGGCAAAGTAGGATTTTGACCTCCTTTTAATCGAGGTACGCCTTGCCCTATTGACAAGCGGGGCTCAGAGGACGCGAGCCGAAAAAAATAACGGGACGCTTCCTGTAAGCGCGCCCGCGAGCGAGCTGATAAATTGGGTTTGGAGTTAATTAGGAAATACGTATATTCCTCATACCTGGCCTTAATGTCTTCTGATGAACTTAGGCTGTTAGAGCTAGCTAAATTGTCCAGCCAATAGAAAATAGGTTTCATGACTCGAAGGACTGTGGTCCAAATAGTGATTATCTTTTTCTTGCCAGTCCTCAAGTCTGAAGAAATATCATCAAATAAGTTTTGCAGCATTGCTTTACGGTTGGGGTCTAAGCTGGAGGTTAATACTCTATTTTTCCCGTCAATTTTAATTCTGTTTTTATAGGCATAGGCTCCAAAGTCTATATATGTTGTTTTGTTCTCAGTTTCAATTCCGACCGACTCTATATCATCAAGATAGAGTTCAAGAGCACCATTTTCCATCATTTCCTCCAGTGAGATGATGGTAGTGCACGGAGAAACGTATTTCATTCTAGCAAGCCCAGTCGGCTCAAAATGTCTTTAAGTATCTTCTGTTCCCATTCGCTGCTTACTTCCTGGGCCGTGGGATGATTACCTCGATAGTTTAGATATCGATAAGTTACCCTGATATCACTATGACCCATTGAGTCTTGTAAGTTACGCATAACAGCGTCCAGAGTGAGTTTTCCCGCCTCGACTAGCGTTAGGCCGTGGTCAAGTTTGTTGCAACCGTAGGATGCCCGTAGATCGTGAAAGCGGAATTTCATATTGTGACCTTGACTTTTTAGTTTAGGGATCAACTTAGTGCACAAGAAAACTCTTACAGCTCCCCCGGTATGAGATGTTGATAGTTTGTCCAAGCGCCCTGTGTAGTATGGGTTTCCGAATGCTGTGTAAAATAAGTATTTTTTATCTTCCGGTAATTTGCATTTAATTGTTGAGCGGTCAAAGTGTCGGCGAGATTTTGAGTAAATGTGAAGCTTGTCATATAGCCAGTCCGGAATTTCAATGTGGTGTTTTCTATTTCGTTTATTGTCTACATCACTTCCTTTTCCTATGGTAATTCTTACTACTCTTTCGTCGACGTGACGTACCCGCTTAAAGGCTTTTGACCGTAAAGTAAAAACTGTCTGTATTCGCGCAGAAGTTTCAAGGGCTATCAGGAACCCAAGAAACATCTCCGTATTCCCTAGGCCATACAGCGCCTGTATCATCAGTTCTTGTTGCTCTGGAGTTAGCGGTTTGAGTTTAGCTTCGTCCCATATGAAATTTGGGTCTGCTTCAATTGGCATTTTTCTCAATGTTTCGACAAGGTCGTTTGTTGTATATGCTACTTGTATTTCGACACCCATTCGGTCAACTGTTGTTCGCGACCTGGCCGACTCTACCCAGCGAGGAAAAACTGAGAGGCACTGAGTCGTATAGTCCCTCCATTTATAAAATTCAACAATAACCCCTACGATTCTAATTGCACTCTCCTGTGAGAAGCCTTTATTCACCCGATTAGAAATTTCTTCAAGAAATGCATAGGTGGGGCGGCGAATTTTAAAGCGCTCATCAGCCCGGTAATCTATCCCGAGTTCCTCAAGTACTCTCATGAAGAAAACTAAATCATCTGCTTTTCTTGAGGCGGAGCCAAACTGTAAGGTAGTTCGGTTGAAATCTTTATCTAGTAGTCTGCTAATTAAAAATGCAGTTCCTTCCTCCCATACTGACCCGTCGTTTAATAGTATTATTGGGAGTTTTTGTATGCTATCTATTGGTCCGGCATATACCCATTCAACTCCAGGGGGGGTGGAGTGGTCTATATTTCCACCAATGTCAGGTATGAATGGTCGAGCGCAAGGAACATGCGTTAGGATTTTTTTTTGCATACTTTTATCTTGAAAATACAATCGACTTTAGCAACGGCTTGTTTTTAAATCATATGGCCATCTCAACTTTTTTCAACCCTCGCTCAAGACGCCTCACTTCGAGTGCAAGGCGAAATTGTTTGTGATATTGACAAAAAGCGATGAATTTTGATGAATAATGGTTTTTTGTTTATGACATTGACAAATTTCATATTTTGATCAGGTTTTTAGATGCGTTTCACCGTGTGGTTATCAGTATTTTAGTTAAAAGTTTTTATCTCTCTCAGCTCTACCTTGACCCTCGCGAGTCTGCTTCACCATCATGCTCGGGATTCCCGAGGTAGAAATTGGAAGCTTGGGCGTGGTAGGGAGGTCAAGTCTCTTTTATTTCATAAGGAAAAATATTATTGTTGATCATCTATCTGGAAAACATATTTACAGGTGAGCCATGTTTGAAACGGATGAGAAATATTTGTTGGACGAAGAATTTAGGCTCGATGATGCCCTGCATTGTTGGGCAGCCTTCAACCATACCGGGGAGAATGAGTGGTTTTATTTGATGCGGGAGATACGGGAGCTAGAAGAGCGCAGATATGAAAAAAATGTGGTATCACGAACTGCTTTTTTGCACAGCCACATCATTGCAGATAGGGCTAACTCGTACGTTTTGAGTATTCAGCTTGTATCTCCGCCTTCAATGAATTTAGGGGAAGCTTGGCGGATGGGCTTACTTAAGAGCATTAGTCTTTCTACCAAAGGCTATATCTATGAGTTAGAAGACGGCACTATTTATCCTTTGAGTCACACGTGGCTGTTGAAAGGTGCGCGTGTCATATGGGAAAGGAAAGGTCTGTCCCATTACATTCCAATTGGATAAGCAGACTAGCACTCTCAGGTCTCGATTGAATCCTCATCCGTAAAGCTGATTTCGCCCAGCTGCTGATCAGACAGGCAGATTTGAGCGATGGTAGGAAATTATCATGGACTGGAGCGCAATTAGGAGTTGGAAGTGAGGAAATGGCAATCAGTTTTTCGCGAGATGGGTTTCTTCACCGTGTGGTGGTTGTGGCTTCTTATAATGGGAATACCTACGCTTTGGTTGCTAGTCGGAACGTTTGAGCATTTTGGAGTGCTCGATACTGATAGTCCTGGCTGGGTACAAGCGATTGGGTCTATTGCAGCAGTTTTCGCTGCGGTTCTGATTGCGAATAGGCAGGGGCAGCAACAGATTCGCGAGCGCCAGAGTAGAGACAAGGTAGTTTCACTGATTGTGGTTGATGTGGCGATGCGCGCAGCTGCGGTGAGCAGCTTGTTGTTCCAAAGTTTCAATGAGCTACAGCAGCAGGTTATGGAGACGAATGAGGAGATACTTACAACTGTCGAATCGCAGGTGCTTGCTTTGCGGGGGATTGATTTGGTGGATTTGCCACGGCCTGAAATGGTTGAACCATTCTTGAGAATCAGAGCTGCAATGGAGCAGAGTCATGTAATGGCTAACCTTCTGGCTAAGGGGCGTGACGGTTACGTTGACCGACTTCGTTGTGCAACTACCTTCGCACACAACTCCCAGATAGTTCATAGAGCTGCTGAAGAGTTACGTCAATCTCTACCAGATTAGGTACGCAGAATTCACTATTTTCTGAATAAAAGAGCTAATAGGTGCGTCACAGTTGATCAGCCTGGTCACTCCTTATGAGGGATCAACTCCATTCTTGGTCGCTCGGCCTTTGGCCGGGGTGATCAGGCGCGCTCTTGACGAATAGATTGACCGGTCTACACATAAAAGCGATGAGATCCTGAGATCTTACCGCCTAGGCGCGGACGCCCCCAAAGCCGCATGCGGCGATTTGATACTCGCGAGGCATTCTCGTACGCTGCGGCGTCGAGATGCTCACAGAACGAGGTTTCGTTTCTCCACATCATTGCGTTTCACCGTGATCGGCAGCTATCGACCCAAAAGCGACACTGGCGAGTGGCCGGAAATAAGTATTAGCCTTTAGCCCTTTATGAAGCTGTCGATGAAAAAATGCCAGGCTTATGAGAATCTCATGGCGTAATATCCTAGGTTCTACACGTTAGATTTTGGCCATGCGATACTCTACTTCAACAATGAATTTTGTAGCAGCAGCAATAACAACCGCATCTTGCATAGTGATGCTTGGCGCCTGAGTGCTGCCATGGCCAGACAAGGGCATTGTATTTCTAAGGGAATATATTTTACCCACCACACTCTTTATGTTTTCTGGCAGCGATGACTCATTTGTATATTTATCGATGAAGCTTCCCAAAGTTTGATTGTTTACACTGTCGCTTTTGATTATATCTTTTGCTGTCGTTTCGAGTATATTAGCTGCGGCATGCAAAACTCCTGCTGGATCATTTTTCTCAAGGCATTGCTCCATCCTTCCTATGAGGACTACAATGTTAGAGTGGGCAAGTCTGTCAAATCTACCTATCCCCTTTGAATTAAAATCTTTGACCTGATTGTAGACGGCGCAATCCAAATAATGGCACTCCGTTAGAAAGCCCCACTCATATCTCCAATTGCCTGGTATATTTTCCCTTTCAGCAGTCCTTTGCCCACAGTCCTTATCAATTTCATCCACGTACCTGCCTAGATAGCTTGCGTAATAGTTGAAATAAGTAAATGTTACTTCAGGGCAGAAGTTTGAAAATGAGGTCGTCTTTCCATCGCTTCCACTTATGCCGGTATCTTCCTCCTCAATAACTGGCAACAACCCGGACTCCTTCCAGAAGGAATCCAAGGCCTCAATCTTATTGTCACTGATAGAGGTAGTTACTCTGGCTTCGCCAAGCATATATATGCTTGCATAGTAACGTGGGCATTTGTGCACGTTCGCATAGGGGCATGACGATGGGACACCCTTGTCGGAACTCTTACTTTGATACCAAGATGAATCCGGTATAGTGATAGGCATTTCGGCTACTCCTTAAATTTTCCAAAGGGCTTTTATAGGTTCGTCATCTCGGATTGCAGAAAAGCTTTCAGTTCTCTGATGCGTATACATGCACAGAATCTCCTTGAACCGTAATCGCATCTCCCTCAAAGCCGAAACCATTTGCATCTCTCTTGCCAGCAAATGTGCCCGAGGGGGTATTGAAGGTGATATTCTCATTTAAGAAATATTGATAAATATCAAAGCCCGCGTCGTACAAGCCGTCTTCACCTTTTGGATATTGCCCATAAATGACCTTGTTATACTGGGGGCGCAGCATGCTGATGAATGCCTTTTCGGCGTCTGCCACTGAGCGATTGAGGTCAAAGGTAGTTATCATTTTATCCATGTCGGGATCGTCGTGCTCCGCACCCCACGATTGAATTATGAGTGGCTCTATATTGAATGTGAAGAGTATTATCTCATCTGATACCCTGTTGCCAGGTTCCGGATATCGGATGTTTTCTTGAGTTAGAATGTCCAATCTACCATGGTGTGCTTTATTTATTAGTCGATCAAAGCTCCCACTAGAGTTCGCAATCCCTACATAAAGAAGGTCGTAATTGCATACTGCGGCATAATTATTAAATCCAGAAACATATTTGACGCCTCTTGAGCGATGCCAGTAAACGGAGTCAGGCGTGAAGAACCGCTTTGCTTCGAAAGTATCACCCTCTAAGTGCTGTCCAATCATTAATATGTCTCTGTCATACGAGACGCCTAAAGTTTCTCCTTCAATTTCAGTTCCGAGATTGATGGTTCCAGTGTCGACAACTTTCCCACCAATAGCTATGTCGACCTGCATTTCTTCTGTATATGCATTCGGCCTCATATTGACAAAGTCGGCACGGGGGCGAGCACCGATCATGTAGAGTTTGCTTCTAGAAATTATTTTTTCAAAATGGGGATTGCGTTTGTCGGTCATCATGCCTATTAAGCTGTTTCTGAACGGCGATATGACTGTTTCCAAAAACATTGATTTGCTTTTATGGCTCACGGAAATGCATCTCTACTGTTATCTGTTGTGCGCCCTTGATGCCTTTTCAGCTTGGCATTCTAGTTTGCTGTAGATTTAACTAGTTTGTTTCTGCGCTGTCTAACCTATGGAACTGGTCAAGATGTTAGTAGGCTTAGTGAGTTTCATCGTATGAGAGTATCCACTCGACTCTTGCTGATCTTGTCGTCCATCAAGTACCGGATCTATTCGCTTCCAGTTTTGCCTTAAGCAGACGATACGCCAGCTTCCCATCAAGCTCAGATAGGTTGGGTTCATTTTGCAGGAGATCTGCTAACACAGGCGTTACAGCATCGAACAGTGCGGACATCAATGCTTCTCCAATCGCGCGCGGCTCCGCTAGATCCTCCAGCAGCCCTGGAATTTCGCCATGGGCTAGCTTGTTGCGGCCTTCCCGATAAAGCTTGTGGACTGCGTCACCAACCGTAATCGTGCCATCGGCCACCGTCTCAATCTTAGGTTTGAGCGCGGCCTCGGCGAAGATCGTCATATCATTAGCTTTTCCTCCAGCACCGGAGAGCCCGTCGGCGGCACAGCCATAGTTCACAACAGCCATGAAGTCGGAAGCCTCTCGACGAGCCTCGCCGACCCAGTACAGAGCATTGGCCCAGCGTTCGACAAGATGCAGCGCGTGTCCACTCTTTCGTCCATTGATGTAGTGTTGCAAGATGCAACCGGCGGCATCCAGGAAGGGCTGTTCGGCCACCATCTTCGCAGTTAGCGCGCCTGGGGAGCCACCGATGCCAGGCATCTGCACGCTAGTTCCGCGTAAAAATCGCCCATCCAACGTGGTCGCCAATCTATCCTCCGCAAAAAGATGCTGCTTACCGGCCTTGGTGAACCGCCGAGCATCTTCGACTTGAAACCTCAGCCCAATTGCGTCGATTGCCAACCCCACCACCACGGAAGCTTTGAGATGTGAACGAGCAGGCTCATGCCCTTCCATCCGGATCGTCGCTACCCAACTGTATTGGCGCAACGCGCGCAAGACGTCTAACGCATGACGGGCAACGGTGGAGGTGGTGGATTGTTCAGTCAGCCTCTCCATCTCCAGCTGACGGGTTTCAACCTGGCGGATTAGGTTGCGGACCTCCGAGTCTTTGACAAAGGAATCGAGCCATTCTGCTCTGGGCAGGAACTGCACCGGTCCTACGGAGAATGCTGGTACTGCTTGATCCAGATGAAACAGATGACAAGGAATGTGCCTATCTACATCGAGACTTGCCCTGGTGGCAAGTTGCTGTAGGCGCAAGTTATAGTCTTCTGCAACCGCAACGTAAAAGCTGTCACCCAGTACCCACTCTTGCCCTTTCTGGTCGTGTGTCACTTCCGGCAGATGTATTTGGCAGTCGCGAAGCGTGTCGCCAATTGCCCGAAATGAAAGCCTTGAGAACGCTTCCCGATCAATCGTCTGGCGCAGGGGCTCGTACAACTGCCAGCTTTGCTGCGTCAGTGCATGAGCTGCGTCCACGCCGACCTGTGTCACGGGATATTGCCCATCCTGAGACAACGGAATAGCGAGCGGCACCAGGGGATTCGGGCTTAGAGCGAGCCATTGCGCGTAGGGCATTTCCTTCGCTTTGATGACGTCCTCGATGATTACCTCAATGAGCTTGCTGCTAGGTATCTCTGTCCTGTTGCTCGGTCCCGTGAACTTTCTTTCTCGTGTCATTTTGTCTCTCCGAATTAGCTCAGCGTAGCGTTGGTAGTCCACACAACCAGCTTCAATATCCCGTGAGTATCCAATTAGCAAGCAATCGGCATGATGGCCAGAAACGGTCTAACCTTAAGCTTCACCTAGCTATCACACCTTGTTTATTAGTTGGTACACTACAGGTCGTCGGAAATTATGCGCGCCCTTGAGAATAAAGAGGCTCGATCATCTCCGATATGGATTTGGTTTTTTATACAGTGGCTGGACCAAATTAGCTCAAGCGTGGTAGTGACTTTTTCAAACTTCTCAGCGTTCTCAATTGATCTGATCTCCATAAAGTCAGAATCAGAAGCTTTTGGTCGGATAAATCTTGGGTTTAGCTTCTCAAGCTCACTCAAATCGCGCTCTTCTTCGATGGTGATGATCTTCGAGTGGACTAAGGAGTTTCGAAAGGTAACCATCAATGCAATGGTTTCACATAACTCCTGAAAAGCGTCAGAGTCTTCCACTCCTATACGGTTGCATAACCATTTAAATTTCCCGGCGATTGTGGAATTTATATATTTTTTTAGTTCTTGGCCGGAAAATACTGCATCGCCATAACCGTTTAATTTCGATTCGAAGGCGAAGCAGAAAAACGCCATTGCAGGGACCAGTTTTTTGAATATGTAGCCCGGTTCCGCAGATTTAGCCTCATCAAGCAGGGTAAGCCCAATTGATTCTAGGTATCGAGGGTTTGAGATTCTTGACTCAATTTTTGCCATGTTTCACCGCGAAATCAATGATTTTTGCACTGATAGTAATTGGTTATATTTGTGCTGTTTTGCCGCTTAGGTGTTTTCAATTGCCTAATTTAATATGAGTCATTAAGTCTTATCCTAAGAAAGTGTGTAAATCGCTACGATGTCATTCGCAATATACCCCTGTTAAAACGGCACATCATCGTCGTATGCAGTTTCTGGGACTCGTTCGTTCCATGGAAGTGGCGGGGGTTCAGCTGGAGGAGGTGCCGGTGGCGGAGGGGGCGGCGCGTCGGGCCTTTCGATTGCCCAGTTGCCAAAATCAGCATCACCTGAGTGTGGCGTAGGTGATGCGTTAGCAGCACGGATTAGTGTCGGCATAGCTATGCTTCCACCGAAAACAATTGCCGTCTGCCTCGGCAGGCCTGCAATACGTCGGGTTTCTCGTCGGTCAGCCCACTCACTGGCGGACTGGATCGCTGCAAGGTCTTTTTCAGATGTCAGTCTGAAAGAGATCCAGTTGTTGCACTGGGAAAGAACTGTAGGGGATATCTCTGAAGGCCTCTGCGTACTCAGCCAAAGCGCCAGTCCGAATTTTCTACCCTCTTTTGCGAGCCGTTCATATGCGAGCGAGTTCTCGCCTGCATCTTCACCAGAGCCGATAGGGCGAAGGTAGTGGTGGGCCTCCTCCAAAACGAGCAGGGTCGGAATTTTGTTTTCCTGTCCTCTGCGGAAAAGCTCGTAGGCGTAAAGCTCCAACAGTGATCCAAGGACAAGTGGGGTCAGATCATGTGATAGATATCTTAGGTTTATGATATGCACTCGCCATGGTACATCCTGCCCACCAAAAATCTGCTCCACGAGGTTAGTGGACTCTTGCAACCAATTGAGCGGAAAACCAGTTCCTGCACCACCCTCCACATCCACTACGGATCGGAACATGGGATCTTCAGCGCACCTATTGATTCTAGTAATCAGCGGCGAAACGTTTGAATAACTGAAGGCATTTCGTTCCGGCCCATTTCTCTGAGTGGGTTGTATTCCGTGACTCTCGGCTACAAGTGCTGATAGAGCTGCCATATGCGGCCACACCGTAGCTGTGCCAGCCTGGCCATTGCGGATTTGCTGAAGTCGGCTCTCAGCATCAGCAGCCCCTCCTTGACGACAATCGTCGAATAGAAAAGGCGCGGTATCGCTTACCAATCCAGCCCCCCTAGGTTGGGCGAACCAGCGGACTTTGTGGAGGTGTTCCAGTGCGAAGGTTAGCGCTGGCCGCTGTGTTTTTTCGCTGGGGATCAGTAGCCTGTTGAGGCCGTGCCGTCCCAGCGCGTAATACGGAATTTTAAATGGGTTTTGTCCAGGCCCTCCGATGGTTGTGCTTTTCACTGCACCATCTGGCAGCCCCGGAACGTTGAGCGCGGCTTCGTACTCACCGTTGATGTCGAAGACAACAATCCGTGCACTAGGTAGTTTCACTATTTGCTGGAGCACAGCCGCAGTGAAGCAGCTTTTACCCTGGCCGGAACTCCCCAGTACCGCGACATGTCTGGAGATCAAGTTTTTGAGGCCCACGGTCAGGCTGCCGCCGCCTCGCAGATCATCGCCCAGCTTCAGCGGAATGTCGCCATCATCGTCACAGCATAGGATTGCAGCTAATTCTTCGGTGCTGAGGGGGAAGGCTTCAGATCCGAGAGGAGGGGTAGCAAGTGAGTCGCTAGTAAAGCGCGCCTTGCCTTCGGTTCTCGACAGTCGCCCGACAACAGTGCCTGAAATATTACGCAGCGGCTCTGTTTGATGACTACTAGAACCTATCCCTAGGCGATGGGCCTCACGAGGCTCATCGAAGCTCAGAGAAACGACCTTCATTACCAATGCTCGACTTCCTGCATCCAGCACCAACAGGCTACCCACCTCCGTCACTGATGACACGCCTTGAGCATGTGAGGCCAATTGGCCTCGGTGCATATCAAGAACGTTGAGCGTGATATCCGAGCCTTCTATTCTCACCACGTAGCCGACTGGAAGGCGCCCTCTCATTGTGGGATCTCCGGTGCTTCTGCTTGGTCTTGACGACGTGCTTGGTCCCTCAAAGCCTTCTCAAATTTACGCATATCCTCATCGTAGATGAGGGGATCAGGCAGATGACGAGCCAGCGAATCTATGTAGGCATGGTCAGCGCCACCGCCAACCACAGTGATGCGTGGATTCTTTAGTGAAAGTAATTTTCGTAATGCTGGAGGCAGGTTGTGATCATCAGGGTCACCATTAAACCCTGAGGAGTAGATCACAAGTTGGAGGGTGGGATTGAGAAGCGCCGACCTAATCAAACGGTTGATGTGCTCATCCCCGAAGCTATAGCCACACAGGATCAGGCAGCTCTGAGGCTTAGACATGAATTCTGCAAATCTGCGAAAAAGCTCACCCAGAACGTAGCCGACGGTGTCCATATACTTCGCTGCTCTCGGCATCACCATCAGGCCAAGGTCCGAGCCGTCTCGCTCAGTCATAAAAGCCTCAATGCGTTGATGTGCGAGCGGGGCAGACACCTCGAATACCTGGTCATTCTCCTGCTTCCAAGTCAATGAGCCGTGTAGTTTTGCAAGATAGATGTTGTAGACGCCAAATCTAGCTTCGCCCCTCGCTTGAGTGTTTCGGAAGCCGAGATCAAAGCTCTGGGGTGAAAAGCGCCGAGTGTGGGTGCCCAGGAAACCATTTGAGACTTGTAGGTCAATGGATTCGGCTGCCCATTCGATGGCCAGGTCATAATTTGTGGTGAACACCCACGGGGAGGACTGACCCGGTTGTCGAGCCGAAACGAGTTTCTGAAGAATCGTACGTTGGCTTGCGAGATCGTCGTCGTCAGATTCCACTCCGCTCGGAGACAACCACCACTCTCGTCGCAGCAACGCGGCGCTGACGACATTTCTGAAAAGAGCTGCCTTCACCGTTTTCAGGCCAAGGAGTTTTTCTTCCAGTTCTCGCTCGCCAGGAGCGTACTCAATCGGGTTATCTTCGAACATCCCCATCTGCCTGGTCCAATCGGACAGGGCGATTTCTAGGCTATCGATTAGACGCTCGAAATTGGGTGTGATGGGCCTTGGAAGCGTAGTGGCCTCCTCGCAGATGAACCCATTGTCAACCATCCATGCAGCGTCTGCCGGACAGTCCGTTACAAACCTAGTCCAAAGCGCAATCATGGTGTGGCCGCCAGCAGCGACTGATGCCCCGGCGCCAAGAAGGAGGCCAACGTTTTCTAGTCTAAGAAGCGAGGCTAGATGTGCCTCAAGCTCCGTTTGATCCTCTAGAGCAGTGCCACCACGAATTGCTGCAAAAGGCATCCTAACCTCCGAAAAAACGCTGATCTGATCCGTGGGCGCCTAGGCATCATAAGGCGTGACGGCCTCATGGAGGCTACTGAAATGACATCACACTGTCCATGTCGCGGCTAACAGTCAGCGCGGCGGTAGCCCTATAAAATCGCTCTCGACCATCACTAGCATGATGGTCGAGCGGTGTCATCTGGACAGTAAGATGGCAATTCAGTAGCCTCCTTAACGCCGTCTGCGCCTAAAGCTGCACGGGGCGCCTACGGATAAAGGCCGCGCTTTTCAGATCTGTCGTCAGCGCAGCCTTACTCCGTCGGGAGTGGTGGCTTTCTCCAAGTGGAGTCGAGACAAACGACGAAGGTCTCGCGAGCCAAGGCACAATTCTTCAGAAGCTGGTTTCAGCCCGGCAGCCCGGCCAGTCATCGCCTTGGGTATTCACCACAAATTACGACCTGGCCATCGAGTGGGCAGCTGAGTCCATTGATCTTCAAGTCTCAAATGGCTTCCTAGATGTCAGCAGCAATTTATGGTTCCGGTTGCGCCATATCTTTTGGGGTTAACCTCTAGGGAAACATCTGAGGAATACATTAAGGAAATTCAACTTGTGTCGCCGCCTTGGCTTAATGGTGGTGACTCTTGGCTTATGGAGAAGCTTAAAAGTATTCGAATGGTTGGGCAGGACTTTTGTTATGACATGATCTGCGGGAATTTTTATCCTGAGGGTTTGGCTGATTGCCCGGCCAAAATGTTTTGGAGAGCAAATCATGGTGAGAACTAACTTTTGGGAGAGGGTTGCTAATTTGTATTCTGAGTCATTTGTTCAAGGGGTTAATTTTGATCAAATTCATTTGGGGTTAGTAGCTTGGGTGGTTGGGGCTTTATTCTACAGGGGAGTTTAAGTTTGATTGATCGATATGCGGATGTCAGCGGGTTAAATATTTATATCGTGCAGGTCAAAGAGTAGTTTATTTGTTGAGAGTTTATCATCGAGGTGGAGATGGCTTTGTGAATATGGTCTTAGACATCGCTGAGTTGGTGTCAGGTGGCGTTTGTGAGGTGTGTGGTAATAAAGGAAATGTAAAAATTGAGGGGGGGTGGGCTCGATGCAGGTGCTTTGAGCATGAAAGTTTTTCTCGAAGGAATTTTGAGGTGGTTCCGGTTTTTGGTCGTGTTGAAGGGTATGTTAGGTCAGTTGCGAGTGTTATTTTTTTCTATAAAGAAAATTCTTTGTGTTGGGTAAATAATAATTGCCATGAGCTTGCTGGTCGCCGCCCGTTAGAGCTTTTGTCTACAGTTGACGGGTGTAATGAAGTCGTGGGTCTAATCAGGCGGTTTGAGCACGGGGTGGGTGCATAAGCTATGTTTTTTGATATTGGCGTGCCGAGTTTAAATTGCATTAAAATATGTTCTTTGGGTTTCCTGGTTTGATCATGATATTACTTCACGTAATGATTTTTTATTCCTGATTTTAAAATTGAATTTATAATTTCCTCAGTGAGTAGTCCAGACTTCTCCAGTTCGTGCTTTAAATTGGAGCAGATGGCGACTATTTGTGGGGATATAGGTAGGATTAACCGGTTCGTCTGTAGAAGATTTTGAAAAAAATCAGGCATAATAAATCTACCGCTCTTCAGGCGGAAAATCTCCCATTTAGTCGCTTCAAAATGTCGCATGCAGTTTACGAAATCCATTTGCATATGCGAAGCTACCAGTTGCCGAGAGATGGATTGAGAGTCGTCATCACCCCCCATGATAACGTGAACATGGCTCTTGGCATTGCTCACTTCCAATTCTTCTAACTCAGCCTTGCTGGAAATATGAATTAATTTGACCATGTGTGATGCGTAATGTGGACGCTCTTTGTGAGTAACTACCATGCGCGCATGTAGCATGCAGAAATACGCGGTAATATGGGTGTGCTCCGTGATTGGTTTTCCTTTTTTTATTAGTTTTGATTGTGTGAGGTAATTTGTCTCATTTTTACCCAGCATTCTGCTTTCTGCCCATTGGCTCCAAAGCCGATCAACAAAAAAAGCATCTTCTGGTTTGATCGGCTTGTCCAGTCCTGAAATTGATAGCTTGCCATCAGAGTTAACCCATTCTCTTAGATGCGCCTGCGGGATGACGTGTTGGACCCTGGTGAATTGGTGAGGGTTAGATACTTTCTTTCCATTCTGTTCCACCGTACTTGGTTTTTCAGATGGGCTATGATTTTTCTTATACACGCTGTACTCCTTTAATTTGCGTACTTTAGTTGTGAGCGGAAGCCTGTCAAGACTTTTAGGCGATGCCGCGCATGACTTAAAAATGAAATTCTACTCATATTTTCTCTGTGGGGCTCATGACCTATACCGTAAATTTAAATATTGCATAGATATATCAAATCAAGCCATACCTGTCAGCTTTACCAAAACAGCTACGAGATAGCTTGCCAGTATTCCTAGCGCCCATTTAACCAAGGGGCGATTGAACCAACCTCCTTCCTTTGGGGCTGGTGGGAGCGCTTGATTGTAGACGTTCACCTGGCCAATTTGAGTGGCGTTGATAGTGGTCGAATTTCCTTGTTGTGGTGCCGCCCTCCACCCAGCCTGTTCAGCATGACGTAGCTCGGACCGTACCCTTTGGCGAAGCGATCTAGCAGCCTTTATAATTTGGATACCCAGCATGGCAACGCCAACCAAGCCAAGCAAAGCTAAGTTTCCGTAGCTTAACGGATTGGTTTGACTAATCGTAAGAGCGTGGTCCCAGAAGACACTGGTATATGGGTAGGTGGTCGAAAAAATCGAATATGCTAGTTGTCCTATAACATGGAGTAAATGTCCAAAGATTGGAGAGTTTTCAAGTTCAACGCTTTGCCAGTATATGAACGAAATGGCGGATACCGAGTACATCAATAAAGTTCCCGTCCACATGCTATAGCCAAGTACGTAGTAAGTCCTATACCTAAAAATAGCTTCGCTAATTTTCATTGTTCAATTTCTTTGCTAGTGAATTTATTTGGTGGTCTTGTGGCGTGCTTTGCCTGTTTCAACTTTTATAATGTATATCGAGCGGCAAGGTGGTCGAATTTTTAGTCGTAAACTCCCGCAGGGATGAATTCTGTACCATTTCCGTTTACAGGCATGCTTTCCAGGTACAAGGCTTTGCGACCAACTATCAGTCCAAGAACGGGACGTTTGTCTTTTCTTTTCGACGACAGTTTTCGCCATTCTGTCAGATCAGTTCCAGATGGTGTTGGATAGTCCTCTGGGTGGGTATGCCACTCACCGATGTATCTGACCAGGCCATCGCTATCAGCCCACCGTTTCTGGGCGATATGTTCGTGCAGTTCTCTCATGCGTTCGAAAAATGTTCTGAATCGACGATCAAACTTGGTGGGTACGGTAGCTTCGACGATTTCAAGATGCGATCCTCGAACGTACCCTAGCAAAAGACCGCCTCCTTCCAAATCTGATGGGTCTGCTTGGATGTGACGCTGAAATACGCTCAACACTTCAGGGTGGATGTAGATCAAGTTGCGGCCTTGATTGGCGGACCACTCTGCTACGAATTGCATGCTGGGCAGCCCTCGACCTTGAGGGGATCACAATCGGGCGTGGCTAATACGTACGAGTGGTCAGTGATCCTGGTTCGCATTGATGGGGAGGCTTTTCCATTAGCCCATGCCAGCGCCATTTCAGTCCCTAGCGCGGCGGCCTGAACTGAAACGGTCGCTGGGAAAGGGACGTATAACCCTTCACAACCATGCCCAGCCAAGACATAGGGCACTCCACCCTCAACGGTCAGCAATTTGCCCATCTTGGTGTATGTCGAGAGGCATCGGTAACAAGCACTATCCCCCGGGGTCTTCAAAATTGCGCGCACGGCCGTTCCCGGACCTTCTACCCACACGGATAGTATGGGACTCATTGCCGAGTAGTTCGCTGCAATCCAGTGTCCCAGCGCTTCCTCGCCAGTGGCATCGATCAACAGATCTAAATCGCCTAGATGCGCTTTACGTACATCAACTTCAAGAGCCTGCACCGAAATCCCTGGGGCGTCGATTTTAAGCATGATGCTCACGCCAAGAGCTTTGTTCATGTTGAAGTACCGTAACCCCAGTCGATGCCGTCCAACGTTCTCAGGCATCAGTTGATCGAAATCTACTAAGGTAAGCTTGCCACCACCCGTCCCTGCACCAATCTTCACCAGCATGTCAGCAAGATATCCGCCGATGGTTCCGCACCCCACGATGGCAATCCTCAATCCTGCCAGGGTTTTCATGGAAGGGATGCTGCGCTGCGCGATGTACTGCTCGTCAATCCGGATTGCAGCGAGCCTGGTAATCCTGAAACTAAAAAGCCTTTCTGTCCCCCTCGACCTCTCAAACTTTTCATCGTCCAAAACGGACTGATCGAAATGCACTTGAAACCCGTAATTGAGATGTGGCGATTGAATGAAAATAACCGCTTCGGACTGCTTCTTCCGGTAAGCCTCCGAGATACGCTGTTGGATTTTGCGCGCACAGCCTTTGTCCAGCTCTCGCTGCCAGCTCAGTACCTCAGCTACGGTATTAGGTGGCCACGCGACTTGGCTTGGGCGAGGTTGAGCGCCGGATCCGACGACGTACGCCAGCATCATTTGTCTTTTGGGCTGGAAATTCAGATCGTCTATTTTCTGAACTGTCCGCTGTATGTCGTCAGTGAGCACAGGGGTTCGCAGCCCCCTTGGAGAGATGACACAGAATGCGGAAATCTCACCTCGCATCAACTTTTGAACGTCAAAAACGCAAAGCTCGCTGACCCAGTGAACAAGGAACTCCTCCGCTAGATCTTGGACCATTTCTCCCCTGAGGATGCATCCAAGGACGCGTTCCGCCTCAGCCAAGCACTTCAACGTTTGGCCAATTGGGTCGAAGATATCGAGCACTATGGAGCTTGCCGTCAAGTAGCAAAGCCAGCCGCTGGCACCAAGATGAGGAGTGACGGGGCCTAGCTTTGGAGGAAGCTCCTTTAGCTTTACGATGGGCAATGAAAAAAAGGTCGGGTCGACAGTAAAGTCGCATTGAAAGGCTCCCTCCGATGTTTGGAGGGGGCCCTCAAATTTTACCCACCGATCAGAAGTCCTTCCGAGGTATCTAAACCCTCGAAGCTGCATCTCCGAAATCAGCTCTGGAATTGCCTCAACCATCTGTTACCCAGCCTTGGTACGGCCCACCAGCTCACTAGCAGCGGCCTGCGCGGGCACCGCCGCGATAGTCGCGGCTACCGTGACCTGTTTGATACGACTCGGACGATTCGGGAAGCGAGGCCCGAACATGCTAATCATCCAGTTGCATGCGGTTGATTCTTCAGACGCGTTCACCGCTCCATTGAGATAGTTTTCCAGCATTTCGAATTTCCTGGCAGCCTCTTCCAGCTCATCAGCTGGAAGACGATCACTCAAGCTCTCGTCGGGAGCTACCGGGTTGTTCACGCCATTTCGAAGCGCGTTGGGGAGTCCCTTCAATACTTCGAGAAGGGCCAGGTCGTCCCGTCGATCCATCTTTGTAAACAATGGCGCGGCTGCGGCCATCAGCAATATGGAAGACGGGCCACCTTTCTTCCATTGCCAATCACGGAAAGCTTTCAGGTAACGCACCACTCGACGAAGTTGCTCACCTTTGGCTTCAACTTCATCAATGAACCAGTCCTTCACCGGCCTAGGATCGGATGTCACCCAGTCCTCTTCCCTGTGGGCCAAGAGCACCTCGCCAGTGGGAAGGGTTGTCCAGGAGTCGGCTTGTCGAGCCTTCACAGCGTCCAAAAGGCTCTCAAACCCGTACCTGTTTGCCGCTCTCTCCAGGGTCACGTACTCGTCATCAGGTATCGAATATAAGGGGATATCGATGTGAGCTGCGTGTGATATCTCGATTCGAATGCACGTCGGTTTGTCAGTCACCAGCTTCCAATTTTCGCTCCGCTTGGTCTCAACCAACCGGCGCAACGCCTCTTCAGCGGCAGCAAAAAAAATGGCGCTCGCGGTACTTGGCCTTTTGCTGCCTTTTAAGAAGCTGATCGGCAGGTATGCACCGTCATCCACATCGGACTGTTGAGGAGGCAGATGGGCGGGGCTATTGAGTGTTTTGTACGCCCATGAGCCTTGAGTGAAAAAGCGCGGTTGGGGTATCTCGCCCTGATAGCCTTGCTCGACAAGCACCTTGGGAATCCCGTGCCTTAGGCACTGCCGGACTTCATTTTTTGCCGAGGTGATTTGGAGTCGCTGTGAGGCCGTCAACTCCAGTGCTTGGAGTAAACACGGTTCGTCTTCGGAAGTATTAAAAAGAGGCGACAGGTTCAGCATTTACAGTTCCCCCGAGTTTTTGTTCGGACCGTGGTAGAAGGTGGGTGCTGCTGGCTTGTGACTGCGGAATGGAGTGAATTTGCTGTCACCTAACGCACGTTGAGCGGCGGCTGTGCCGCGATCCCGTAGGGTGTTTGTGGATGCTTCGGACACGTCATCCAACGCTTTCACGTCGCCACTTTGTTGCGGCGTGACTTGGTCATCAATTTTGAAATAACAGCCACCGAGAGACTGGGTAAGCATGTAGTCGACGGAAGACTCTTGGGCTGAGATAACCAGGTCAAACAGGCTTCCCCCCCATCCCAAGATGCCTTGATCTAGGTCCCTCCCTCCGCTGACAGTCGCGCCGACTGTCATGGTTCCTATAGCGAGAACACGTATGCGGACATTTTGATTGGGGGCGAGGAACGTTCGAATCTCATGGAGCCCGAATAGTCCTGGCGCATTTCCTACCAATCCACCGTCTACAAAGACACCGCGCTCGTTTCGTACGGAGGGAAAATACACAGGTGCGGCAGAGGTGGCTAAGGCGACGTCTACCAGTCGCATTCTGTAGTCAAGCTCGAAGGATGGGTGATGAGGCGTTTTAAAAAACTGACCACGGCCAGTGGTGTAGTTCACAGCAGGTATTAGCACCCGATGCTTCAGATCCCCTAGTGTGGAATTGCCAAATCGCTGCTCCAGCACGGAGCGCAAACCTTCATTTGAATGCTTTGCGCGGCTCAAAAAGCCTAGCCGCCGGCGCATGAAATCGCGTGAGCCGAAAATCTGCTTGCCCTGGTCTTCAAATAAAGATTTCAGGTCGCTGGCAGGAATTTCACTCGCAAGCCCTAGCGCCAGTAATCCACCGGCTGAGGTGCCACAAATGAGGTCGAAATGAGAGGCAATGGGGCGTCCGAGCACCTGCTCGAACTCTTTAAGAATGGTTGCGGTGTACAGCGCACGGTACCCGCCACCCGATAAGGCAAGCACGTGGTATGTGGGAAGGTTATCGTTTCCGTCGATCACTTTTCACCTCTTGGCACCACCTAATGATACGCGACACCCATACTACATATAGTGTGTGTTCAAAAACGCTATCACGATATGTGGGTTATACCTGATTTCTAAACTGGATCCAAGTCAACCTTGAGTGCTTTCGCAGGGGAGAGAGTATCGATCTGGGTCGACGCTTCATCAGGTTTAACGTTCGTTGTTCGACGCTACTCAAAACCCGCTTTCTGCTTCGACCGATTGTCCGCGCTGTAGGTAGCGTCGGGGCTCGGTTGGGTATGCTTTCAGCGGCTGCGAGCCAAGGTTCGGGATTTTGATCGCCCAGGCGGTTGCTTGAGCCACAACTGAGGGTGGATATCTATCCAAATGGTTTGGCATTTTTTTGAGCTAACAAGTAGCGATTTTGGGGGCCAAGCTAACGCGTAGAAGGTCGCAGGTTCGATTCCTGTCTCCGGCACCAGTCTATAGGTTCATGCAGTGCCAAGCAGTCGCATGACACCCCTTTGAAGCCCGCCTAGTGCGGGCTTCTTGTTTCATGCGGTGCCATCCGGTTTCATCCCAGCGCTTGTCTTGTGAGTGCCGAGTACCTATCCGAGCACCTTAGGTTAGTTCAATAATCTATGGGTACTCATCATGCCTTTGACGGCTTTGCAGGTTAAGAATGCTGCACCACGTGAGAGGGACTAAGGCCTTGCGGATGGCGGTGGCCTTTTTCTATGGCTTCGCGCGGCAGGCGGCAAGTCCTGGCGCTTTCGCTTCCGTCTGGATGCCAAGCAATCTCACATTTCCCTTGGCACAGTCGACAAGGTAACCCTTGCACAGGCGCGGCAGCTTGCTTCCGAGTCTCGCCCACTTGTGGCGCAGGGGCGGCATCCTGGAATTGAACGGAAGGTTGCGCGAGCGCAGGCGGCAATCTCTCGTGCCAACACGTTCTCTAGCCTTGCGCTGGAGTGGCATCAACACAAGTCGCAGCGCTGGTCGGTAGGGTATGCCTGCTACTTGGTGCAAGGGTAGGTTGTCCAGCTCCCCTCCCTCTCGGAAGCGCAGATGGTGAAAACCGTCACGCTCCTGACTAGCGCTGATCTGCAGTAGAGCAGCTTCTTCTCGGGTCGGCGGAGACCGTCATACCGCAGTGCGGTAAGCATGGTCCCATCGTGTAACCCTTGAGCAAGTCCGATGATGGTCATCAAGTAGCGCCTTGGCCTAGTGGGGCGCCCAGGATCTGTGTATCCCTTTATTTCTTGGAGACCGCTTCGGAGCGGGCACTTGCTTTTCAGTCTCAGCGGGAGTACCGGCCGAGGGGCTGTGGGCGACCAATCACTAGATCACGGCTATGCTTAGGCCAGCACATCGCTGCGTTTCGTTTATTTCGTTTGTTGCAATTTTCGTTTATTGCGATTATAAAATCTCTACCTGCCGTATGAGACGCCAGGAATTTCAAATCGCTTGTGGAGATACATCATGACCACCGCCGATCTCGCTCGAAGCATCCTTCCAGATGAGAAAGCGATCGCCGCGGCTACTGAATCAAGCCGCCAGATTGCTGCTTTCGTTTCGACGAAGCTGGATACTCAGCGTATTGAACTGGTTGATGAAGCCCAGCAACGCCAAGCCGTTGAGCTACCAACGTTCGCTCTTAGACTGCTCGGGGACATACTTAACGAACTGGCCTTAGGCAACACCGTGAAGGTGGTGCCGATCCACGCAGAACTGACTACTCAAGAAGGCGCCGACATGCTCAACGTCTCGCGTCCGCATCTTGTCAAGCTGCTGGACGAGGGTCAGATTCCACACACAAAAACCGGCAGCCACCGTCGCATCAAGTTCACCGATATCATGGCCTACAAAGCCGACCGTGACAGAGCGAGCCAAGCCGCCATGGAAGAACTGGCTGCACAAGCCCAAGCGCTTAATATGGGCTATTAATGAGGCATTCACCGTTCACTGTTATCTATGACGCCTGTGTGCTGTATCCAGCACCTCTGCGTGATTTGCTGATGCACCTGGCCTTGACCGGCGCGTAGCGTGCGCGCTGCTCCGGGCAGATCCATGATGAGTGGACGCGAAATGTGCTGAAAAATCGTGCTGACCTGACAAAAGCTCAGCTTGATCGTACTGTTGAAGCCATGAACCGGGCAGTACCTGATTGTCTTGTGAACGACTACGAGCCGTTGATACAAGGGCTTGACCTTCCTGACGAAGATGATAGGCACGTCTTGGCCGCTGCAATCAAATGCGGTGCATCGGTCATCGTCACATACAATCTCAAGGATTTCCCCGCTGAGATCTTGATGCGCTTTGAGATCGAGGCTTTGCATCCCGATGTCTTTCTTTCTGACATCTGGGACCTAGACCAAGCAGCCGTGCTCGAGGCAGTCCAAAAGCAGCGCGCCTCTTTGAAAAATCCTAGGTACACGCCTCGCGAGCTACTGGATACCCTGCTTAAGCAACGTCTCCCAGAAATCGTCAAGCACCTTTCCCGCTACGAGCTGTTGATTTGATCCTGCTTGGGCCGAGATTCACTCGGTCTCATGCGAACCCCGCATCTTATACTCTCAGGAGTGGCAATCAGAGGGCCGCAGGCTGCGCGACACGATGAAACCCGTCTGTCGAAGGCCTGCGCCAGGGCAGCTATTCTTCTGGTTTCCTTGAGCCCCGACGCACTGCTGAGAAAACGATGCCGGTGGGCCTTCAGGGAGGCCTACATCCAAGGCTTTTCAACACGCTCGGTAGGCGGGCTAGTCAAGGTCATGAGCATGACCGGCATCCCTCAAAGCCAGGTATCTCAGCTGGCTGGGGAGATCAATGAGCGCGTTCACGATTTGCTTGAGCGCCCGTTTGAAGGTGGCTTTGCCGCCGCCATGGTCTCACTGGCTTGCGCGCGCTGCTTGCCACCTCTCTGCGTACAGAGCCTAGAGCCGTTTTTCCATAACGATGGTGCGCTCCGCCCCATGAAACTCGTCGCGGATTTTCTGATACCCCAACGCGGCATAGAACCCTTCAGCTGTAATCGACGATGGCACACGTACAGCCACAATGCCGGCGTGGGCAGCGGTTGCATGAATGACATCCATCAAATGCCGACCAATCCCGCCTTTTTGGTGAGCTGGATCAACGAAAACACTTCTGACGACATCACCATCGAGCCCAGCAGTGCCGATGATTTTTTCGCCCAGCAGGGCTACGAAAACCCTGCGCGTAGCAAGTTGCGCGGTGACGACCTCAGGAGCAAAATTGCGCTCAACCTGAGCGATCACATCGGGCGCGTAGTCTTGGGAATTTGACTCACGCAGGGCGGCTAGAACTACACGGCTAATCGCTGCTGCATCTCTGCTGGTGGCCGGACGAACGTGGCATTGCATACTGAGACCTCAATCCTAGAGGATCACAGCTTAGCCCATCACACTGAGCCTCCCGAGTCGCTCACCCATCCCTGACAAGCCGCGAAACCTTTTTAACCATACCTTGAAGCACATCGCCGCACACCCGATCAGTCGGTTCGATAAACTGCCCCCTTGGAGCGTTTCTTTCACCCTATCCACACTGCGAGGTGGCCGCCCTCATGGTCAAAGCTGTTCGCTCACTCAAACCTGCAGCAAATCTGTTGTTGCTGCACATTGAATTGAAATATGTCGAGCCAGCTATCTGGCGCCGCGTGGCGGTGCCGGAAAACATCACCTTGGGCAGATTGCATTCAGTGATCCAGGCCGCGATGGGATGGGAGGGAGGGCATCTGCATGAGTTTGAAATTGCCGGTGAGAGTTACGGCATACCCGACCCCGATGGTTGGGGCCCGCCGGTAAAGCCGCAAGCCCGCAAAACTTTGGTCAGAGCGCTGTGCGGGAAGAAGAGTTTCCGCTATGTGTATGACTTCGGGGACGGCTGGGATCACCGGATCAAAGTCGAGAAAACGCTGCCCGCCATCGCCTGTCCGCAGGTGCCGTATTGCGTCGATGGTGCCAATGCCTGTCCGCCGGAAGATGTGGGCGGTGCGCCAGGTTATGCCGAGTTTCTTCAAGCCATGGCAGACCCCAATCATCCAGATCATGAGGCCATGATGGAATGGCATGGGGATATCTTCGACCCGGCGGCTTTTGACTGTGAAATTACTAATAGTTGGTTGAAGGTAATCAGGGTCTGAAAGTCCCGGGCGGTGCGGATTCTCGCGCAATCGCCGGCGCGGCGCATATCTACGGGGCGCCTCAAAGGGCCTCGGCACGCACTCCCAAATTCGCCACTTCCACGGCAATCAGTGAAGACCCACTGCATTTGCTTTTTGGGGGCGCCGTTTCATGTCATGGCGGCTGTGTGTGGGAGACCCTCGGGTCTGCCGGGTTCCTTTTCCTCGGTTCGCCAACCTGCGTACAGCTGCCACCCTAACCGTTTGGCGACGGTCAGCGTGGTGTTCTAACCGAAAAGGACCTCATGCATGCTTACCCTAAGCCTATCCAGGATCCTCGCATCACTACAGCTGGTGGTGGGCACCAGTCGGCCAACCGACGTGTTCTAGCGTCTCGTGTAACCGCCGCCGTGCGTGGGAGATCCTCGGGTCTACCGGGTGCCTTCTCATTGGTTCGCCAACTTGGTACAGCTTCCACACAAACCGTATTTAACTGCAACTGCCAGTTTTTGATCGCTTCCTACGAGAATCGATGACTTTTCCCACAGTATCCAACCTTGCCCTTCTATGGTTATGGAGATAAATTTCTCCTGTCGCGGAAAATTTCGTGACAGGGCGTAGGAACCCGTTGGTAAACTTGGCGCACGCACTAGGCGCCCCCTGCACCGCAGCTGGCGCTTTTTTTGTGCCAGCCGTGCTGTGTCATGGCGGCTGTGTGTGGGCAGGCTTCGGCCTGGCCGGGTTTCCAAGTTTCCCGGTATTCCTACCCCATACACAGCTGCCACCCAATCCCGTAGGAAGGATCGTGACAGCTCCAACTGAAAACTTGGAGTCTCATGCATGCTTACCCTAAGCCTATCCAGGATCCTCGCATCCGTTCTCCGCCGCCGTCGCCCTTCGCCGGCTCCCGAACCCCACCGGTTCTACCCCATCTACGACCCGTCACGTCCGCACAGCACACCCAAGCAGGTGCCCCATGACTGACCAGGAACGCTTATCCACAATCCAGAGCTACGCCTGGACCCTCGAGCTGCTCGGCGAAGCCCTGGTGCAGCATGACGAGATGCTCGAGTGCGAACACAACCCGCACCTGAGCTTCCGGAACACCGCAGGTATCCACCAGGCGATCCGGATCATCAGCCAGCTGGCCAGTGAGCAGTGTTCGAAAGTGAGCCTTATGCAAGGCGATGCCAGCTAGCAGGGGCAGATCAAGGGCTGTCTGTGCCTCCCGTAACAGGGCAAGTCCAGGCACCCCCGATCAGTCGTTGTAGCCTGTAAGCCCTGCCTTGCAACGCGAACGCGGTCTCCGGTTTGTACCGGAGGCCCGCTCGCCCAGGCTGCCCCTCCGATTGAAACCTCACCCCGCTCACGCTTCGTGCGCCGCCCCCGGCAACTGCACGGCCTTCGGCCTCAGCAGCGTGCTCAACCCCAGCAATAACACGGCACCGATGGCCATAATCCCCCAGGCCCAGTGCAACGAACTGAGCTGGTCACGGACAATGCCGGCTACCAGTGGCATGCTCGCTGCGATCAGGTAGCCGCCGCCCTGCACGAACGCCAGCAGGGCGCCCGCTTGGGTTGGCGAGTGGGTGTGGTCAAGGGTGACGATGAGCGACAGCGGGAACAAGGCACCGATGCCAAGCCCCAGGCACAGGGTGGCCACCACGGCCAGTTGCACAGGGGCGAGCATCAGGCAGGCCAGGCCGGCAAGCAATAGCAGTATCACCACGGTCAGTGGTTGCCTGCGGTCTGGGTAGCGGTGAATGAGGGCTGAAACCAGCAGGCCGGCGATGACTTCGGTGACGGTGAGGGCGCCAAGCAGGTAGCCCGCCTGGGTGGCCGTCCAGCCCAGTTCCACATAGAACGGCGGCAGCCAGGCCAGCACCAGGGTGTAGGCGCCCGTGCCAATGCCGAAGAACAACAACAGCAACCAGGCCCGCCCGCTGCGGTACGGCAAGGTGGCATCGCTGTGGCTGCCGGGGTCGCTGCCGGCGGCGAGCAACCAGGCGATCAAGCCGACCAGCGCCGGCAAAGCCGCCACCCCCAGCGTCAGTTGCCAGCCGAAGGTGCTGGCACCCGGTGCCGCAAAGGCAGCGGCCAGCGCGGCGCCGCCCATGATGCCGGTGGTGAACAGCCCCATCAGCATGCCTGCGCTTTGCGGGTGGCTGCGCTTGATGAACGCGGGCATCAATGCCTGGATGACTGCAATGCCGACCCCGCCCAGCGCGGCTGTTGCGATCAGCGCCGTGGCGGAGGTGATATAGGCCCGTGCGGCGCAGTTGATGACGATCAGCGTGATACCCATCGCCACACCCCGCACTTCACCCACCAGGCGCAGCAGCCAGGGGCCGGACAGCGCGAACAACCCCATCATCATCACGGGCAGGGTGGTCAGCAGGCCACCTTGGGCGTTGCTCAGGCCCAGGTCGTGTTGCAGGGTGCCGAGCAAGGGGCCGATGGCCGCCATGATGGGGCGTAGGTTCAAGCCGATCAGCATGGCCAGTAGGCCTATGCACGCTTTGCTTGGCATATCACGCATGTTGAAGTGACTCCTGCAGGAAGGTGCATAGCGCCTGGTTGAAGGCCTGGGCGTACGGGATGTTGAACACGTGGCCGTCCCCCGGCAGGGTGACCTGGCGGGCATGGGCGATGCGTTGGGTGATGTCTTCGGCTTCCGAGCGTGGGCTGATCAGGTCGCCTTCGGCGGCAAGTACCAGGGTCGCTGCTTGAATGGCTGGTAATTGATCGCGCAGGTCGTAACGCTTCATGCCATTGCACCAGCGGATCTGGCTTTGCGCTGACAGTTGAGCGGCCTGGGCGTGCCAAGCCTGGTAGAGGCATTGGCCTTCGGCCGAGGCGGCATAATCAGCGCCCACCAACGCCGGCCAAGTGGCCTTGAAACGCTTCAGGCAGCCGTCCGCCTGCGCAAGGTTTGCGGCCCACTCGTTCAGCAGCCCTTGGCGATACGGGCTGTTCATGCTGGCGAATGTGCCGGCGACCACCAGTTGCTGTACGGCCTCAGGTGCATGGCAGGCCATTTCCAGTGCCACCATGCCGCCCAGAGAAAGGCCGACCAGGTGGGTACTTTCCAGCCCCAGGTGGTCGAGCAGGGCCAGCATTTCCAGTGCCTGGGCATGGGCCGTGATACCTTCGGGCGCTTCGCTGGACGCGCCGTGGCCCAGCAGGTCGGATACGATAACGCGGTGGCCCAGGCTGAGCAGTGCACTGGCTTGGGGCCCCCAGGCGCGCCCGCTGTTGCCCAGGCCGTGCAGCAGCAGTACTGGGCTGCCGGCGCCTGAGTCGTAGTAATAGTGCCGATGCGGTCCGTGTACGAAAAATGCCATGTGCTCTCCTGATCCTTCAGTCGTATCGTCAGCAAGATAGCTTAACGTTAAGATAGTTTAAAGGCGTCGGCGTTCAGGAGTTTGCACGGGTTAACAGTTGATCAATTGCCCGGTGAAGGACAGCTATGAACGATCATGTGGATTTCGTCGTCGCGCAGTGGGCGCAGGCGATGCCCTCGGTGGACGTCACATCCATGGAGATTTTCGGGCGCATGGCGCGCATCCAGAAGCACCTGGAGCGCATGCGTGCCGAAGCGTTGGCACAGTTCGGCTTCAAGGAAGGCGAGTTCGATGTGCTGGCGACGCTACGCAGGGCAGGGGCGCCGTACCGCCTGACGCCAACCGAGCTTTACCGCTCTTTGTTGATCACATCCGGGGCGATGACCAACCGGCTGGCCCGGCTGGAAAGCGCCGGCATGGTCGAGCGCGTTGCCGACGACCACGACAAGCGCAGCTACCAGGTGGCGCTGACGGCGGCAGGTAAGGTGTTGATCGAGAAGGCTCTGCTTACACATACTGAGATTCAGGAGCTGGTGCTGGCCCCTTTGAGTGCCAAGCAACGCGCAGGTTTTGCGCAGCTGTTGAAGCAGGTGCTCGCGTGTCTGCCTGGCGAAGGGGCGCCCAGCCAATGAACCGGAAAATTCAGGAGGAATTTTCATGCTGCACAGCAACTACCTCAAGCAGTTGGATCTGCAAGACATCGTGGTGTTTCTCAACCTGCTCGAGCTACGCAGCGCCAAGCGCACCGCCGAGCTGATGAGCGTCAGCCAGCCTACCGTCAGTTATTGCCTCAAGCGCCTGCGTGGCTGCTTCGATGACACGCTGTTTTCTTCTTCCCAGGGCGTGTTGCTGCCCACCACCAAGGCCGAGAAAATCGCGCCCTACCTGCGCGTGGTGGTGGAGTCGGTCAACCGCTGCGCGGAAGACGACAGCACGGTTTCGCCGCAGGCGGTGCGCAAGATCTGGAGGCTCTGCGCCCCGGAATATTTCGAGTTGTCATTCCTGCCCCAGGCCTTGGCGGTGTTGTCCCGCAACCACGGCAATACCTCGCTGCACCTGGACCGCCTGAGCCGCGACTTGCCAGTGGACCGGCTGATATCCGGCGAAATCGACATCGCCATCGGTTTTGGCCCGGGCTATCACCAGATGCACCCCGAGTTGCAATGGCAGCCGGTGCTCAATGACGACTTCGTGTGCCTGACCAGCCAGAACACGCTGGCCAACGAGGGGGCCATGAACCTCGATGAGTTCTGTGCATCGCCCCATGTGTTCCCTACGCCATGGATCTCGGAAAAGAACATGGTCGACAGCTGGTTGGATAAAGTCGGCCGTTCACGCAACGTGCTGGTGCGCGCCAACGGCTATCAGGCCTGCGTGAACATCGTTGCCGCGGTGCCTTGCACGTTGGCATTGCCGGCGCGCTTGTTGCCGCACCTGCGCATCGCCCCGCAAGTAAAAGTTTGCCAACCGCCGCTGGGCTTTCCCAGTTTTACGCTGGACATGATCTGGGCGCGCGATCGCAGTGACAGCAAGGATATTTCCAGCCTGCGCGCGTTGGTCGAACACGTGGCCGAAGCCTTGTTGACGGAACGGTGACACGGCCTATTTAAATTTTCGCAACGCCTTTAGATTTCTTAAAACCAGCAGCGTGCTCATTTCACTTACTGTGTGGTCATCGGGTAGCGGATGTCTACCTGACCCCACAGTTCACGGAGGAATGAGTCATGTTGGCGCAAGTTCAACCCTGGGTGTTCCCTTATTACCGGCAGCCGACCCCCTGTTACGGTTTTGAATGTGTAGTTGCTGTTGACCGTGATATGCGGGTCAGCGACGGTATCAAGGGTGCAACGCTTTACGAAGACCTGGCCCACAGCGGTGCGGTCATCTACCGCGATTTTGCAGATACCCTTGCAGACTTCAATGAGTTTGTCAGCGCACACTCGTCGCGCGTCACCTTTGACCCGGCACGCAAGGCAGCCACCTCCAACACCGCGGAAATCGAAGCGGGTGTGCACGAGATGGGCCTGCACCGCGAGAATGGCAACCTGCCGTTCAACCCTGATCTGCAGTGGTTCTATTGCCTGGAAGCGGCTTCGGTCGGGTCGCAAACTACCCTGTGCGATGGCCAACGGGTGTTGTTCGACTTGTCGGCTAAAACCAGAAAGTTATTTGAACAGCGCGATATTCGTTATGCCCGGCGTATTCCATGGCAGAACGTCAAACGCTTCCTCAGCATCGAACTTCAGTTACCGCTGGAGGCTATTACGGATGACCACCTGCAGCAGGTCAACGACCAAGTAGCGGGGCAAACTTACCGGCGCATCGATCAAAACCTTATTGCGTCAGAGTTGATTATTTCTGCTGTCGAAACCAGTTGCTTCAGCGGGCGCAAGGCCTTCTGCAATTCGATGCTGGGCCCTAGCGTCAATTACGAACCGCCGCGTATTACCTGGGCTGATGGCGAAGATATCGCCCTGGACATCTGGGATGAAATCAAGGAAGTGACCGAACGCAATACCTACAGCCACTTCTGGCAGAAAGGCGACATCGTGGTGATCGACAACACTCGCGTCATGCACGGCCGCCGCCGACTGGAAGACACTTCGCGGCGCATTTTCGGCGCCCAGAGCTACCGCATCGCAGGGACCAGCCAATGATCAGCAAAAAAATGCAGGACTACCTGGCGGCAACGCCCGACCGCATCGTCATCCGTGAAATGAATGGCCGCACCCATACGCTGCACGAACTGCGACGCGATGTGATGCGCCTGGCCAGTGCCCTTGAAGGGCGCGTGGGGCGCTGTGAACGCAAGGTCTTCGGTATCGCCATGCGCTCATGCTACGAGTGGGTCTATACGCTGCTGGCGATTCAGAAAGTCGGTGCAGTGTTGTTGCCGGTGCCTATCGAGTTCTCCGACGACCAGATCGGCAGCCTGCTGGGCAAGGCCGCCGCGGTGTTCGTCAGCGACGAGCAAACCGCCAGCCGGCTGCACGGCATCCTGCCGGGCAAGGCCTGCTTCATTCCTGGCCAGCTGATGAACCAGGCCATCGGCGAGGAGTGGCGCAACGAGGATGAGTTGATCCCGGAGGGCATCGTTTCGATCATCCATACCTCCGGCACCACCTCCAAACCCAAGGGGGTGATGATTCGCGACGAGGCCGTGGGGCTGCTGGTGGACAACGTCATGAAGCGCCTGCCACAGCAACCGCTGCACTACTTCTCGATCGTGCCGATGAGCTTGTTGATCGAACAAGTGCTCGGCGTGTTCATCCCGATTCTGTCGGGCGGTTCACTGACGTTGATGCCCGAGGGCGTGACCGAATATGGCGCGGCGAGCGGCAATGCCCGGCAGTACCTGGAGCTGATCGCACCCAACCAGCCCAACTTCCTGTACCTGCCGCCCAAGTTGCTTGAGGAAGCCAATGGGCTGCTTGAGCATTGCACGGTCGAGCAGCTGTTCGGCCCGCAACGGCCGCACATCATCACCGGCGGCGCGAAGATTCCGGCCACAGTGCTGGAGGCGCTGGACGCGCGCGGCGTGCAGGTGTTCGAGGCGTATGGCCTGAGCGAGAACTCATCGATCATCTCGCTGAACTCGCCCGCCGAGCGGCGCATTGGCTCGGCCGGCAAGTTGCTCGACGGTATCGAACCCAAGCTGGTCGATGGCGAACTACTGGTGCGCACGCCCACCCTGTGCGCGGGGTACTACAACGCTGACGATACCGCCTGCGACCTGTCCGACGGCTACTTGCATACCGGTGATATCGCCGAATTTCGCGACGGTTACCTCTACATCACCGGGCGCAAGAAACACGTGATCATCCTTTCCACGGCGCGCAACATCTCGCCGGAATGGGTGGAGAACGTCTACAAGGAGAGCCCGCTGGTGGACGACATGATCGTCATGGGGGAGGGCAGGGACGAGCCCTGCGCCATCGTGCTCAGTGCTGCGGGTGCGGAGCGCGTACGCAGCGAAATGGCCCGCCTGGAACATCGCCTTGCCGATTTCGCCCGGGTTCGCCAGGTGCGCGTCATCGAGGATATCGCCCTGTTCCGCGAGCAGTTCTACACCGTGACCGGGCGCCCGCGGCGCGCGGAAATCGAAGCCCGCTTCATCGACCAGCTGTACGCCTGAGTACGAGGGAGCCAGCATGTACATCGTGCGTAATTTCTATAAAGGCCGGCCCGGTTACCGATGCCTGCAAGAGGCGGTGCGGGCGCACTACCTCAAGCACTACCAGGCAACGCCAGAACCTGAGCCCGATCTGTTCGTATGCCTGACCGACCCCAATGGTGGCGCACCAGGCTATGCCTGTGCCGGCATCAGTTACGGTGATTCCGGCAAGCTCTTCAGTGAGTACTACCTGGATCAGGGGCTGGATGAGCGCTATGGGCTGGACCGCGCCCGTATCGCCGAAGTGGGCGCCTTCGCTTCATTTCGCAGTGGCAGCGGTGCAGGCAAATACCTGCTCAACAATGTCATCAAGACCTTGGCGCTGCGCAACTTCGGCCTGGTGGTGCTGACCGCTACCGAACAGGTGCGCCAGTTGCTGGCGCCGATCGTCGACAACCTCGACGACCTGGGCGGTGCGGACAGGGGGCGGGTAAGAGACCCAGGCGTCAATTGGGGCTCCTATTACGACCACAGGCCGCGGGTGGTGGTGTCGCGTTTGTCATCGCCCAGCATCTGGATGAGTGCACCTGCACCCGGCCTCGCCCATCCCCATTTCGCCAATCAGGCATCTGCCTGACCTGATCACCATGCCGGGCATCACTGTGCCCGGTGTGCTGGAGGTAAACATGAACGCGACCAAGCGTTACGAGAATTTCATTGTGTTCCTGGCGCCGCTGATCAACAGCGTTGGCGGCATCGCCATCGACCTCTATGCGCCCAGCATTCCTTCCATCGGCCGGGAACTGTCGGCCAGCCCTGCATTGATGCAGAACACCATCACCATCACGCTCCTGTTCTATGCGATCGGCCAGCTGTTCTTCGGGGTCATGGCCGATGCCCGCGGGCGCAAGCCGGCGGTTCAGTTGGGCCTTTTGGTGTTCCTCGGCGGCAGCGTGCTGGCAACGGTTGCCAGCTCGATAGAAATGCTGCTGCTGGCCCGAGCGCTGCAAGGGTTCGCTATCGGCGCTTGCCAGGTGGTCGCGCGGGCTTTGCTGGTGGACGTCGTCAAGGGGCCTCGCTTCTATGTGGCGATCATCTACCTGAGCCTGGCCTTTGGCCTGGGCCCGGTCATCGCGCCCTACGTGGGTGGGCTGATCGAAGTGCATCTGGGATGGCGCTACAACTTCGTGCTCTATGCGGTATACGCGGTGATCGTGCTGGCCTTCGTGCTGGCGGGGCTCAAGGAGTCGCTGGGGGTGACGGGCAGGCGCAGTGCACTGCAGACCATCGCAGGCTACCGCTGCATCCTGGCCGACAGTCGCTTTCGTTCATCGGTCGTCGTGCTCGGTTCCAGTTTCTCTGCCTTCTTGCTGTGGAACGTGTTCGGGCCGCACATCGTCCAGGAGCGCCTCGGGCACAGCGCTCAGTACTTTGGCACCACGGCGCTTGCCGTAGGCAGTTGCTACCTGGTGGGGACCTTGGTCAACCGCGCGCTGGTCCGTCATGTCAACGCGCATGCCTTGATGTGGGCCGGGATGGCGCTGTTCCTGCTCGGTGTGGCGGTGATCGCGGCGATGCCGGGCGGCTTGAACCTGGTGAGTATCCTGGGTGGCATCATGCTGGTCGCATTCGGCCAAGGTTTCATCTTCTCCAATGCCATGGCCCGTTCCATGTCCCTGTTCCCGGACCGGGCAGGGGTGGCGGCAAGCTTGCAGGGCTGCTTGATGCTGGTGTTCGGCTCCCTTGCCTCGGGCATCGTCAGTGCCTTGCCGCTGGCATCCAACCTGGCCATCGCCGGCGTGTTCCTGGTGCTGTGGCTGGTATCGCTGTCGGGCATGCTGAGCGTGCGGATGCAACAGCAGGCGTCGGTGGCCTGAAGCCACGCAGTGCCGGGTGGGTTGGCTGGCGGGGCGGTGCAACGCCCCGCCATGCGCTGTCAGCGGATCAGGGCGGGGACCGCCCTTACGTAAATCAACTCACTGATCAGCTCGATCACTGTTTGCGTGATCACCGCCGCGGCCGCCAGCGTGCGCATGTCTTCGGGCAATGCGAGCGCCAGCGGCAACACCACCAGCGAATTGCGCGTGGCGCTGCTGAACGTTACCGAGCGGGCCTCGGCCACCGGCAAACGCAGCAGCCGCGCCGAGGCAAACCCCAGTACCGGGGCCAGCACCATGAAGCCGATGTACACCGGGATCACCGGGAGCAGGCGGTCGAAATCGTGCACCACCACGGCGATCTGCGAGCCGATCACAGCCACCAGCACCAGTGCCATCGCCGGCACCGGCATCCACGCCCAGGCGTCATTCCACACCGAAACGCTACGTGACTGGCGTGCTGCGGCCGAGGTGAGCACCGCCAGGATCAGCGGCAGCACGATCAGCAGCGCGAACGCCTCCACGAATGGCGTGATGGAAATCGCCACGTCGCCGCCGTCGCCCAGCATCACCGCCAGGTACACCGGCAACAACAGCAGTTGCACCAGTAACAACAAGGGGGTGGCGGCGAGGGTGAGGCGCGAGTCGCCTTTGCCGATGTGGGTGAACACCACCACGTAGTCGATGCAGGGCGTGAGCAGCACCAGCAGGGCGCCGATGAGGATGGCCGGGTGCTCGCCCAGGCCTCGGGTGGCGGCCCACACCAATAGCGGCACGAGGATGAAGTTGGCCAGCAGCAGCGCGGCCATGAAGCGGCGGTTGCCCAGGCCTTGGCGCAGGTCCAGGAAGGGGATTTGCAGGAACATCGCGTACATCAGCACGGCAATGGCCGGGGTGACCAGTGCTTGCAGGTGGCGCGCGGTGTCGGTGGCCAGCAGGCCGAAGGCTGCGGCGGCGAGTACGGCAGCGAAATACAGCGCAATTTGATGGGTTTCGAGTTGCTCTCTGGTCAAGGCGGCGTCCTGGCGTTCGCGGTGGTGTGAGGTTGGCTTGCAAGGGCAAAGCTTGCCCAGGCATGAAAAAGCCCGGCACGAGGGCCGGGCTTTCTCACATCAGGCTGCTGCCAATCAGTTGCCGTACACCGGCAGCTTCTTGCAGATGGCCTTGACCTTTTCACGTACGGCGTCGATGACGGCGTCGTTGTTCAGGTCTGCGAGGATGTCGCAGATCCAGCCGGCCAGTTCTTTACACTCGGCTTCTTTGAAGCCGCGGGTGGTGACGGCTGGGGTGCCGAAACGCAGGCCCGAGGTCACGAACGGGGAACGTGGGTCGTTAGGGACCGAGTTCTTGTTGACGGTGATGAAGGCTTTGCCCAGGGCAGCGTCAGCATCCTTACCGGAGATTTCCTGCTTGATCAGCGACAGCAGGAACAGGTGGTTCTGGGTGCCGCCGGAAACGACGTCGAAACCACGCTCGATGAACACACTGGCCATGGCCTGGGCGTTCTTCACCACTTGCTGCTGGTAAGCCTTGAACTCAGGCTGCAGGGCTTCCTTGAAGCAGATGGCCTTGGCCGCGATGACGTGCTCCAGCGGGCCGCCCTGGGCGCCCGGGAAGACGGCGGAGTTCAGCTTCTTCTCGATGTCGGCGTTGGCACGGGCCAGGATCAGGCCGCCACGCGGGCCGCGCAGGGTCTTGTGGGTGGTGGTGGTGACCACGTCGGCGAACGGTACCGGGTTCGGGTACACGCCAGCGGCAACCAAGCCGGCAACGTGGGCCATGTCGACGAACAGGTAGGCACCTACTTTGTCGGCGATGGCGCGGAAGCGCGGGAAGTCCAGGACCTGCGAGTAGGCCGAGAAACCGGCAACGATCATTTTCGGCTTGTGCTCGACGGCCAGGCGCTCGACTTCGTCGTAGTCGATCAGGCCGTTGGCGTCGATGCCGTACTGGATGGCGTTGTACAGCTTGCCCGAGGAGCTTACCGAGGCACCGTGGGTCAGGTGGCCACCGTGGGCCAGGCTCATGCCCAGGATGGTGTCACCGGCCGACAGCAGGGCCAGGTAGACAGCGGCGTTGGCCTGGGAGCCGGCGTGCGGCTGAACGTTGGCGTAGTCGGCGCCGAACAGCTCCTTGGCGCGGTCGATGGCCAGTTGCTCGACCACGTCGACGTACTCGCAACCACCGTAGTAACGCTTGCCCGGGTAGCCTTCGGCGTACTTGTTGGTCAGGACCGAACCCTGGGCTTCCATGACGGCTGGGCTGGTGTAGTTTTCCGAAGCGATCAGCTCGATATGCTCTTCCTGGCGCAGAGCTTCTTGCTGCATGGCTTCGAAGAGCTCGGCGTCGTACTTGGCAATGGTCAAATCACGGCTGAACATAACGGTCCTCAAGGATCGGGCTGAATTGGGGGGGCATTCTAACCGATTGATTCGCGCCTGGCATATGAAGTGGCATCAAGTCGCGGACCAATGGCTTTCATGTTGCATCCCGCGCCCTGCCTGGGCTGGATGCGGGCGGGAGTTGACCTTGGGGTCCGCTTTTCGGGGCCGCATTGTGGCGGTTCCGCTGCCCGTTCCCTGCAGGGGCCTGCTTGCCGGCGATGAGGCCGGTGCCGGCAACCCTCACTGGAACATGAACAGCGTCTCGTTGCTGAACTGCGCCTCGAACTGGCTGGCCGGCATCGGCCGCCCGAACAGGTAGCCCTGCACCTCGTCACAGCCATGCTCACGCAGGAACTCCAGTTGCTCGTGGGTCTCGACGCCCTCGGCGATCACTGCCAGGTTCAGGCTGTGCGCCATGGCGATGATCGCCCGGGCGATCTGCGCGTCCTGCTCGCCCTCGGGCAGGCCGTCGACGAAGGTGCGGTCGATCTTCAGCACGTCGATGGGGAACTGCTTGAGGTAGTTGAGCGACGAGTAGCCGGTGCCGAAGTCGTCCACCGCAATGCTCAGGCCCAGTACCTTCAGGCTGTCGAGTATCTGCATCGCTTCGTTCACATCGCGCATCAGGATGCTTTCGGTCAGCTCCAGCTCCAGGCACGCAGGCGGCAGGCCGGTTTCATCGAGGATGGTGGCGATGCGCTTGCCCAGTTGGCCGTCGGAGAACTGCCGGGCCGAGATGTTCACCGAGACCTTCGGCACGCGCACCTTGGCCTTGTGCCAGGCCTTGAGCTGGCGGCTGGCCTCGCGCAGCACCCAGTCGCCGACATCCACCACCAGCCCCAGCTCCTCGATCACCGGGATGAAGTCGCCCGGCGGCACCAGGCCGCGCGTCGGGTGGCGCCAGCGCAGCAGTGCCTCGGCACCGGTCAGGCGCTTGCCGTCGCCGCTGAACTGCGGCTGGTAGTAGAGGATGAACTCGTTCTGCTCCAGGGCATGGCGCAGGTCGCTTTCCAGCTCCAGGCGCTCCAGGGCGCTGGCGTTCATCTCGGCCTGGTAGAACTGGAAGTTGTTCTTGCCGCGCTCTTTGGCGTGGTACATGGCGGTGTCGGCGTTCTTCATCAGTTGGCTCAGTTCGCCGCCGTCCTGCGGGCTGAGGGCGATGCCGATACTGGCGGTGACAAAGAACTCGCGCCCCTCGAGCACGAACGGCCGCACCAGGCTGGCGAGGATGTTCTCGGCCACATGGATGGCGCGGTTGAGCGCCGTTTCGCGGGTGGCGCGCGATTGCAGCAGCAGGGTGAATTCATCACCGCCCATGCGCGCCACGGTGTCGTCATCGTCGACGCAGGCCAGCAGGCGCAGAGCCATGTCCTTGAGCATGCGATCGCCCGCAGCGTGGCCCAGGGAGTCGTTGATCGGCTTGAAACGGTCCAGGTCGAGGAACATCAGTACCACCCACGATTTCTGCCGCTCAGCTTGTTGCAGGGCGGTGTGCAGGCGGTCCTGGAACAGCGTACGGTTGGGCAGGTGGGTCAGGGCGTCGTAGTAGGCCAGGCGATGAATGCGCTGTTCGCTGGCCTTGCGCTCGCTGATGTCAGTGAAGAAGCACACGTAGCTGGCCAGGTCGCCTTCGTCATCGAGCACCGCGGTTATACCGACCCAGGCCGGGTAGTGCTCGCCACTGCGGCGCTTGAGCCACACTTCGCCTTCCCAGCTGCCGCGTTGGTGCAGCTGTTTGAGGACGTAGCGCAGGTGGCCTTCCTGCTGGTCGTCGACCGTCAGCATGCTGGGCAACTGGTCGAGCACATCGCTGACCGAATACCCGCTGACCCGGCTGAACGCTTCGTTGGCCTGCACGATGTAGCCGGCCGGGTCGGTGATGAGGATGGCCGAAGTTGAGTGTTCGAACACCGTGGCGGCCATGCGCAGGTCTTTTTCCGCCCGGCGTTGCTGGCTGATGTCGCGGCCCACGCCCAGCACACCCTCGAAGCGCTCGCAGTCGTCCCACACCAGCACCAGGCGCAGCTCGATGGGGATCTTGCGGCCATCGGCGCGCAGGCAGTCGAACAAGAACAGCTGGTTGGGCAGGTGCTGGCGCAGATGTGCCAACTGTTCCCGGTCGCCCATGGCCTTGCTGACCCGTTCCATCAGGCTGTAGATGCCGGTGAGCTGGGACGGGTTGGCGACGATGGACTGCCAGCCGTTTTCAAAGATCCAGTCGGTGTTGTAGCCCAGCACTGCCTGCACCGATGGGCTGACGTAGTTGAGCTGCAGCTTGCTGTCGGTGGAGAAGATCACGTCGCTGATGCTCTCGGCGAGCATGCGGTAGCGCTGTTCGCTGTCGCGTAGCGACTGGCTGGCCTCGATCTGCACGGTGACGTCCTTGCCCACACCGATGATGCGGGTAACCTGGCCATCGCTGTCGCGGGTCAGCACTTGTTCACGGATGTCGTAGCAGCGCCAACCGCCGTCGCGGTGGCGGAAGCGCAATTGGCAATGCAGCGACTGGCCGTGGCCGTTGTCGCGTTGCTGCTGGCGCAGCGCCTGGTAGTGCGCCGCATCTTCAGGATGCAGCAGCAGCTCCCAGAACCGTTCGCCCATCTGCGCCAGCTCGGTGCGGTCGTAGCCCAAGGTCTCGCCGAGGTGGCGGTTGCTGAAGATCATCCGTTGGCTGAGTATGTCCTGCACGTACAACTGGTCGGGCACGGTACGCACCACGTCCGACCAGAAGCTTTCGCGCTCCAGCAGCGACAGCTCCACCTGCTTGCGGCTGGTGATGTCGCTGATGCTCAGGATCACCGCCTGGTAGTCGCGGCGCTGTTCCGGCAGCCGCGCCATCAGCCACAGGTGCAGCTCACCCCCCAGCGGGGCGGGCAGGCGTACTTCGAGTTCGAGCAGCGGGCGCTGTGCGATCAGCGCATCGATCAGCTGCATGCCGACGCTGGCACGGCCGTCGCCGCTGCCCTCGATCAACCGTTGCCAGGCCCCTTCGTGGGAGTCGACGTTGAGCAGGTGGCGCGCCACCTGATTGATTTCGGTGATCTTCAGCTCCTGCAGCAGCGAGCGGCGCAGGCTGGCGTCCAGCGCCAGGCTCTGCTTGAGCGCGGCGAGGTTGCGCAGGTGGTAACGGTCAAGCTGGCCGGGCAAGCTGGAGAGGTCGAGCACGCACAGGGCTACGCCGGTGCCCTCGAAAATTTCCTGGTAGCGCCGGCGGTCATCCTGCAGGGCGCGCTGGCGGCGGCGCATATTGATCAGTGCCAGCACCGGCAGCAGGGCACAGAACAGCGCCAGCAGGCACTTGCCCAGCAGTGCCGGCAACAGTTTCTGCTGGGCAAGGCCTGCATCGAACAGGCCACGCAGCTGCCAGACACTGTTGTCGATGAACACCAGCATCACGCTTTGCAGGGGCTGGTCGCTGGTCTGCGTTGGCGCGTGGCGTTCCAGCACCTCGCCGCTGCGGCTGTTCTCCAGCAGCCACAGAGGGTGCCCGGGGCCGTCCAGGTGCTGGGTCAGGGTGCGGTAAAAATCGTTGGACAGCCGCAGCAGCCAGTAGCCGCGACCCTGCTCGGCGGCCTGGCGCAACAGCAGGTAGACGGTGCGGTTGTCCGCCGAGTTGGCGAAGAAATAAGGCCGGCCCTGGTTCAGCGCGAACAGCTCGTCAATCTGCGCATGGTCGGGGCTGCCGGCCAGGCTGTCGCTCAGTAGCCGCCCGCTGTGGTCAAGCCAGGCCAGGTCGCGCAGGTTTGGCAGGCGCTCGCGCAGCGTGTCGAGCAGGCTGGGCAGGGCGGCAGGCGTCGGCGCTTTGGCATACGGCTGCACCACATTCAGCGCCTGCTGGGCCTTGAGCGCCATGTTCAGGCCCAGGTGGTCTGCCAGTTCGACGCTTGCGTCCAGGTGCTGCTGGCGCTGTTCGGCCTGGGTGTGGCGGAACTGCGAGAACATTTGCCAAAGCAGCAACGCCAGCAGCAGCAGGGCCAGCAGGGCCAATGCACCTTTGACCGAGCCACGCACCGAAGTGGCTGGGGCCGGTGTAACGGTGCGCGGCGAGGACGGATGATTGAGATTGGTCAAGCGTTGGTCCTGCTATTGGGCTGGCGACGGCAGGGATTGATATGCACGGTGGATACCGGTGCCTGGGCGACCGGACCGTGGTGGCGCACTATAAGGCCGTATACCCGAAACGGGCTAGCATGCCTGTCATTATGGCAAAGTGCCAGTCCTGCTGTCGGGTGCCGACGGTCGTGGTGGCACCTGCCCGTTCGGCAATGCCCGGCTTGCTGTGCGAGAATGCCGGCCGCTTCAATGACAACGCATCGGAGATGTTCGGTTTTGGTTACTCACTTTTCCACCAATGGCCTCGATTCCGCCTGTGGGCGCAGCAGTCAGACCCTTGTCAGCACTGCCGTGACCGAGGATGTATCCTGCAAGTCGTGCCAGCGTTCGCTGGTCAAACCTGAGGCTTCGGCTTCGAAAACCAAGGCGCCGTCGCTGGCCGAGCTGCGCAAGACCGCCAAGGCGGCTGCAGCACCGGCTGAGATTGAGGCGGCGGCCAAGCCTGCCACCAAGGTCGTCAGCAAAACACCGGCTAGCCAGCCTGCCGTGCAGCCGGCCAAGGTTGCCGAGCAGCCTGCCCGCAGCGGTGGCTTCAGCGTCAAATCCGCCTGGGCCGCGCGCCTGGCCGGGCAGGGCGACCGTTGCCGGCTGCCGCGGGGCACGCGTGGCAAGGCCAAACAGCGTCACGTCTGATTTTTGTGTGGTCAGTGCCGGCCTTATCGCCGGCAAGCCGGCTCCCACTGGGGTAAGTGTGCCCTCGGGGCTTTGGGGCGCCTGGGGAGCAGCTGTCTAACGCCATTTCCAGAAGCTAACGCTATCCCTGTGTGCCGGCGTGCCGGCGATGGGCCGCACCATCCGACCACCCTGTGCAACGCCGCGTGTTGGCGTAGAATGGTCGACTTTGTTAAATGACACCCTGTAAACACATCCGCCT
Source organism: Pseudomonas sp. NPDC089743 (assembly GCF_044748785.1). Classification (NCBI taxonomy): domain Bacteria; kingdom Pseudomonadati; phylum Pseudomonadota; class Gammaproteobacteria; order Pseudomonadales; family Pseudomonadaceae; genus Pseudomonas; species Pseudomonas sp. NPDC089743. The sequence goes on from NZ_JBIVGS010000003.1 coordinate 48,214, forward strand.
GGCCACCTGGCCGGGGCAATCGTCGATGTCTTTACCTATCTGATTAGAGGGCTTGGTTTTGGCTCAATACGTCTACACCATGCATCGGCTGAGCAAGGTCGTGCCGCCGAAGCGGGAAATTCTCAAGAACATTTCCCTGTCGTTCTTCCCGGGCGCCAAGATCGGCGTACTCGGCCTGAACGGCGCGGGTAAATCGACCCTGCTGCGGATCATGGCGGGCGTCGACAAGGAATTCGACGGCGAAGCCCGTCCGATGCCCGACATCAACGTCGGCTACCTGCCCCAGGAGCCGCAGCTGGACCCGAGCAAAACCGTACGCGAAGTGGTCGAAGAAGCGGTCAGCGTGATCAAGGACGCCCAGGCCCGCCTGGACGAGGTCTACGCCGCCTACGCCGAACCTGACGCCGACTTCGACAAGCTCGCCGCCGAGCAGGCCAAGCTCGAATCCATCCTGCAGGCTGCCGACGGCCACAACCTCGAACGCCAGCTCGACGTCGCCGCCGATGCCCTGCGCCTGCCGGCCTGGGATGCGCGCATCGAACACCTGTCCGGTGGTGAGAAGCGTCGTGTGGCCCTGTGCCGTCTGCTGCTGTCGGCCCCCGACATGCTGCTGCTCGACGAACCCACCAACCACCTGGACGCCGACTCGGTGGCCTGGCTGGAGCGCTTCCTGCACGACTTCCCAGGCACCGTGGTAGCGATTACCCACGACCGTTACTTCCTGGATAACGTCGCCGGCTGGATCCTCGAACTGGACCGCGGCGCCGGCATCCCGTACGAAGGCAACTACTCGGGCTGGCTGGAAGCCAAGTCGGACCGTCTGGCGCAGGAATCCAAGCAGCAGAGCGCCCACGAGAAGGCCATGAAAGAGGAACTGGAGTGGGTGCGCAAAGGCGCCAAGGCCCGCCAGTCCAAATCCAAGGCACGTCTGCAGCGCTTTGAAGAAATGCAGTCGCAGGAATTCCAGAAGCGCAGCGAAACCAACGAGATCTACATCCCGGCCGGCCCGCGCCTGGGCGACAAGGTCATCGAATTCAAGAACGTGTCCAAAGGCTATGGCGACCGCGTGCTGATCGACAACCTGTCGTTCGCCATGCCTAAAGGTGCCATCGTCGGCGTGATCGGTGGTAACGGTGCCGGTAAGTCGACCCTGTTCCGCATGCTGATGGGCAAGGAACAGCCAGACTCGGGCAGCATCGAGATCGGCGAAACCGTGCAGCTGGCCTGTGTGGACCAGAGCCGCGAAGACCTCGACGGTGCCAAGACTGTGTTCCAGCAGGTCTCCGATGGTTCCGACATGATCCGCATCGGCAACTACGAGATCCCGTCGCGTACCTACGTTGGCCGTTTCAACTTCAAGGGCGGCGACCAGCAGAAGTTCGTCAAGGACCTCTCCGGTGGTGAGCGCGGCCGCTTGCACCTGGCCCTTACCTTGAAAGAGGGCGGCAACGTGCTGCTGCTCGACGAACCGTCCAACGACCTGGACGTCGAGACCCTGCGTTCGCTGGAGGAAGCCCTGCTGGACTTCCCGGGCGCCGCGATCGTGATTTCCCACGACCGTTGGTTCCTGGACCGTGTGGCTACCCACATCCTGGCGTACGAGGACGACTCGAACGTGGTGTTCTTCGAGGGTAACTACACCGAGTACGAAGCTGACCGCAAGAAGCGCCTGGGCGATGCCGCTGCCCAGCCGCACCGGGTACGGCACAAGAAACTGGCCCAGTAAGCCGGTTTCCGATGCACAAGAATGGGGCCCTCAGCGGCCCCATTTTTGTGCCTGGCATACAGTGGTATTGCCGCGAAAAGGGCTATTTTGCCACCGTAGAGCGACATGCTTTGTATACAGTTATATAAAACGCACCAAATAATTTCATAAAAACGACATTTTGCCCTGTTCCAGTGCAATTGCTTCTTGGTACATTCCAGAAAAACCAATAAGTCCAATCCCTCTTGGTGAGATGTCTGCCCATGATCGAATCTGTCGACCATTTCCTCGAGCGCCTGAAGCAGCGCGACCCGGCCCAGCCCGAATTCCACCAGGCGGTGGAAGAAGTGCTGCGCAGCCTCTGGCCGTTCCTGGAAGCCAACCCACACTACCTGCAGGCCGGCATCCTCGAGCGCATGGTCGAACCTGAGCGTGCGGTGTTGTTCCGCGTATCGTGGGTCGATGACCAGGGCAAGGTTCAGGTCAACCGCGGCTACCGCATCCAGATGAGCAGCGCCATCGGCCCCTACAAGGGCGGCCTGCGTTTCCACCCTTCGGTCAACCTGGGTGTGCTCAAGTTCCTGGCCTTCGAGCAGGTATTCAAGAACTCCCTCACCTCGTTGCCCATGGGCGGCGGCAAGGGCGGCTCGGACTTCGACCCCAAGGGCAAGAGCGACGCCGAAGTGATGCGCTTCTGCCAGGCCTTCATGAGCGAGCTGTACCGGCATATCGGCGCCGACCTGGACGTGCCCGCCGGTGACATCGGTGTGGGCGCCCGCGAAATCGGCTTCATGTTCGGCCAATACAAGCGTCTGGCCAACCAGTTCACGTCGGTGCTGACCGGCAAGGGCATGACCTACGGTGGCAGCCTGATTCGCCCTGAAGCCACCGGCTACGGCTGCGTTTACTTCGCCGAAGAAATGCTCAAGCGTCAGGGCCTGCGTATCGATGGTCGTCGTGTGGCGATTTCCGGTTCCGGTAACGTTGCCCAGTACGCCGCGCGCAAGGTCATGGACCTGGGTGGCAAGGTGATCTCGCTGTCCGATTCCGAAGGCACTTTGTACGCCGAAGCCGGGCTGACCGACGCCCAGTGGGAGGCTGTGATGGCGCTGAAAAACGTCAAGCGTGGCCGCATCAGCGAACTGGCCGATCAGTTCGGCCTGGAGTTCCGCAAAGGGCAGACGCCATGGAGCCTGCCATGCGACATCGCCCTGCCGTGTGCCACGCAGAACGAACTGGGCAGCGAAGACGCCCGCACCCTGCTGCGCAACGGCTGCATCTGCGTGGCGGAGGGCGCCAACATGCCGACCACGCTGGAGGCTGTGGATATCTTCCTGGAGGCTGGCATCCTGTACGCACCGGGCAAGGCATCCAACGCCGGCGGTGTGGCTGTGTCGGGCCTGGAGATGTCGCAGAACGCCATGCGCCTGCTGTGGACTGCCGGGGAAGTGGACAGCAAGCTGCACCACATCATGCAGTCGATTCACCATGCTTGCGTGCACTACGGTGAAGAGGCCGATGGCACGGTCAACTACGTGAAGGGCGCCAACATTGCCGGCTTCGTCAAAGTCGCTGACGCCATGCTGGCCCAGGGCGTGGTCTGATTTGAAAGACTGGGGCTGCGTTGCAGCCCATCGCCGGCAAGCCGGCTCCCACCTCGACCGCGCAGTTCTTCAGGCCTGCGCTTTACCCGTGGTAGCACTCGTCTTGCTCAACTTCTAAAAGCCGGCGCAATCCATGGAGCAACTGTCTTGCCCAACTTCTAAAAGCTGGCGCAATCCATGGAGCAACTGTCTTGCTCAACATCTAAAAGCCGGCGCGATACCTGTGGGAGCCGGCTTGCCGGCGAATGGGCCGGGCACCGGCCCCTTGGTTTCAGGCCTCAGTCACAATATCCATCACCTCGATCACCTGATCCCCCGCCGGCCGCCGCCACATCACTTCATCCCCTGGCCCTGCGCCCAGCAACGCCCGCCCCAGCGGTGACCCCCAATTGATCAAGCCCCGGCTGGCATCGGCTTCATCCTCTCCCACCAGTTGCACGGTCTGTTCCTGCCCTTGTTCATCGGCAAAGCGCACCCGGCTGCCAATCTGCACCTTGTTGGTCGAGGTAGCAGCGGGTACCACCTGGGCGCTCTGCACCCTGGCGCTGAAATAACGCAAGTCACGCTCAGCGTCTGCCAGGCGTTGCTTGTCACCCTGTTCGCCCAAGGCCTGCAGTTCGGCACGCAAGGCATTGAGTTCGGCCAGGCGCTGCTGCAGCTGGCGCATGCCACTGGCAGTGACGTAGTTGGGCTGGTCGCTGACGTGCCGTTCCACCGGCTGGTCGGCCTGGGCGGCGGCTTGGTCTTCGTTGACGAATGCGCGGCTCATAGGGGCCTCCTTTTGCTCGAAACAGCGTCAGAGAGTTGGTAGGTTCACGTTGGCCTCAAGGGCCCCATCGCCGGCTTGCCGGCGATGGGGCCAGTGCAGTCAGTAGTGGTACCACTTCAGCTCCAGCATCACCTCATTCTGGGCTGTAGCCAAGTGGCTGAACGCCCGCGAAGCACTCAGCCTCAACCCCAGGTTCTGGCTGATCTCCCACTGCTGGTTCAGGCTCACACTGCGCCGCACCTCGCCATTGGTGAAGTAATCGCCTTTGGCTTCCAGTGTCATATTGCCCAGCCCGTTGCGCCACAGCAGCCCGCCATTGAACCCCGCCGCTGGGGCGATGAACTGGGCGAAGTCGTTATGGTGCTCGACCCGCACAGTGCCCAAGGCGAAGCCCAGCAGCCCGTCGGCCAATTGCCAGGTGCCGCCGGCACCGCCGTTGACATGGCTCACCAGCACTTCATCGTCATGTTTGCCCGGCACCCGCTCCAGGCCACCGGCGACCTGCCACGACCAGGGTTTGAGCAGTTCGTTGCGAGGGGTCAGCGAGCGAATCGTGGCCAGATCCAGGCGTTGCACCTGCCAGTCGTTGCCTTCGTACTGGCGCACCTTGAGTTGCAGGATTTCGATCTGCGCGCCAAGCGGGAAGCCGTAGGCATTGTCGTTCAGGTCGTGATACGCCATGCGCAGCCCGTATTCGGCGTAGGCGCGGTCTTCCCGGGTGCCGACGCCAAGCTGCCAGGTGCGGGAGTCGTGGCCGTCCTCGGGCAGGCCGGGGCGTTCGATCTGCAGGGGCGGTGGTGGGTTGCGGTTGATCGCCCGCAACAGCTCGAAGCTACGCCGTGCCTGGCCGGGGTCGCGCTCCTGGCCGTTGGCCCGGTAACGCTCCAGGCGGTAAGCGGCGTCCTGCACCAGGGCCTGGCGCTCGCGGGGCAGGGCGGTGAAGGCCGGGCTCTGCAGCTGCGCCGTGTCGGCACTGACGGCCAGCACCTGGCGTTTCTCATCCAGGCCCAGCGGTTCGGCCCGGGCCAGCAGTTCCCGCTCACGCGAGGGCCGGTAAGTCTCGCTGGCGACCATGCCCGACTGTTTCACCGCCTTGACCGTGTCGGTGGGGATTGCGGTCAGCGGGAACTGCGAGGTCAGGTCCAGGCCCGGCCGCGCCACCTGCAGCAGTTCCAGCAGGCGGTAGGAGCAGTTTTCGTCGAAGAAGAAATAATCGAACTGGACCTGCTTGAGTTCCCACACATGCTCGACCATGCGCCCGGTTTCTTCTGGCGTCAGGTCCAGCTGGTACTCCCACAGGTCACGGTTTTCCAGGCTGCGGTATTCGGACAGTTTTTCCTGGTAGGGCATCAGGGCGAACAGCCCGGGATAGCCGCCCATCAGGCCCTTCCAGGCATACAGGATGCTGTTGTCGCTGCCTTCGATGTAGGCGCCGAAGTTGATGGCATAACTCAGCAGCGTGGTGTCGTCGCTGCGGGTATTGGACTGGTCGATGCGCAGCAGGGTATGGCCGAACATCGACGACGGGCTGTTCAGGTAGGCCGCCGGGAAGATCAGCGCCGCGCTGTGCGGGTCGACCGATTCGTACCAGGTCTTGAACTCCTGGCAATCCGGCTGCGGCAAACCTTGCAGGCCCAGTTGCTCCTTCAGCCAGCGGGTGCGGGCGGGGAACACACATTGGGCATGCTTGTCGCCCAGGCTGGCCGGGGCATACAGCGCCTGTACCGTGGCCCGCAGTTCCTGGTCCGGGTGGTGCGCGCCGTCCTCGGCGAGGAAGAATTTGCGGTCGTCGACATAGCTGCGCCAGCCGCCGAGTTTGGCGGTTTCGTAGTGGCCCAGGGCAATCCAGTAAGGGGTATTGGCCAATTGCTGGAGACGGCCTTCATCCAGCGCAGGCGCGGCATGAACAGGGGCGCAGGCACACAGCGCCAGGTAAGCGAGGCGTTTGAGCATGTCGGGCAACTACTTCTTAACGATGCCGATAAAAAGGCGAAAACCCGCCCCGGGAGGGGGCGGGAGCAGCTGCGCTTAGGCCTCGGTAGCGTACTTGGCCAGGCGTGGGTCGTTCTTCAGAACGGCCAGGGTGTTGCTGTGGACAGTTTCAGCATTTACGTCGGCGCTGCTGAAGATCTGGTTGAAGTGCTGGTGGGTGACCGAGTTGAAGTAACCGCGGTCTTCCGGCGCTACACCCAGTACCACCGCGTAGGTGGTGAGTGCTTCGCCTTGGCCCATGGCCATGTCTTCGGACAGTTCGTTCATCATGCCATTCATGGCGAACCAGGACTTGCCGCCATAGGTCAGCGAGGCCTTGGTGGAGCAGCCGTTGGTGCCGGAGGTCATGCCGAAGGTAGCGTTACCGGATGTACCGTTGGTGGTGGAGGCCAGGAAGTGAGCCGGCGTGCCGCGCTGGCCTTCGAACAGCATGTTGCCCCAGCCGCAGTTCGGGCCGCCCGGCGCTTCGGCCATGGCATTGAGCGAGACTACGGTGAACAGAGTACCCAGAAGAATCCGTTTCATAGCATTTGTTCTCTATTTGTCTTAACCAAGGGTCAGGGTTGCTGGCAACTCGGTTGCCAGGTCGGGAAAGCTTTTCACCCACCCGCGCAGCTTGGAGTTTAGGCACGATCTAAAGGTTGCGTCGTTGATTGCGAAAAATTTGCTTGGGTCGCTTATCGATACTGCGACATAAAGTCCCGCTGAGCCTTGCAAGGCGCGCGCGGGCGGCGCCAGAATGCTGCGTATCTGCCCCGCCGAAGTAAGGAAACCCAATGCCCGATCCTGTCGCTGCGCGCCTGCGTCTCGCGCCTGAAGCTTTGACCAGGCGTTTTTCTCCTGAGCAGTTTGCCTTTGCCAATACCGACGATCTGGAACCGTTTCGCGGAGTCCTGGGCCAGGAACGTGCTGTCGAGGCCCTGCAGTTTGGGGTGGCCATGCCACGCCCCGGTTACAACGTATACGTGATGGGCGAGCCCGGTACCGGGCGCTTCTCGTTCGTCAAGCGCTACCTCAAGGCCGAGGGCAAGCGCCAACAGACCCCTGCCGATTGGGTCTACGTCAACCACTTCGATGACACCCGCGAGCCGCGGGCACTGGAGCTGCCGTCGGGCAGCGCCGCCGCGTTCATCAGCGACATGGGCGGCCTGATCGACAACCTGCTGGCGACGTTCCCGGCGGTATTCGAACACCCGTCGTATCAGCAGAAGAAGGGCGCCATCGACCGTGCCTTCAACCAGCGCTACGACCGTGCGCTGGATGTCATCGAGCGCGCCTCGCTGGAAAAGGACGTGGCCCTGTACCGTGACGCCAGCAATGTCGCCTTCACCCCGATGGCCGACGGCAAGGCACTGGACGAAGCCGAGTTCGCCCAGCTGCCGGAAGAAGTCCGCGAGCAGTTCCACGAGGACATCGCCTACCTCGAGGAGCGCCTCAACGAAGAGCTGGCCAGCCTGCCACAGTGGAAGCGCGAGTCGAACAACCACCTGCGCCAGCTCAACGAAGAAACCATCACCTTGGCTTTGCAGCCTTTGCTGGCGCCGCTGTCGGAAAAGTACGCCGAGAACGCCGCAGTGTGTGCCTACCTGCAATCGGTGCAGCTGAACCTGCTGCGTACCGTGGTCGAGCAACTGGTCGATGACAGCAAGACCGACGCTGTCGCGCGCAAGCTGCTCGAAGAGCAGTACGCCCCGAGCCTTGTGGTCGGCCATCACGCCGTCGGTGGCGCGCCTGTGGTGTTCGAGCCGCACCCGACCTATGACAACCTGTTCGGGCGGATCGAATACAGCACCGACCAGGGGGCGCTGTACACCTCCTACCGCCAGCTGCGCCCGGGCGCGCTGCACCGTGCCAACGGTGGGTTCCTGATTCTCGAAGCGGAGAAGATGCTCGGCGAGCCGTTCGTCTGGGATGCGCTCAAGCGTGCCCTGCAGTCACGCAAGTTGAAGATGGAGTCGCCGATCGGTGAACTCGGCCGCGTCGCCAGCGTCAGCCTGCAGCCGCAGATGATCCCGCTCAACGTCAAGCTGGTGATCATCGGTTCGCGTCAGCTGTACTACGCCTTGCAGGACCATGACCCGGACTTCCAGGAGATGTTCCGGGTGCTGGTGGACTTCGACGAAGACATGCCGATGGTCGATGAAAACCTCGAGCAGTTCGCCCAGCTGTTGCGCACCCGTACCAACGAGGAGGGCATGGCGCCGCTGACCAGCGATGCGGTCGCTCGCCTGGCCACCTACAGCGCGCGTCTGGCGGAAAACCAGTCGCGCCTGTCGGCGCGTATCGGTGACCTGTTCCAGCTGGTCAGCGAGGCCGACTTCATCCGCCAGCTGGCCAGTGACGACATGACCGATGCCGGGCACATCGAGCGTGCGCTCAAGGCCAAGGCCACCCGCACCGGGCGCGTTTCGCAGCGGGTGCTCGACGACATGCTGGCAGGCATCATCCTGATCGACACCGAAGGCGCCGCTATCGGCAAGTGCAACGGCCTGACCGTGCTGGAGGTGGGTGATTCGGCCTTCGGCATGCCGGCGCGCATTTCCGCCACCGTCTACCCGGGCGGCAGCGGCATCGTCGACATCGAGCGTGAGGTCAACCTGGGCCAGCCGATCCACTCCAAGGGGGTCATGATCCTCACCGGTTACCTGGGCAGCCGCTACGCCCAGGAATTCCCCTTGGCGATTTCCGCGAGCATTGCCCTGGAGCAGTCCTACGGTTATGTGGACGGTGACAGCGCCTCGTTGGGCGAGGCGTGCACGCTGATCTCGGCATTGTCGCGCACCCCGCTCAAGCAGTGCTTCGCGATCACCGGCTCGATCAACCAGTTCGGTGAAGTGCAGGCAGTGGGTGGGGTCAACGAGAAGATCGAAGGCTTCTTCCGCCTGTGTGAGGCCCGTGGCCTGACGGGCGAGCAGGGGGTGATCATCCCGCGTGCCAACGTTGCCACGCTGATGCTCGATGAGCGTGTGCTGCAGGCGGTCGAGAATGGCGTGTTCCACGTCTATGCGGTCAGCCAGGCTGACGAGGCGCTGAGCCTGCTGGTGGGTGAGGACGCCGGGGAGCTGGACGAGCAGGGGCAGTTCACCGAAGGCAGCGTCAACGCCCGGGTGGTCGAGCGCTTGCGCGAGATCGCCGAAATGGTCAGCGAGGAGGATATCGAGAAGGCGGAAAAGGAACGCCTGGAAGAGGTGATTGCCCAGGCCAAGCCAGCCTGAGTCAATAAATCGGCGCTGGCGGCCATGTGCTACCGTTCAGCGCCGGTTTTCCATCTTTTTGCGTTGCTCTTCTATGCTGGAACTTAGGACGGCGTCAGGGTTCAGGATGGAAACAGCCCGAACGTTTCGAGCTGAACACGGCTTATTGGAGGGGGACGCGGCCATGCGCAACCTCTGCCTTACTCGCCAGTGCCTGGGCCTGGTGACGCGTATCGAATGCAGCATTCGCCCATTGGCCGGTGATAACGGCATGTGGACCTTGCTGTTCGCTGCCGGCATGGCCGGTGAGCAACCCTCAGCCATCAAGGCCCAAGGACCGTTCCATGGGCCGTTGGTCGCCGAGTCCGTGCTCAACGCCATTGTCGACAGCCTTACCCTGCATGGGTACCAGGTGGCCGAAGATCCGCAGATCTGGTGCCTGCACCTGCAGGCGCAATTGCGCCGGATCAACGGTGAACGTTGTCGCAACCTGGGGGACTATCAGTTCCACCCTGAAACTTGAGCGCTTGTTCCTGGGGCAATCGCGGGCAAGCCGGCGCCTACAGCTAGGGCGCCGGCCCTATTCAGCAACTGACGCACCCGTCGTGGGAGCCGGCTTGCCGGCGATCACCGGTGAAGCCGGTGCCATGCACCGCTGTGTTTGCGCGACACGCAGCCCGCTTGAGCCCGGGCTTTTGCTGTAACAGGCGGCTGGCTATACTCGGCGTCGCTTTTTCAGTCACCTGACGAGTCCCAACCCTCCATGGAACGTATTCTCGAAAACGCGATGTATGCCTCGCGCTGGCTGCTCGCCCCTATCTACTTCGGCCTTTCCCTTGGCCTGTTGGCCTTGGCGCTGAAGTTTTTCCAGGAAGTCATTCACGTCCTGCCCAACGTATTCGCCTTGAGCGAAGCCGACCTGATCCTGGTGATCCTGTCGCTGATCGACATGTCGCTGGTGGGCGGCCTGCTGGTCATGGTGATGATCTCTGGCTACGAGAACTTCGTCTCGCAACTGGACATCGACGACAGCAAGGAGAAGCTCAACTGGCTGGGCAAGATGGACTCTTCGTCGCTGAAGATGAAGGTCGCTGCCTCGATCGTGGCCATTTCCTCCATCCACCTGCTGCGGGTGTTCATGGACGCGCAGAACATCTCTACCGACTACCTGATGTGGTACGTGATCATCCACATGACCTTCGTGGTGTCCGCCTTCTGCATGGGTTACCTGGACAAACTCACCAAGCACTGAGCCCTTGCCGGCCCCTGCGCAGGCTTGCCGGGGCTGGGGCCGGCGCGGCCCAACTGACGAGCGGCGTCAGTAATGCCTTGTGTATTCCCAGGTCCTGTACAAAAAATGAGCACTCATGCCGGGTTGCAGCAGCGAGGTGCTCCCATGAACCTGCATCAGCTCAATACCGAGGCCAGGGCCGGCCATGTCGATGAATTGAACCTGATTGCCATCGAAGGTGGTGATTACCTGATCGAGGCCCGTATCAAGGGCCATGCCCACCCCTTGGCTGATACCCGCGGTGAACGCCTGCGCGTGCACTCGGTGGAAGACGCCCGCACGTTGCTGCAAACCATCCCGATGGTCTCGATGAACCTGGTGCACTGGTCCGTGCAGGACGAAATGTGCGGCATGGGTTCGCACCCCGAAGAAGACCTCAAGGTACCCATTTCCCAGCGTTCGGCCTGGTAGCTGCTCGCAGCGTCCCAGTGTGCTAGGCTGCTCGCCCTTTTCATCAAGGGCGCGGCTGCACTGCGCCCTGCAGTGGAGCACGACAATGTCCGAACTCAACCTGTCCACCGACGAAACCCGCGTCAGCTACGGCATCGGCCGTCAGCTGGGCGGCCAGCTGCGCGACAATCCGCCACCAGGCGTCAACCTGGAAGCCATCGTGGCCGGCCTGACCGACGCCTTCAACGGTGCCGACAGCCGCGTCAGCGAAGCCGACCTGTCGGCCAGCTTCAAGGTTATCCGTGAAGTGATGCAGGCAGAAGCTGCTGCCAAGGCTGAAGCTGCTGCTGCCTCCGGTAAGGAATTCCTGGCCGAGAACGCCAAGCGCGAAGGCATCACCACCCTTGCCTCGGGCCTTCAGTTCGAAGTGCTGACCGCAGGCGAAGGCGCCAAGCCGACCCGCGAAAGCAACGTGCGTACGCACTACCACGGCACGCTGATCGACGGCACTGTGTTCGACAGCTCTTACGAGCGTGGCCAGCCGGCTGAATTCCCGGTCGGTGGCGTGATCGCTGGCTGGACCGAGGCCCTGCAACTGATGAATGCAGGCAGCAAATGGCGCCTGTATGTGCCGAGCGAGCTGGCCTACGGCGCCCAAGGCGTCGGCAGCATCCCGCCGCACAGCGTGCTGGTATTCGACGTCGAGCTGCTCGACGTTCTGTAATGCCTCTGGGGCCGCTTCGCGGCCCTATCGCCGGTAAGCCGGCTCCCACCAGGGCCGCGCAGAACCTGAGGTTTGCACTGCACCTGGCGCCGGCTTGCCGGGGGTGAGGCCGGTGCTGCCGGCTTCAATTCCAGTCTGTTCCCACCGGGCGCAACGCCCGCGCATAACAGAACAGGAACAAATTGCGCACCAGCTCCTTGAGCACCACCGGTTCACTCGAATTCAACCCGCTCATGTCCAGGTCACCCTGGTCACGCAGTTCGTCGAGCGCTTCTTCTTCGAGCACGGCGCACACTTCGCCGGTTTCGCGATGCAGGATGCGCAGGTAAGGGTGGGGGCGGTCCAGCCAAGCGTCGATCAGATAAGTCATGGCTATTCTCCTTGGGTAACGGTCCAATGAGAATAATTCTTATTATCAAAATAGCAAGAGACTATTGGCTGTTTTTCAGGTAATCAGACCTTGCGCACGAATTCCGACTTCAGCTTCATGGCGCCAATGCCGTCGATCTTGCAGTCGATGTCGTGGTCGCCGTCGCACAGGCGGATATTCTTGACCTTGGTACCGACCTTGACCACCAGGGAAGAACCCTTGACCTTGAGGTCCTTGATCACGGTGACGGTGTCGCCGTCCTGCAGCACATTGCCCACTGCATCCTTTTTCACCACGTCATCGCTGCCGGCATCGGCTTCGCCGGTGGCCGACCACTCGTGGGCGCATTCAGGGCAGATCAGCTGGGTGCCATCCTCGTAGGTGTACTCGGAATTGCATTTAGGGCAGGGCGGCAAAGTGCTCACTTCGGTTCCTTAAACAGACAGACGGTTAAAGGCCCATATTGTATAAGGTTTTAACAGGGAAATGTTTTTGTCCGCACAAATGCATCGCGGGCAAGCCTGCTCCTGCAGAACCCTGTGGATCCTGCGGAGCGGGCTTGCCCGCGAGGAGGGTGACGCGACCTTAGTGCGTGCGCGCTACGGCAAACTCACTCAGCTCCACCAGTGCATCCCGGTATTGGCTGGCTGGCAGCACTTCCAGGCACTCAATGGCCCGCTTCACGTAATCACGAGCCAGCTGCGCGGTGTAGTCCAGCGCGCCCGAAGCCTCGACCGCCACGCGGATCTGCTCCAGGTCTTCCAGGCCACCCTTCTGGATCGCCTTGCGCACCAGTGCAGCCTGCTCAGGCGTGCCTTCGCGCATGGTGTAGATCAGCGGCAGGGTGGGCTTGCCTTCGGCCAGGTCGTCGCCCACGTTCTTGCCCAGGGTCTGCGAATCGCCTTTGTAGTCGAGCAGGTCGTCGACCAGCTGGAAAGCCACGCCCAGGTGGTCGCCGAAGGTGCGCAGCGCCTCGCGCTGCTCGTCGGTGGCACCGGCCAGCGCGGCGGCGCTGTGGGTCGAGGCCTCGAACAGCATCGCGGTCTTGCCCCGGATGACCTCCATGTACACTTCTTCGGTGGTGCTGGCATCGCGCACCCGCGACAGCTGCAGCACTTCGCCTTCGGCGATCACCCGGGTGGACTTGGAGAGGATCTGCATGACCTGCATGGAGCCCAGCTCGACCATCATTTCGAACGAGCGCGAATAAAGGAAGTCGCCCACCAGCACGCTCGGTGCGTTGCCCCACAGGGCATTGGCGGTGGAACGGCCGCGGCGCATGCCGGACATGTCGACCACATCGTCGTGCAGCAGGGTGGCTGTGTGCAGGAATTCGATGGTTGCAGCGAGCAGGCGCAGGTCGTCGCCCTCGCGGCCCAGAGCCTTGCCGCACAGCAGCACCAGCAGCGGGCGCAAGCGCTTGCCACCGGCCGACGTGATATAATCGCCGATCTTCGATACCAGCGGCACGCGCGAGGTCAGCTGCTTCTTGATGATCTCGTCGACGGCGCTGAAATCGTCAGCTACCGCGCGGTAGAAGGTTTGGGGTTGCATCGGCTGCTCCAGTGAGGTTGCGCGGCATGCTAGGTCGCGGGTCCCGGTGTGTCAAGGCGCGCCGCCCGGTGAGCGGGGCCGGTACTTGCAAGCAAAACCACGGTTGCGTACAATCGCGCACCCTAACTTCCTGGGCAGCACCTGCCTTACGCAATTGCGCCGGGCCGTTCCAGCCCTGTGCAGCCATGCCAGCCAATACTCATCATATAAAGCGCTGGGTGAGCAGGATTATCGGAGAAATACCCATGTCTTACGCAGTAATCGTTACCGGCGGCAAGCAGTACAAAGTCGCTGAAGGTGAATTCCTCAAAATCGAAAAGCTGGAAATCGCCACTGGCGAATCCGTGACTTTCGATCGCGTTCTGCTGGTTGCCAACGGTGAAGAAGTCACCATCGGCGCTCCAGTCGTCGCTGGCGCTAAAGTTGTTGCCGAAGTCGTTTCGCAAGGCCGTCACGATAAAGTACGCATCATCAAGTTCCGTCGCCGTAAGCACCACATGAAGCGTATGGGCCACCGCCAGTGGTTCACCGAGATCAAAATCACCGGTATCCAGGCTTAATCGCTCAGATCCCCTGAATTTATTTGGAGAATTGAACCATGGCTCACAAGAAGGCTGGTGGTAGTACTCGTAATGGTCGCGACTCAGAATCGAAACGCCTTGGCGTGAAGATGTATGGCAGCCAGGTCGTCAAGGCCGGCAACATCATCGTCCGTCAGCGCGGCACCCAGTTCCACGCCGGCTACGGCGTTGGCATGGGCAAGGATCACACCCTGTTCGCCAAGATCGAAGGCGTGATCAAGTTCGAGAAGAAAGGCGAGTTCAACCGCCGTTACGTGAGCATCGTCGCCGCTTAATCGCGACGTCGCTCCAGAAGCCCCGTCATGCGACGGGGCTTTTTCGTTTGTGGTGAGCCTCTTGCAAAGCTGTTTGTATGGGCTGCCGGCGTGGGTTTCTTCGGTCGTACGGGGCCGCCGCGCTCATTTTTGCAAGAGCCTCAGGTTTTTTAAGTATTCAGCTCGTCGGAAGGCGAGAGGCGGTTTTTGAATGAAGTTTGTTGACGAAGTATCCATCCGGGTCAAGGCCGGCGATGGTGGTAACGGTTGCATGAGCTTCCGTCGCGAGAAGTTTATCGAGAACGGTGGCCCCAACGGGGGGGACGGTGGCGATGGCGGCTCGGTGTACATGGTGGCCGACGAAAACCTCAACACCCTGGTTGACTACCGCTATACCCGTCACCACGAAGCCCAGCGCGGCGCCAATGGTGGCAGCACCGATTGCACCGGCAAGAAGGGCGAGGACCTGTTCCTGCGTGTGCCGGTCGGTACCACCGTGATCGACACCTCCACGCAGGAAGTGATCGGTGACCTGGTCACCCCTGGCCAGAAGCTGATGGTCGCCCAAGGCGGCTGGCACGGCCTGGGCAACACCCGTTTCAAATCCAGCACCAACCGTGCGCCGCGCCAGACCACCCCAGGCAAGCCGGGCGACCAGCGCGACCTGAAGATGGAGCTGAAAGTCCTGGCCGATGTGGGCCTGCTGGGCCTGCCGAATGCCGGCAAGAGCACCTTCATCCGTTCGGTGTCGGCCGCCAAGCCGAAGGTCGCCGACTACCCGTTCACCACCCTGGTACCGAACCTGGGCGTGGTCAGCGTCGACCGCTGGAAGAGCTTCGTCATCGCCGACATCCCTGGCCTGATCGAAGGCGCATCCGACGGTGCCGGCCTGGGTATCCGCTTCCTCAAGCACCTGGCGCGTACCCGCGTGCTGCTGCACCTGGTCGACCTGGCGCCGCTGGACGGCAGCAGCCCGGCCGACGCCGCCGAAGTGATCATCAACGAGCTGACCCGCTTCAGCCCGTCGCTCACCGACCGTGAGCGTTGGTTGGTGCTGAACAAGGCCGACATGCTGATGGACGACGAGCGCGACGAGCGCGTCAAGGAAGTGGTTGAGCGTCTGCAGTGGGAAGGCCCGGTCTACGTGATCTCGGCCATCGCCAAGCAGGGCACCGAGCAGCTCTCTCACGACCTGATGCGCTACATCGAAGACCGCGCCGATCGCCTGGCCAACGACCCGGCCTACGCCGAGGAACTGGCCGACCTGGACCAGCGCATCGAAGACGAAGCCCGCGCCCAGCTGCAGGCCCTGGACGACGCCCGTACCTTGCGTCGTACCGGCGTCAAGAGCGTGCACGACATCGGCGACGATGACGCGTGGGACGATGATTTCGAGGACGACGAAGACGGCCCGGAAATCATTTACGTGCGCGACTGACCGGTTGCAGTACACTAAACGCCGCTCTCTGGAGCGGCGTTTTTGTATCCACGGTATCTACAGATTCGACATAGGTTGGAAGAGAAGATGCGAAGCAAGGTGACTGGCGCCAAGCGCTGGGTCGTGAAGATCGGTAGTGCATTGCTCACGGCCGATGGCAAGGGCCTCGACCGCGGTGCCATGGCCGTATGGGTCGAGCAGATGGTTGCCCTGCGTGAGGCGGGTGTTGAGTTGGTGCTGGTGTCCTCTGGGGCCGTGGCTGCCGGCATGAGCCAGCTGGGCTGGACCGCACGACCGAGCGCGATGAACGAGCTGCAGGCTGCCGCTTCGATCGGCCAGATGCGCCTGGTGCAGGCGTGGGAGTCGAGCTTTGGCGAGCACGGCAAGCACACCGCGCAGATCCTTTTGACTCACGACGACCTGTCCGACCGCAAGCGTTACCTCAACGCCCGCAGCACCTTGCGCACTTTGGTCGACTTGGGCGTGGTGCCGGTGATCAACGAAAACGACACCGTGGTTACCGACGAAATCCGCTTCGGCGACAACGACACCTTGGCCGCGTTGGTGGCGAACCTGGTCGAAGCCGACCTGCTGGTGATCCTCACTGACCGTGACGGCATGTTCGACGCCGACCCGCGTAACAATCCAGAGGCGCAGCTGATCTACGAAGCCCGTGCCGATGACCCAGCGCTCGACGCCGTAGCCGGCGGTACCGGCGGTGCCCTGGGCCGGGGCGGCATGCAGACCAAGCTGCGCGCCGCACGCCTGGCAGCCCGTTCTGGTGCCCACACCATCATCATCGGTGGCCGTATCGAACGGGTACTTGACCGGCTCAAGGCTGGCGAGCGCCTCGGTACCCTGCTGTCGCCTGAGCGCGGCATGCTGGCTGCGCGCAAGCAGTGGCTGGCTGGCCACTTGCAAACCCGCGGCACTCTGGTGCTGGACGCCGGTGCCGTGCAGGCGCTGCGCCAGGCCAACAAGAGTTTGCTGCCGGTAGGTGTGAAGACCGTCCAAGGCAGCTTCCGCCGTGGCGAAATGGTGGTGTGCGTGGGCCCCGACGGCCTGGAAGTGGCCCGTGGCCTTGCCAACTACAGCGCGCTGGAAGCACAGAAAATCATCGGCCAATCGTCCGATGCCATCGAGTCCCTGCTTGGCTACAGCGCCGAGCCGGAGCTGGTCCACCGTGACAACCTGGTGCTGGTATGAACATGCTCAAACGCGTGATTGCCGTGGCGGCCCTGGCGCTGCCGGTGCTGGCAGGGGCCGAGGAAATCGGCCAGGTATCTACGGTGTTCAAGTTCGTCGGGCCCAACGACCGCATCGTGGTCGAGGCCTTCGATGACCCCAAGGTCGAAGGTGTGACCTGCTACCTGTCGCGCGCCAAGACGGGTGGAGTGAAGGGTGGCCTGGGCTTGGCCGAGGACCGTGCCGAGGCGTCGATTGCCTGCCGCCAGGTGGGGCCGATCAACTTCAAGGGTGAGTTGAAAGATGGCGAGGAGGTGTTCAAGGAACGCACCTCGCTGGTGTTCAAGACCATGCAGGTGGTGCGCTTCCTGGACAAGAAGCGCAATACACTGGTGTACCTGGTGTACAGCGACCGCATGATCGAAGGCAGCCCGCAGAATGCGGTGACGGCGATTCCGATTCTGCCTTGGGCCCATTGAGGCAACAGCGGAGGCCTTCGGCCTCCCATCACCGGCTTGCCGGCGAGGGGCCGCAAAGCGGCCCCGTCACACACTAATCAGGCCAGCTCCTCGGCCTGATCCTCGCGCACGATCGCCTTCTCCACATCACGACGGCTGATGTACTTCCAGTCCGCTTCGTCGATGTAGATGCCATTAGGCCCGCTACCGCCTTCCAGGTCGATCGCTACATGCGCCGATACCTGTGGCTTCACGCTCGCCAGAATCGGTACGAAGCCCAGCTGCAGGCTGGTCTCCAGGAGCGCGGCCTGGTTGCGCTCGTCGATGTCCGCCGCTTCGTCCAGGTAGTAAGGCAGGCGAATGCGCCCGGCCAGGTCGCGATCCATCAAGTGCAGCAACAGGTACATGTTGGTCAGCGCCTTGATGGTCATCGTGGTGCCGTTGGAGGCGGCGCCGTCGATGTCGGCGTGGATCACCGGCTGGCTGTTGATCTTGGTGATCTCGAACGCCAGTTCGAACAGGTCCTTGAGGCCCAGCTGGTTGTGGTTGGCCGCCACCAGCCGTGCCAGGTACTCCTTGGCTTCTTCGTTCTTGTGATCCTGCTCCGAATTCTGAGTCAGGTCGAACACCGACAGGGTCTCGCCTTCCTCGTACTGGCCGGCGCTGTGGATGATCTGGTCGATATGCTTGAGCGCTTCCTTGTTCGGCGCCAGTACCACGCGGAAGCTCTGCAGGTTGGAAACCTGGCGCTTGTTGATCTCGCGGTTGAACAGCGCCAGCTGGTGCTCGAGGCTGTCGTAGTCGCTGCGGATGTTGCGCAGGGTGCGAGCGATGTCGGTGACTGCGGCGCGGCGCGCCTTGGCCAGGGTCAGAGCCTCGTCGGTGCGGTGGGCATACGCATTGACCAGGAGCTGCAGGCGCCGCTCCATGTCATCTTCACTGTCGAACTTGGCCACGCCCTTGAGACGCACCTGGGCGTACAGCGCCTCGATCTGGTTGTCGACGCGCTGCAGGGCCTGCCAGCTGTCCTGGTAATCGTTGAGCAGCGGCAGCAGGTTGTCCATGGAGTCGTCAACCGCTTCCATGAACGGCGTGCCGAACGGCAGGTCGGCAGGTAGCAGCTGGCGACGGCGCAAGGCGTCTTCCAGGGTGCGCTGCTTGGCTTCCAGGTCGGCGATCTGCCGCCCGACCAGTTGCAGCTTGGCCGACAGTTGCTGGACGCGCTCGGTGAAGGCATCGCTGGAGCGTTTGAGTTCGTCCTGGGCCGCTTCCAGTTGCGCCAGTTGTTCCAGCTTCTCCGGCTCTTCCGCCGCCAGGGTTTCGCTGCGACGGTAGTCTTCCAGGGCCTTCTGTGCGTCCAGCACCTGCTGGTACAGGGCTTCGGTCTGGGCTTTGGAGGCGCTGCGGTCGGCTGCCACCGATTGCTGGGTCTTGAGCTGCTTGAGCTCGCGCTCCAGGCGGTCCTTCTGGTCGCGCAGGGCCGCGCGGTCGGCCAGGGCTTGCAGGGCGGGAGGGTCGATGTGCGAAAGGTCGATGGAAATGCCCGGGGCCTCGAAGCGCTCGCCCTTGAAGCCATCGAGCACCGCTTCCAGCGATTTCACCCACAGGTCGCTGTCGTCCAGTTCGATACCGCGCTCGCCCAGCGGCAGGCTGAACAGTGCGCCGTTGAACAGGCGCATCAGGCGGTCGACGTCTGCCTGCGAAAACTCTTCGCGCAGGCGGGCGTAGCTGTTGTTGTCGGCGTGGTCGAGCTGCTGCCTGACCTGCTTGAGGCGTTTTTCCAGGTCGCGTACACGCTCGTCGAGGTCTTCGGCAGAGAACTGCCGCGACTGGGCCAGGGCGCCGGCCAGTTCGTCGTGGGCATCCTTGGCGGCCAGCAGTTGCTGCTCCAGCACTTTGACGTCATCGACCAAGGCAAAGCGGTGCTTGAGCACCGACAGCTCACCGAGCCAGCGCTGGATACCGGTGATTTCACGTTCCAGGCGCATCAGCTCCTGGGTGCCGCCACGCTGGTCGTTCTGCAGGCGGTCCTGCTCGCCGCGGTAGTGCTCGGCCTGGATCACCAGCTCTTCCTTGCGCGCCATGGCGTATTCCTGCCAGGTGCCCAGCAGGTTGTCGAGCAGTGGCGAGAGGCGGTGCAGCTTGCCGCGCAGGATGTCGCGCTGGGCCACGCCGCCGGCCAGGGCTTCGACCAGCGGGCCGGCGGCAACCAGCGCGTTGTAGTCCTGCTCCATGCGGCGTACGTCGCGGAAGGCTTCTTCACAGGCGGCGATGTAGTCGACGCTGCCCGAGCGCAGGCTGTGCTCGAACGCGTCGAGGAACAGCTGTTTGAGCTTGGCGGCGGTGATTTCGCGCATGTGCAGCAAGTTGATGAACAGTGCCCGGAAGGTTTTCAGGCTCTGTTCGCTGGTCGAGCGCAGCGGGATCATGGTCAGGTCCAGCGGCACCGACGTGTGGCCGCCGACCAGCAACCGGCGCAGCTCGTCCGGCTTGAGCTCGTAGGCTTTGAGGCCCAGGCGTTCGAGGTTGGTGAACAGCTCTTTCTGGCGCAGGCAGGTGTCGTTCTTCTGGTAGTGGTCCAGGTCCAGTTCACCCTTGTAGGCAAAGAACTGGTGGCCGAAACCGCCGCCCGGCCCGCGCCCGACCACGCCAACCACGTGGGGCCCGTGGGGCAGGTTGAGTTCGCAGAGAATGTACGAGGTGTCGCTGGCGAAGTAGAAGCGGCGCGACTGCTCCAGGCTGTACTTGCCGAAGCTCATGTCGGACATGCGCGCCAGGATCGGGAACTGCAGGGCGTTGATCGAAGCGGATTTGCCCAGGTTGTTGGCGCCGTAGACCGACAGCGGGTGCTCCAGCGGGAACAGGCCCAGGCTGTAGCCGGCGGTGTTGAGCAGTGCGAAGCGGCGGATGCCGTAGCGTTCCTGGCTCATGCGTCAATCTCCTGTTGCTCTTCGCGGATGGCCCGGGCCAGGGCCTCTTCTTCGCTTTCTTCGCCCTCGAACGGGGTGAGGTCGAGCGGGTCGTCGGTGTGGGCCAGCGCTTCGGGGCTTTCTTCCTCGACCAGCACCGGCGTTGGCAGCGGCAGATCGCTGTGCAGGCTGGCGGCCAGGTCGCGGTCCTGCTGCACCGACAGGCACACATCGAGGAACCGGTGCATCGGCGGCAGGAAGCGGTAGATCCCGCCTTCCTCGTGGGCGAAGCCGAGCTGGGTCATGCGGCGCATGATCTTTTCTTCCAGCTCGTCGACGGTTTGCACTTCAGCCTGCAGGAACAGGTCACGGTATTTGTCCAGCAGCGAGGGCAGCTCATCACGCCCGATGCTGCCGCCGTCGAGTACCGCCATCGGGTCGCGGCCCTGGTCGGCCAGGTGTTCGACCAGAATGAAGGTGAACAGCGACAGGCGCTGGGCGGTCTTGTTGACCTGTGCGGCGGCCTGCTCGGGGACGAAGTAATAGAAGCCGCGGGTATCGCACACCAGCTCGAAGCCCAAGGCCTTGAACAGGGTGCGGTACTGGTCCTGGAAGTTCGACAGCTGGGCGTACAGCTCCGGGTCGCGGCGGCTGATGTGGAACCCTTTGAACAGCTCGCGGAAGATCGGCGCGAGCTGGGACAGTTCGGAAAGATCAAGATGCATTGGCTGGGCTCGCGTTGGTTTCAGGTTGCGCTTCGCGGCTGGATGTCAGGGCGTACGAGCGCAGGCTGACCAGGTGTTCGTGGGTGGTGTACTCGCGCCGTTCCAGGCGTTCGCGCTTGAAGCGCTTCTCACGTGACAGGCGCGAGAACCAGTACAACAGTTCGTCGGTGGCGCCGTCGGGCTCCTGGTCCAGCAGCCAGACCATCAGGTCAGGCAGCGGCAGGGCATCTTCGCAGCGCTCGAGCATTTCCTTGACCGTGCGTGGCGCGCGTGGCAGCGGGCCAGTCTGGGTCTTGTGCGCCTTGGGGAACCTGGCCGGTTTCGGCTCGAAGCGGGCGAGGGCATAAACGTACGCCTCGACCTGGCTGGCGCTGCCCAGGAAGGTGCTCTGCGGCCGGGTGAACAATGGCATGGCCGCCTGCGGCACCGCGTCGATACCCTTGCGCCGGATCACCGACAGGGCCAGGGCGGCGCCGCGGGTCACGGCATTGTGCCGGCGCGCTTCTTCGCGCAGCGGCAGCAGCAGTTCACGGGCGTGGCGCAGGGTCAACTGGGCGCTGGTCTGCATCTCGAGGATGCGCGCATGGGTGCGCAGCAGCATGTCGTCGTCGACCAGGTGGCCCAGGCGCGCCTGTTCGCCGAGCAGTTTCAGCAGCACGGTCTCGACCTTGCGCACGCCCTGCTCGAAGGCGCCGTCGGCGTTGACCAGCTGGATCATCGGCTCGACGTATTCGTCCCAGGTCGCCAGTACTTCGGCATAACGCTGGCGCAGCGGGATCTGGCGGTTGCTGGTCTTGGCCCGTTCGGCCACGGCGACCAGCGCCTGTTCATCGTTGTCGAGCTTCTTCAGCACGTCGCGCACGCGCATGTCGAGCAGGCGCAGCTGGCGCGCCAGGTCATCGCTGTCGCGGTTGTCGAAGGCATCCTGGATATGCCCGGCAAGGCGCTCCAGGTGGCGCAGGTAGGCCTCGATCTCCAGGCACAGGCCCAGACGGTGCTCACGGCGCAGGTAGGCGAGGAAGTCGTGGATCTGGGCGTTGAGCTCGAAACGGTTCGGGCTCTTGGCCACCGGGACCAGGATATCCAGGCGGATCCACACGTCGAGCAGCTGGGTGATGTCCTGCGGCGTGCTTTCCACTTGCTGGCGGCCCAACTGCTGGCGCAGCTCGACCAGGCTCAGGGTGCCTTGGTCGAAACGCTCGCACAGCGGCTCGATCAGGGCCCAGTGTTCGGCTAGGGCGCGCAGGACGCGCTTGGGTTCGATCATTGGCGTCTACTCGTTGCCAAGTAAAAAGGGGGCGATTGTACTGCATCCGGGGGTGAGGATTTCACCCCTTGGTCTGTAATCAGGGATAACCCTGAGTTGCCTGGGGGGTTCACTGGCCCCCTGGCCAGATCAGGCGGCAATTTTCTGCCGACCAGTTGCGGCGCTCGGCAGCCAACAGCGTTAGAATGCCCGCTTGTTCCAGCCCCCCGGATACCCGTGCCTTGCTGACCGAGCCCCGCCGCCGCGCCTACCTTTCCGCCATGCAAGTGGTGCATTGGCTGCCGCGCGCCGAACTGCCGTTCGCTGCGCCGTCGCGGCCCGAGCTGCTGTTGCCGCAGGTTCCGGTCGAGCAGGCCGCGTTCGAGGTCAGGCCTTCGCCAGCCTCTGACAACGAAGCGCCGGTCGCACCACAGGCGCGCTCCGGGGAACGGCCGAAAATCGAGATTCCGCGCCCGGGCACTACCCCAAAGCCCGCTGCCAAAGCGGTCGAGGCCGAGGAGCAAGCCCCCGCGCCACGCCCGGCCCCCGTGCCGCCACCGCGTTTTTCGCTGCAACTGCTGCGCGCCGGCAACTGCCTGCTGCTGGTGGAATTGGCCACCGGCCAGCCGTTCCAGAGCCGCGACCCGTCCTACCTGCTGCTCAAGGACATGCTGCGCGCCGCAGGCCTGCCAGATGCCCCGCAGATCATCGGCGAGCCGGTGCGCTGGCCGCTGCTGGTGCGTGGCAACATGGACCAGGGGCCGGACGCAGCGCGTGATTTCGTCCAGGGCTTCATCCAGGCGCGCCTTGAACAAGCCCCTTGCACCTGCCTTTGGCTGATCGGCATGCCGGCCTTGCGCTTTGCCGCCAATACCGACGCCCAGGCCTATTACCAAGTACTCAAGCTCGACGGCCTGGGCGATGCCTGGGCCTTGCCGGGCCTTGAACTGTTGATGGACGAGCCGCAGCGCAAGGCGGACGTCTGGAAAGCGATGCGCCAGCTGATGGCGCGCTGGAAGAGCGTTGAATGAGTGAATCGATCAGTTTCCGCCCCATGACCGAGGCGGATCTGGATGCCGTGCTTAAGATCGAATATGCCGCGTTCAGCCATCCCTGGACCCGCGGGATTTTCCAGGATGCGCTCAAGTCCTACGAAGTGTGGCTGATGTTCGATGGCCAGCAGCAGGTCGGCCATGGTGTGATCAACGTGATCATCGACGAAGCGCACCTGCTGAACATTACCGTCAAGCCAGAGAACCAGGGGCGTGGCCTGGGGCTGCGCTTGCTTGAGCACCTGATGGCGCGCGCGTATCAGCTCAATGGGCGGGAGTGCTTCCTGGAGGTTCGGGCCAGCAACCAGTCGGCCTATCGCCTGTATGAGCGCTACGGCTTCAACGAGATTGGCCGGCGGCGGGATTACTACCCGGTGGCTGGCGGGCGTGAGGATGCGCTGGTGATGGCGTGTACCTTGCTCGAAGACTGACAATGCGATGCGTTTGCTGGCCTCTTCGCGGGGCAAGCCCGCGCCCGCAGAGGCCAGCACGGGCTGCATCGATCAAAGATCCTGAAGCCTCTCGATTGGTGCACGCAAATCCCTCAGGGCCCTCGTAACCACCCCCGTATTGCACTTGGCCGCTGCCTGCTCTGGTGGGTACTTGCGTACGGTGCGGAAGAACAATTCACAGGTCTGCTTCTTCTGCGTGACCTGCCACTTGTTCGAGCACGCTTCCAGCGTCAGCTTCGCATCGGCTTGCCGATTGCGCCCCATGCCGGCCTGCCAGCACGCCGCCGTCAGGTCCTGGCCCATCATCTTCAGCCCTGCTGCATCAGCTTCGTCCTCGTTGCCACCATGGCTTTGCTTGTCTGCCGCATACCAGATCGCGCTCGGGTGGTTGGCTCCCAGCACCGGCACGCTGGCGCCCGCCTGCGGGCTGATGCTGACCAGGCCCAGCACGCCGACGCGGGGCCCATACTGCTGCTCGACCCAGCTGCGCACGGGGGCGCCGAAAGCCACCATCGGCAGGGCTGATGCATCCAGGGGCACGGTCATCTCCCTGACCATGCGGGTCTGGTAAGTGTTGAAGTAGCTGTAGGTGTCTTTCAGCGCTTCCCCGGCACTGGCCGGGGCTGCAATCGGGGCGATATCGATGATGGTCTGGTAGGCCGGTGTGTCGCTGGCCGCCACGCCATTGAAGGTCAGCAGCTCTGCCCAGCGGTCCGTGGTGTTGGAGCGCAGGTAGTCCTGGGCCTGGGTCAGCGAATAATCTGGCGGGAAATGCAGCAGCTCAATGCTGCGGCGGTTCTGCAGGGCCATGCCCAACGGCAGGAACAGGTACCAGTCGTAGGACCATTTGCCGTCCCTGTTCAGCTCGGTGGCGCCTTGGTAGGCCAGCTCGCCGCTGTCGAGCAGCTGGCGCAGTGGCTCGGTATAACTGGCTGGCACATCGCTGATGGTCGCGTGCAGGCGGTCTGCGTCGCGGCTCACGTGCACCTGGGCGCCCGCGTAGCCGTCGCGGCGTACGCTCATGGTCAGGTAGTGCTCGACCGTCTGCTCCAGCGTCCATGGGCGAAAGCAGATCACGTGGCAGTTGTTGGGGAATGCGAACAGGCGAGTGACACGCTGGGCATCGCCCAGGTCGATCTGAGCATCGGCTGCGGCCAGCCCGCTGAAGGCGAGGGCGGCCAGGCTGGGTAAGGCAATCTTGTGCATGCTTAACTCCTTGTAATGGCCGCCCCGATTGGCGGCGATACTCATACTGGGGCAGAGGGAGCGGGGATGAAAAGGACGAAATGGCTGCTGATGGCCACAAGCCTGATGCTGGGCGGCGTGGCTCAGGCCGATGAACGTGACCTGTGGATGTTCGCGCAGTGGGCCGGGGATCATCAGACCCGGCCCTTCCGCGAGATGTTGGTGGATGCCCGCCTGTATGGCGTGGTGCCGATTCATCAGCTGCTGCGCTCGGCTTCCGACTGGCGGCTGTGCAAGGCTTCACCGTTTGCCGTGCCGCCGCCAGGCAACTGGGCGGCGGTGCGTTCCACGCTGGCGCTGATCAAGACGCTGGCTGATGAAGGCATCCTGCGCCAGTTCGAAGTGGTCTCGGCCTACCGTGACCCTGGCTTGAACCGGTGTGCAGGGGGCGCCGTGAACAGCGCCCACACCCGTGCCTTCGCCGTCGATATCCTCTTGCCGGGCTGGGCCGACCCCAACCCGCTGTGCCGCTTCTGGCAGCAGCATGGCCAGGCCTGGGGCATGGGGCTGGGGCGCTACCCGACAGGCCGCATCCATATCGACACCGCGGGCTATCGCACTTGGGGCGGTGATGGCAGTCCTGGCTCGTCGTTCTGCAGCAAGCCCAGGTGAGCGAGGCACGCTTGGCTTTCTTCCATCACCCAGTCGGCAAAGCGCTGGCGTTTGCCGCCGTCATCCAGCGGTTGCGGGCTTAGCAGGTGATAGGCGGAGCCATCGCGCACAAAGCCGAACGGCGCCTGTAACTGCCCGCTGTCGAGGTCATCGCGCACCATCAGCGCTGAGGCTATCGCCAGGCCCAGGCCGGCACTGGCGGCCTGCAGTGACAGGTAGAAGTGTTCGTAGTCGCTGCGTTGGCAGTGCCGGGCTTGCTGGCCACTCAGGCGCAACCACGTGGGCCAGGCACTTGGCCGGGTGTTGCTGTGCAATTGGCGTTGGCCATCGAGTGCGGTGCTGCCATCGCGATTGACCGGGCCGATCCATTCGTCGCAGACCTTCAATGCGTGCAGCATGGGCGGCCAATGGAAATCATCACGTCGCAGTGCCAGGTCGACGCCGCTACGGGCAAAGTCCAGCGGCCCACCGGCGGCCACCAGGTGCAGTTGCAGGTTCGGGTGAGCGGCATGGAAGCGGGGCAGGCGGGGGATCAGCCAGCGCATGGCGATGGTTGGCTCGCAGGAAAGTACCAGTACATTGCCCCGTTCCTGCTGCTGAAGGCGCTGCACTGCGCCTTCGATTTGTTCGAAGACGGCCTGGGTGGTGCCGTGCAGTGCGCGACCGGCCGGGGTCAGGAAGATCGCCCGGTTACGCCGTTCGAACAGCTCGATGCCGAGGCTTTCCTCAAGCAGGCGGACCTGGCGGCTGACGGCGCCATGGGTAACGTGCAGGCGTTCGGCGGCACGCACGAAGCTTTCGGTTTCGGCAGCGATATCGAAGTATCGCAAGGCACTGAGCGGTGGAAGTTTCATGGGCTTGAAGTTGCCGGCGACGGCACTGCACCTGTGTGAGAAAAACTAGCGAATTTGCGTCACTATAAATCGGTTTTACTTCGTTTTCGCGCTTTCGATAATGGCGACATCTGTGCATTTTCATCGCCTATCGAGGACCTTCTTCGTGACTGAGCTTTTCGCCGTAGCCCTCTTCACCATCTTGGCCGTCATCAGCCCCGGCGCCGATTTCGCCATGGTCACCCGCAGCAGTTATGCACAGGGGCGCGAGGCCGGCCTTGCGGCTGCCGTGGGTATCGCCCTCGGCGTTCAGGTGCATGTGCTGTACACGGTGTTGGGCATCGCCGTGGTCATCAGCCAGAGCCCTGCGCTGTTCCTGGCGATGAAAGTGCTGGGCGCGGGATACCTGATCTATCTAGGTTATCAGTCGTTGACCAGTACCACTCGCATCAGCCTGGATGGCCAGGAACCAGCGGCGGGGCTGCTGGCTGCCCTGCGCACGGGTTTTCTGACCAACGCCCTGAACCCCAAAACCATGCTCTTCGTGATCAGTGCCTACACCCAGGTCGTGCAGCCCGGCAGCCCGCTGGCGCTGGATTTCGCTTACGGTGCCTTCATGTCGCTGGCCCACTGGGCGTGGTTTAGCCTGGTGGCGGTGTTTTTTTCCAGTGCCGGCTTGCGCAACGTGATGATCGAGCGCCAGCGGCTGGTCGACCGGCTGATTGGTGTCGCGCTGATTGGGCTCGGCTTGGCAGTGGCGGTATCGGGGGTGCGCTGAAGGCGAAAGAGAGGGGCTGAACGTTTCTGCGGGCAAAAGAAAAGGGCCTACCTTGCGGTAAGCCCTTTTCAAGTTTGGTGGCTACACAGGGACTTGAACCCCGGACCCCAGCATTATGAATGCTATGCTCTAACCAACTGAGCTATGTAGCCGATGGCGCGCATTATTCCCTTGTGATGCCCCTCTGTCAACACTCATTTCAAAAAAAATTTGCACGCTTTCAAAAACTTAGCCGCCCAGCCTGGTTTCAGCGCACGATCAGCCATTGGCCGAGAATGCTGTACAGCTGCAGATGCTGCTCGGCAACCAGCGCGTCGAGGGTTTGTGCAGCGCGGTCGAGGTCGAAGTCGCCGCTTACCCGCCGCTGCGCCAGGCGCCCGCGTTTTTGATATCGGCCTTTTGCACCGGGCCGATCCGCGCCTCGGTGAAGGTCACCCGCTCACCCGCAGACACCATACGCTGGTCGCTACCCTGGGCGATCAGGGCTTTGCCATTGAGTACCACCAGTTCGTCATGCTCGGCATGACGCGCCACCATCAGGCGAGTACCGAACACCTGGATACGCGAATCATCCACCTGCAGTTCAAGGGCGCGGCCGTCGAGCGCCACGTGCACCTCTACCTGGCCCTGCACAACCTGCAACAGGCGGGTGCGCCCGCGCAGGTCGACATTCAGTGCACTCGCGCTGCCCATGTGCAGGGTAGAGCCATCGGCCAGGCGCACGCTGCGCCGCTCGCCAGCGCCAGTGTGCAGGTCGCTGCCCAGGCGCTGCATCAGTGGCCAGTACAGGTACGCCGCCACGCTCAGCGCCAGCAGGAACAGCAATGCCAGCGCTTTGCCGAGGTGGCTGCGCCGCACGGTGAGCTGGCGCGGGCGGGGCCGTGCCGGTGGCGCCTGCAATTGCTGCCAGCAAGCTTCGAGCTCGGCGTAGGCATGGGCGTTGAGCGGGGCCTGGCACCAGCGGGCGAAAGCCTGCCGTTCACGATCATCGCAGCCAGGCTGGCGCAGGCGGGAGAACCACGCCAGTGCTTCCTGTTGCGCGTCGGCCTGAATCTGCGTGGCGGGCATCGGGCTCATGCTGAAAATGTGCTCGCTAAAGGGCGTTATCGCCCAACGATTATGGGAAATCAATCGGTGAGGATGCTAAATATATTGAGAACCATTTGCAAGTACGCGGTTAAGCGGGATAAAAAGGTAGCTATGTATCCATTTGTTTCCTGATAATCGGATCCCACACCTGCGCACGGATCTCAAACTCATGGCCATCAGCAGCACCTCCACTGCCAGCACCGGTTCGGCAACCCAAGCCAACCCCCTGGTGATGCGCATCATCGCCTTCTGTGCACTGGCGCACCTGATCAATGACCTCATCCAGTCGGTGCTGCCGGCGATCTACCCGATGCTCAAGGCCAATTACGACCTGAGTTTCACCCAGATCGGCCTGATCACACTGACCTTTCAGATAACGGCGTCGTTGCTGCAGCCCTGGGTTGGCTTCTTCACCGACCGCCGGCCGACACCGAACCTGTTGCCGCTCGGCACCCTGTGCACATTGGTGGGTATCGTCATGCTGGCTTTCGTCGGCAGCTTCCCGATGATCTTGCTGGCTTCTGCACTGGTGGGTATCGGCTCGTCGACCTTCCACCCGGAGACCTCGCGGATTGCGCGGCTGGCCTCAGGTGGGCGTTTCGGCCTGGCGCAGTCGACCTTTCAGGTGGGTGGCAACGCTGGCTCGGCCTTTGGCCCGCTGCTGGCGGCGGCCATCGTCATCCCGTTCGGCCAGACCCATGTGGCATGGTTCGGCGTGGCAGGGCTGCTGTTCTTCGCCGTGACCCTGATGCTGCGCCGCTGGTACACCGAGCACCTCAACCAGGCCAAGGCGCGCAAGGTGGTGCAGGCCACCCATGGCATCTCGCGCAAGCGCGTGATCGCGGCGTTGGTCGTCCTGGGCCTGCTGGTGTTCTCCAAGTACTTCTACATGGCCAGTTTCACCAGCTACTTCACCTTCTATCTGATCGAGAAGTTCGACCTGTCGGTGGCCAGCTCGCAGTTGCACCTGTTCCTGTTCCTTGGCGCGGTCGCGGCCGGCACCTTTTTTGGTGGGCCCATCGGTGACCGTATCGGGCGCAAGGCGGTCATCTGGTTCTCCATCCTCGGTGTGGCGCCTTTCACCCTGGCGCTGCCGTACGCCGATCTGTTCTGGACCACCGTGCTTAGCGTGGTCATTGGCTTTATCCTGGCGTCGGCGTTCTCGGCGATCGTGGTGTACGCCCAGGAGCTGGTACCGGGCAGTGTGGGCATGATTGCCGGGGTCTTCTTCGGGCTGATGTTCGGCTTCGGCGGGATTGGCGCGGCGCTGCTGGGGTACGTCGCGGATTTGCGCGGCATCGAGTACGTGTATGGCGTATGTTCGTTCCTGCCATTGTTCGGCCTGTTGGCGGTGTTTCTGCCTAACACGGGTAAGCGCTGAGCAGGGGCTGCTTTGCAGCCCAATCGCCGGCAAGCCGGCTCCCACGAGGGATTCGCGCCAGCGGTTGGACGTTGAGCCAGACATTGGATGGGTGTCCAACTTCCTCGGGGTAGGCCGCCATCTTGTGGGAGTCGGCTTGCCGGCGATCACCGGTGAAGCCGGTGCCATGCGCCACCTTCACCGGCAAGACCGCCGCTTGCACTGTCGGGGCAGTGCTGCTGCGCGCGGTGGGCGCGGGCAATTGACGGCTCAACCTGGCTTGGCCTAGAGTGCCGCCTCTTGTCTCCAACCTGCGTAGTAGCCAAAGCAATGCGCCGTACCCCATCCCTTCCATACGCCCGCCAGCCTGCCCTCCAGGCCATGCGTCGCGCGTGGCCGAGCGATACGGTGCTCAAGCGTCGCCGCAGTGTGCTGTTTGCCTTTACCTTCTCGCCACACCTCGCCCTGAACTGACCTGCGCCCCTGCGTCACCCGCTTTCCCGGCGTGCGCCCGGGCGCCTGTATCTGCGCGTCTTTTCAGTTTGCTTGGAGTGGTACATGAATATGCGTTTGCTGGCGGGCCTTCTGTTCGCCGTGTCTGTGGTTGGCTTCAGCCTGGGAGCCAGCCTGCCGCTGGTGTCGTTGCGCCTGCATGAGGCCGGCGCCGGCACCTTGCAGATCGGTATCATCTCGGCCATACCCGCGGCGGGGATGATGCTGTCGGCGTTCATGGTCGACGCCTGTTGCCGGTACCTGCCCCGGCGCACCATCTACCTGCTGTGCTTCAGCCTGTGCACCGTCAGCATCGCCTTGCTGGAGCTGGCCTTCGATTCGGTCTGGATGCTGGCCCTGCTACGCCTGGGCCTGGGTATCGGGATGGGCATCGCAATCATCCTGGGTGAGTCGTGGGTCAACGAACTGTGCCCGGACCACAACCGCGGCAAGATCATGGCGCTTTACGCCACCAGCTTCACCGGCTTCCAGGTGCTCGGCCCGGCGATGCTCGCAGTGATCGGCGCCAACAGCCCGTGGATCACCGGTGTGGTGAGCCTGTGCTATGGCCTGGCGCTGGTGTGCATTGTGCTGACCGTGCCGAACGATCATGTGGAGCATGGTGACGAGGGTGAGAAAAGCTTCGGCCTGGCGGGCTTCTTCCGCGTCGCCCCGGCGTTGTGCGTGGCTGTGCTGTTCTTCTCGTTCTTCGATGCGGTCGTGCTGTCGTTGTTGCCGGTGTACGCCACCAGCCATGGGTTTGCCGTGGGTGTGGCGGCGCTGATGGTGACGGTGGTGTTCGCCGGTGACATGGTTTTCCAGTTGCCGCTGGGCTGGCTGGCCGACCGGGTCGAGCGTACCGGGCTGCACCTGGTGTGCGGGCTGGTGGCGATGGCAATCGGTATCGCCTTGCCGTGGCTGCTGCAGATGACCTGGCTGCTGTGGCCGCTGCTGGTGGTGCTTGGCGCCGTGGCAGGCGGTATCTACACCTTGGCGTTGGTGCTGATCGGGCAGCGTTTCAAGGGCCAGGACCTTGTCACCGCCAATGCCAGCGTCGGCTTGTTGTGGGGCGTCGGCAGCCTGGTCGGGCCGCTGGTCAGCGGCGCGGCGATGGATGTGGCGCCGCATGGGTTGCCGATGGCGCTGGCGATCATGGCAGGGCTGTTCGTGTGCGTTGCCCGGCAGTCGTACCGGCGGGCCGGTAAGCTGCGGGCAGTGGCGGACTGAAGCGTGTCGTTGCCAGTGCTGGCCCGGCCGCCGGGCAAGCCGGCAGCCTGCGTCAGAAGCTGCCGCGCAAGGTCACCGAGACATTGCGCGGATCACCCCAGTAATACCCGGTCGGCGTCGGCGCGACCTGGCGGTAGTACTTCTTGTCGAAGATATTGTTGGCATTGAGCTGCAACGAGTAATGCTCGTTGAACCGGTAATTGACCATCGCGTTATACACCGCATACCCCGCCTGGGAGGCTTCGGCGCTGCCGCTGCGGTTGTAGATGTCACTCTGCGCTTGCACGCCGCCGCCAACGGTCCACGCTTGCAGCTCACCCGGCAGGCGATAGCTGGTGAACAGGCGCAGCATGCGCTTGGGGTCGGTGGTGCGGATGGCGTTGCCGGTGTTGCTGATGGTGTCCTTGAGTTGCTTGGTGGTGTTGTAGGTGTAGCCACCGGTTACGTTCCAGCCTGGCAGCACTTCGCCGGAAATCTCCAGCTCGAAGCCTTGGCTGCGGTTCTTGCCTGCAGCGACCTTGCAATAGCCCGAGGTGTAGTTGGGCGGGCAGGGGTTGGGGCCGCTCAGGTCATCCAGGGCGTTGCCGACCTGGTAGATGCGGAAGAACGCCAGCGAGGTGTTCAGCCTTCCTTCGTAGAACTCGCCCTTGATGCCGGTCTCGTAAGCTTCGCCTGTGGTTGGCTCCAGCACCGAGCCGCTGACGTCGGTGGCGGTCTGCGGGTTGAAGATTTCGGTGTAGCTGGCGTAGGTACTGAAGTTGTCGTTGAGGTCATAGATCAGCGCTGCGTACGGCACGATCTTGTTGTCGACGCTGAACTTGCCGTTCGCCTTGACGTTGTTTTCCTGCTCGTAGTCATACCAGTTGGCCCGCGCCCCGATGATTGCCGTGAGCGGGTCGGCCAGGGAAATGCGCCAGGTGGCGTAGGCCGCTTCCTGGGTGGTGCGCGTGCGCACCGGATGGGCGGTGATGTCGATGTCCGGTTCGGCCAGGCTGGTCTTTGGGTCCCATTCGCGGATGTCGAACACCCCAGAAGAGACGAAATTGGTGGCAGAGGCGTAGGAATCGTTGCGGATGCGCTCGACACCCAGCATCAGGTCATGGGTGCGACCCAGCAGTTCGAACGGCCCGTTGAGGGTGGCGCTCAGGTTGTTCTGCAGGCTCTCGCCGCCGTCGCCCTCGGTAACCTGATAGTTCATCAGATAGGGGTTGTTGCCTGGGTTGGCCGCGCCGCTGGCCCGGGTGAAGTAGGTCTGCTTGAACCCGTGGTCATCCAGCTCGAAGTGCGTGCGCTGGGCCATCAGCTTGAGCGACCAATCGTTATCGAAACGGTGTTCGAGCTCGGCAAAGGTCTGCAGGTTGCTGCGGTCCCAGCGGTTCCAGTCGGCACCCAGGTAAGTGCTGCGGCCAAGGGGCAGGGGCGAGCCATCGTAGTTGGCGGGCAGGTTGCCCCAGGCGCCGGTGGCATCGAGCTTGGTCCACTCAAGGCCAGTGGTCAGGGTGGTGCTGTCATTCAGATCGAACGCCAGCACACCGTAGAACACTTCTTTGCGCTCTTGGCGCGAGTCCTGGAAATGGTCTTTGTCATCGTGCACGGCGATCACCCGGCCGCGCACGTTGCCGGTGTCTGTCAGCGGGCCGGAGAGATCGGCGACATACCGCTGGGCATCCCAGGAACTGAGGGTGACGCTGCCTTCGCCCTGGAATGCGTGCGTCGGGCGCTTGCGCACCAGGTTGACGGTGCCGGACGGGTTACCCGCGCCGCGGATCATGCCGGTGGCCCCGCGCAAAATCTCGGCGCGGTCGATGATGGCCGAATCGCTCTGGATGAATGAGCCTCCGCCGCTGCCCTGCACCACGGTGGCGCCATCGTACTGGATGGCATCAATCGCATAGCCACGCGAGTAGTACTGCACGCGTTCGCTGTCGGTGAGGTTCACCACCACCCCCGGCGTCTGCTCCAGCAGGTTGGTCAGGTTGGTGATGTTCTGGTCGTCTATGCGCTGACGGGTGACCACGGTCACCGACTGCGGGGTGTGGCGAATGCTCTGTGCAGTCTTGCCGATGGTGACCGCACCGGTCGTGTACGAGCCACTGTGCTCGGTGGTTTCGCCCAAGCGATCGCTGGAAATGCTGGTCGCACCCAGTTGCAGTGCGCTGCCCGCGTCCAGTGCAGGTATCAGCAGAAAACTGTTGTCGCCTTCCTGCTGCACTTGCATACCGCTGCCCATCAGCACCAGGGTCAATGCCTGAGCCGGCTCATGGCGGCCCTGCACGCCCTGGGTGGTCTTGCCCATCAGGCTGTTCGCATCGAACGACAGGCTCAGGCCGCCTTGGCGCGCCAACTGGTCCAGTGCCGGGGCCAGAGGGCCTGCGGGGATGCTCCAGTCGATTTGCCGGTGCTCACTGGCGGGTGCAGCGGTGGCCTGTACAGGCAGTGCCAAGGCGCTGCCCAGGCCAATGCCGAACACGGCGGCGCGCACGGCATGGCGCAGCCTGTCGTTGCGGGGGGAACACGGGTGGATCATGGACCGCTCCTGAAGGTTTCGTAGACCACTTTTCGGGTTTTGTTCCTTCAGGTCGAACGAGAATGAGATTCCACCTCATTCTTTTTCAAAAAGTTCAGGCAGCCCCTACGCTGACCCAATAGCGTGTGCGGTAATCGACCCGTACCGGCAGGCTGCGGGTCAGCAGTTGCAGAACCTGCCCTGTATCGTTCAGTTGGTAAGTGCCGGATACCTTGAGCGCCGCCACCTCGCCAGCGCAGCGCAGCAGCCCTGGGCGATAGCGGGCCAGTTCGGCGCAGAACTCGCCCAGTGGCATCTGTTGCACGCTCAGCACACCGTCGGTCCAGCCCCACGGGTCGCCATGCAACGAGGCAAGTGCATGGGCCCCGCGCGGCGACACCTGCAGCACCTCGCCTGCCCGAACCACCCGTGGTGTAGCGGAGGCGGGGAACAAGGTGACTTCGCCGCGGCGCACAGCCAGCAGCAGCCCCTGGTCGTTCTCGCGCAGCAGCAGTTGGCCGTCCCGGGTGGCCATGGCCCCAACCCGGGTAGTGATGCGGAACGGGCGGTTGTCGCCAGGGTTGCAGGCCAGGCTGACTTCACCGCGCAGCAGCGCCAGTTCGCGCAGCTCGGCGCCGTATCGCAGGTCGATAGCGCTGGCAGTGTTGAGCTGGATCTGACTGCCATCGCTGCCCTGCAAGCGGCGCCGTTCGCCAGTGCCGGTGCGGCTGTCGGCCACCAGGGCGGGCAGGCCTAGCGGCTCGCGCGCGGCCCAGCCGACACTGCCGCCGATCGCTATCACCGCCAGCAACTTGAGGTGGTCACGGCGATTGATGCGCTGACGTTGGCGGCCATCCAGGGTGCGTCGGCTAAGGTCGCTGGGCAGCCCCGCCAGCTCGTCGCTAAGGGAGCTCACCCGCTGCCAGGCCTTGGCATTGTGGGGGTGGTGGGCCAACCATTGCTGGAACTGCCGTTCGGTAGCCGGGCTGGGGGTGTCGAAGCGCAGCTTCACCAGCCACTCGATGGCCTGGTCTACCTGAGCCTGGGCGGGTGCATGATCACAGTCCGGCATAGCGCAACCGGTAGCAGACGCTCAGGGCCTTGGCCAGGTCGCGTTCGACGGTGGCGCGCGAAACGCCCAGGCGCAGGGCTATCTGCGCGATACTCAAGCCATCGAGCTGGGCCAGCAGAAAGGCCTGACGGGCGCGTGGCCTGAGCTGGTGCAGGGCGCGGTCAAGGCGCTCGAGGGCATCCAGGATCACCAGGCGATGCTCTTCACTGGGTACTTCGCCTTCAGGTACCTGGGCCAGGCTTTCCTGGTAGGCGCGCTCCAGGGCGCGACGGCGGAACTGGTCGATCATCAGGCCGCGAGCGATGCTGCTCAGGTATGCCCGCGGCTCTTTGATCGGCGAAACCTGGCGCGCGCGCAGCAGGCGCACGAAGGTGTCCTGTGCAAGGTCCGCGGCGTGTTCCTGGCAGCCGACCCGGCTGCGCAGCCAGCCACGTAGCCAAGCGTGATGGGACTGGTAGAGCAGGGCGACTTCGGCGGGTTTGAGCGTGTCGTTGAGCTGCATCGTAGCGGCTGACCCCATGAAGCGCACGTGACTGTGAATAGTTCTCAATTCTATGCATGGATGATGGCACGGGGCAATGGTTGCCAGGAATTAGCTGCGCAAGATTCGGCGTTTCCACGATGCGTGGCTGGGCTAAGCTGGTCCTGCCTTGAACCCACTGGAGCTACGGATGATCCTGGCCGACCTCTCGCCTGAAGCCTACCGCGAAGCCACCGAGTACCTGGCCGCGCTGGACCCTGACTGGGCGCGGCACATTGCTGCGACCGGGCCGTGCCTGCACCGGGCGACGCCGGGGCGCGAGCCTTATGAGGCGTTGGTCCGGGCGATTGCGTACCAGCAACTGCATGCACGAGCGGCCGAGGCGATACTCGGACGATTGCTGGCGTTGTTTCCTGACGATGGGTTCCCCGGGCCGAGGCAGTTGCTTGAGGTGGCGCCGCAAACGCTGCGTGCCTGTGGGTTTTC
Source organism: Pseudomonas sp. NPDC089743 (assembly GCF_044748785.1). NCBI lineage: Bacteria > Pseudomonadati > Pseudomonadota > Gammaproteobacteria > Pseudomonadales > Pseudomonadaceae > Pseudomonas > Pseudomonas sp. NPDC089743. Next base: position 84,288 of record NZ_JBIVGS010000003.1, read on the forward strand.
CGCCAGCAAGCTGGCGACGATTCAGGGGATTGCCCTGGCCGCGCGGGATGGCGCGGTGCCGTGCCGGGAAGAGGCATTGGGCATGAGCGACGAGGCGTTGATCGAGCGCCTGGTTGCGTTGAGGGGCGTGGGCCGCTGGACCGTCGAGATGCTGCTGATCTACAGCCTGGAGCGTTCGGATGTATTACCGGTGGACGATTTCGCCGTGCGCGAAGGGTATCGTCGCCTCAAGGGGCTGGGCAAGGCGCCGACACCGGCGCAGATGCGTTCGCTGGGCGCCGGGTGGCGCCCCTACCGGACTGTGGCAGCCTGGTATCTGTGGCGGGCCTGAGACGATCAGCTTAGTTGAGGCATACCCCAATGACGCCCTACACCACTGACGAACAACGCTGGCAAGCCGTATACACCCGCGATCCGGCGGCGGCAGGCCATTTCGTCTACGCCGTGCGCACCACCGGCATTTACTGCCAACCTGGCTGTAAAGCGCGCATGGCCAAGCGCGAGAACGTTGAATTCTTCACCGATGCCGCCACCGCGCAGGCCGCAGGCTATCGGCCCTGCCGGCGTTGCCAGGGCAAGCCGTCGAGCGTTCGCCACGGCGAACTGGTAGCACGCGCCTGCCGCCTGCTCGAAACCCCGGACAACCCACCCGGCCTGGCCCAGCTCGGTACCCAACTGGGTGTCAGCCCGTACCACCTGCACCGCCTGTTCAAGGCCGAAACCGGCCTCACGCCGAAGGCCTATGCCACAGCCTTCCGCGCCCGGCGCCTGCGCGAGGGGCTGGGCGAGGGGAAAACATCGGTGACCGATGCCATCTTTGCTGCAGGGTACAACTCCAACAGCCGTTTCTACGAAAGCGCCGGTCAGCGCTTGGGCATGCGCCCGCGCCAGTACCGTGCCGGTGGTGCGGGCACGGCCATTCATTTTGCCGTGGGGCAGTGTTCACTGGGGGCGATCCTTGTGGCGCAGAGTGAAAAAGGCATTTGCGCGATCCTGTTGGGGGACGCGCCTGAAGCGCTACTGGAGCAATTGCAGGATCAATTCCCCAATGCGCGCCTGATCGGCGGCGATGCCGAGTACGAACGCCTGGTGGCGCAGGTGGTGGGCTTCGTCGAGGCGCCAGCCCTGGGCCTGGACTTGCCTCTGGATGTGCAGGGCACCGCGTTTCAGGAGCGGGTCTGGCAAGCTCTGTGTGAAGTGCCAGTGGGCGGCCGGGTAAGCTATACCGAGATCGCCGAGCGCATTGGCGCGCCCAAAGCCGTGCGCGCAGTGGCCATGGCGTGCGCGGCCAACCGTATCGCCGTGGCGATTCCTTGCCACCGGGTGGTGCGCCGGGACGGCGACATCAGCGGCTACCGCTGGGGGGTGGAGCGTAAGCGGCAACTGTTGGAGCGAGAAACGGCACTCTCCTGAACGCCGCAAGCCGCGTAGAATCCACCGCCAAATAGCCTTGTGATGAGGAACGTTCGATGAGGCGTGCCTGCCTTGCCCGATTTTACCTGGGTGTAATGGCCCTGATGCTGGCGCTTGCGTCGCCGGCCTGGTCGGCCTCCGTGCCGGTTGCCAACCTGGTTGCCGGCGAGCTGCCGGTACTTGATGAAAACGCAAGCATCGAGCAGTTGAGCGACAGGCTCGACCAGATTCGTCAGGGCGTGACCAGCAACGCCAACGACGACCTGCTCTCGCAACTGCGCATTGCTACCGTGCAGGTCCAGCGCCAGGCTGATGCGCTGAGTAGCTTGCGCGCTGCCGACGTACAGAGCCTCGACGACAAGCTCAAGGTCCTCGGCCCGGTGCAGAAGGACGAAGCCGCCACCCTGGCCTTACAGCGCAAGGAGCTGGAGGCGCAGAAAAAGTCCGTGCTCGCTGAGCAGGATCAGGCCACCAAGCTGACCCAGTCGGCGCGCGACCTGTCCACGCAAATCGTCAACCTGCGCCGTAGCCAGTTCAACTCGCAAGTTACCAGCCGCGCGGCCAGCCCGCTGAGCCCTGCCTTCTGGCAGTCGCTGATCCGTCCTACCGAGGACGATGTGATGCGCCTGCGTGACCTGCGCGGCGAGGCGGCCGATGCCGTCGCCAGTGCCTTCAGCGCTGAACACCGCGGGCTCTTCATCACCAGCCTGGTGGCTGCGACCCTGGTCTGGACACTGGTCCGCCTGGTGCTTGAACGCGTGCTCGCTGCCGCCATGGTTCGCTGGCTGCCCGAAGGCCGCCTGCGTCGAAGCGCACTGGCGGTGAGCGTGAGCCTGGCCACCCTGGGCACCATCGCCGGTGCCGTGTCGCTGCTGCGCTGGGGCCTTGAAAGTAGTGCCAGGTTGGGCTCGGACATGGCCAACCTGACCAACCACTTCCTCCTGCTCGTGGTGTTCAGTGCCTTCATCACCGGCCTTGGCCGGGCCATGTTGATGCTGCAACGGCCATCCTGGCGCCTGCCGCCGATCCCCGACGAAGTGGCCACTGCTCTGGGTTGGTTCCCCAAGTTGCTGGCCCTGGCACTGATGGTGATGCTGACCTTCGAGCGCATCAACAGTGTGATCGGCACCAGCCTGGCGCTGACTGTCGCCATCAATGGCCTGACCGCGCTGGTGGTGGCCGCGATCTTCTTGGCGGCGCTGGTACGTTACCGCCGTACCTTGCGCAAACATGGGCTGGCGCGCCCGACCGGGCTGGCAGGGCTGATCCCGTTCGTGATCGTGGTGTGGGTCGGGCTGATCCTGCTGACGTTGCTGGCCGGTTACCTCACCCTGGCCTACTTCCTCACTGCCAAGCTGCTGTGGATAAGTGTGGTCGCCACCTGCGCCTACCTGTTGACCACCTTCCTGGCTGACCTGTGCGAAATCCTGCTGTCACCGCGCCAACCCGGAGGCCTGGCACTGGCGTCGTCGCTGGGCCTGGCACCACGTCACCAGGCGCAGGCCAGTACCATCCTGACCGGTGTCAGCCGCACGGTCCTGCTGTTCCTGGCCGTGATGCTGGCGTTTATGCCCTCTGGCACCAGCCCGGGCGAGTTGCTGCTGAGCCTGGGCGATTGGGACGGCACCGGTGGCAAATTACTCGGCAACCTGAACATCGTGCCCCAGGACATCCTGCTGGCCGTGGCGTTGCTGTTGGGCGGCATGCTCGGTATCCGTGTGCTCAAGCGCTGGCTGAGCGAGCGCCTGCTGCCGGAAACCGACATGGATGCCGGCATGCGTGCCTCGCTGGTAACGCTGGTCGGTTATTTGGGCTTCCTGTTCCTGGCCATGCTGGTGATGTCGACGTTGCACATCAACCTCACCAGCCTGACCTGGGTGGTCAGTGCGCTGTCGGTGGGTATCGGTTTCGGCTTGCAGCAGATCGTGCAGAATTTCATCTCCGGTCTGATCCTGCTCACCGAACGCCCGGTCAAGGTGGGCGACTGGGTGAGCCTGGCCGGCGTCGAGGGTGACATTCGCCGCATCAACGTGCGCGCCACCGAGATCCAGATGTCTGACCGCTCCACGGTGATCGTGCCCAACTCGCAGTTCATCTCGCAGAACGTGCGCAACGTGACCATGGGCAATGCCTTGGGCGTGGTGGGCATTACCCTGACCTTGCCATTGGATACCGATGCCAACCAGGTTCGCGACCTGCTGCTGAGTGCTTTTCACGAGCATGAAGCGATCCTGGACGCGCCGGCTGCGTCGGTAACCTTCAAGGACCTGACGGCCAGCGGTATGGTGATCAGTGTCAGTGGCTATGTGGCGGGGCCGCGGCAGGTGTCGGGGGCGCGCAGCGACCTGCTGTTCACCATCCTGGGGCGTTTGCGTGATGAGGGCATTGCCCTGTCTTCACCGCAGAGCATGGTGCTGGTGCAGGAGGGCGCGCGCCAGGGCGACGAGCCGGCGTGAAGGCTTTGCGCGCAAGCCGGCCTGCGGTGGTGCTGTGTCAGGGCTGAACGTGGGAGCGACTGTCTTGCTGGCGATACAGGCGCAGCGGTGAATGGCACCGGCTTCACCGGTGATCGCCGGCAAGCCCGGCTCCCACATGGATTGCGCCGGCTTTTAGAGATTGGGCAAGACAGTTGCGGCCACAGGTAAAGCGCAGATCTGAAGAACTACGCGGTCGCGGTGGGAGCCGGCTTGCCGGCGATGGGCTGCGCAGCAGCCCCCATAACGGAGCTGTCAGCCCAGGCAACGCGTCACATGCTTGACCGACAGGTAGCCCGACAACCCCCAAGGCCCAAGCTCGCGCCCGATGCCGCTACCCTTGGTGCCGCCCCAAGACGTTTCGACGAACACCGCTTGTACCGAGTTGATCCACACATGCCCGACTTCCAGCGCATCGGCCACCCGCTCGGCGCGCTCAAGGTCCGCTGAGCAAACCGTGGCGACCAGGCCGAAACGGCTGTCGTTGGCCTCGGCAATTGCCTGTGCTTCGGTGGTGAAACGGCGCGCACACAGCACCGGCCCAAAGATCTCTTCAGTCCACAGACGGCTCCCCACCGGTACGTCGGTATACAGCGTCGGGCTGACAAACCAGCCGTCGCGGTCCAGCGCTTTGCCACCGGCCAGGCACTGCAGCCCCTCTTCACGGGCTGTGGCGAAGTAGCTGGCAACCTTCAGCCATTGCGCCTGGCTGGTCAGCGGGCCCATGTCCACTTCTTCGGTCAGTGGGTTACCCACGCGCAGCGTTTCCAGTGCCTGTTGCAGGCGTGGCAGCAGCGCATCGGCAATGCCCTCGTGCACCAGCAAGCGAGAGGTAGCCGAGCACATTTGCCCCGCGTTCCAGGTAATACCGGCGACAATCCACTCTACCGCCTGGTCCACATCGCAATCATCGAAGACCACGATTGCCGATTTGCCGCCCAGCTCCAGGGTCACCGGCCGGCACTGTGCCGATGCGCTGCGCATCACCTGGCTGCCGACGCTGTTGCTGCCGGTGAACGACAGCTTGTCCACACCGCTGTGGTTGCTCAGTGCGGCGCCGGTCTCGGCTTTGCCGTTGACAATGTTCAGCACGCCCGCAGGCAGGCCCAGGGTATCGGCGATCTGGCCGTAGGCCTGCTCGATCAGTGGGGTGATTTCCGAGGGTTTGAGTACCACGGTGCAGCCTGCAGCCAAGGCCGGTGCGAGCTTCCACGCGCTGGTCACCAACGGGAAGTTCCACGGCACGATCAAACCGACCACACCCACCGGCTCCAGCCGGGTGCGGGCGGTGAAGCCCGGTGCGGCCAACGCCACGTCGCGGTTCCTTTGCGGCAGTTGCTCGGCCAGGTCGGCGTAATACGCGAAGGTGGCTATGGCATCGTCCAGGTCGATTTCGGCCTCGTGGCGAGGCTTGCCGTTGTTGCGCATTTGCAGGCTGATCAATGCTTCACGGCGTTGCCCGAGCTGCTCGGCAAAACCGCGCAGGTAGGCCGCACGCTCGCTGGCGCCTACCTGCTTCCATGTGGGCAGGGCTTCGCGCGCCGCCGCCACGGCCTGGTCGACCTGGGCAACGCTGGCGGCCATCAGTTCGGCGAAAGGTTGGCCCAGTGCAGGGTCATTGACACTGATGCAGTCGCTGCCCAGGCCTTCGACCCAGCGGCCGGCAATGTAGTGGGAAGTGGTCATGATCGTTATCCAGTCAGGCTATTTCGGCCGGGTTCAGCACCGGCGTGTGTGAGGTGCTTTTGCAGCGCACCCAGCGCGGGCCGTTGGGGCCATACACGCCGGCAGGTTCAGGGAAGAGGTTGAGCAGCAGCAGGTAAAGCACACCGGCCATGCTCAGGGTGACCGGCAGGCTCACGTCGATGCCGCCAGCCAGGTCGCCCAGCGGGCCTATGAACTGCCCAGGCAGGTTGACGAAGCACAGGCCGACCACCGCGCTGGGGATCCACGCCCCCATGCCGCGCCAGTTCCAGCCATGCAGGAACCAGTAGTGGCCGCCGCGTTGGCCGCGGGTGAACACTTGCAGGTCGTCGGCGTGGTAGAAGCCGCGGCGGGTGATCAGGCCGAGAATCATGATCACCATCCACGGGCTGGTGCAGGTGATGATCAGCACGGCGAAGGTCGAAACGCTCTGTACCAGGTTGAAGGTGAAGCGGCCGATGAAGATGAAGGCAATGGCCATTACCCCGATCAGCACGGTGGCGCCCGCGCGGCTGAGCAGGCGGGGGAACACGCTCGACATGTCCAGCCCGGTGCCGTAAAGGGCAGTCGTGCCGGTAGACATGCCACCGATCACCGCGATCAGGCACACCGGCAGGAAGAACCAGCTAGGCGAAATCGCCAGCAGGCCACCCACATAGTTGTTGGCGGCGATATAGTCCGCGGCCTGGGTGGCCACCAGGGTCGCGGTGCACAGGCCGAACAGGAACGGAATCAGCGTGGCGGCCTGGGCGGCGATCACCGCCAGCATGATGCGCGCCTTGGGCGTTTGCCGCGGGATATAGCGCGACCAGTCGCCCAGGAAGGCGCCGAACGAGACCGGGTTACTCATGGCCAGGATCGCCGCGCCGACGAAGGCTGCCCAGAATCCGGCCTGGCCAAGGCTGACGCTCCCGGCGTAGCCCGCATCGAATGGGCCGGCGAAGGCGAAGATGCCCAGCAGGAACAGCAGGCTCGAGGCCCACACGGCAATCTTGTTGACCCACAGCATGAAGCGGAAGCCGAAGATGCACACCACCAGCACCAGTGTGGCGAACAGGCCGTAGGCCAGGCCCAGGGTCAGGTCGGTTTCCGGCAGCCCTGCCAGGCGCTTGGCGCCGCCGACCAGGGCATCGCCGGAACTCCATACCGACAGCGAGAAGAACGCCACGGCGGTGAGCAGCGACAGGAACGAGCCGACGATGCGCCCGTGCACGCCGAAGTGTGCGCCCGACGACACCGCGTTGTTGGTGCCGTTGAGCGCACCGAACAAGCCCATCGGTGCAAGGATCAGCGCACCCACGCCGACGCCGAGCAGGATCGCCCAGACCCCAGCCTGGAACGACAGCCCGAACAGCACCGGGAAGCTGCCCAGCACGGCAGTGGCAAAGGTGTTGGCACCGCCGAAGATCAGGCGGAACAGGTCCAGCGGGGAGGCGTCGCGTTGATCGTCAGGGATCTGTTCGACGCCATTGGTCTCGATACCGGTCGAGTGGCTCATGGTGATGCTCCAGCGCGTTGTTGTAGGCCGGCGCGGGGCGCGGCCCTTTTGTGGGTGCGATGGCAGGGCGGCAGGGCCGCGTAAAGGTGAATCAGGCTGCGGTGACGACCGACAGGTGCTCATGGCAGGCCAGCCAGCGTTCGCCGTGGCGGCGGAACACAATGGTTTCGCGCTCGGCCAGTTGCTGCTGTTCGCCAGCGATGCGGATGTGCGTGGCAACATCGTGCATGAAAACCGCCACATCACCCTGCAGGCTTACCTGGGCATTGCTCGAAACGCAGCTAAGCACGGCAAAGCCATCGGCCTGCCATTGGGCCCAGAGGCCCTCGTAGGCACCGCGCGACAGCAGCGGTTGCGCCAAGGTGTGGAAAAGGAAGGTGGCATCTTCGCTGAAGCAGGCGAAGTAGCGGGCGGTGTCGTTGCTGGCGAAGGCGGCGACGAGGTCGGCGGCGGCCTGCCGTACCTGGAGTGTCTGGTCCACGGGAGTGGCCTCACGGTTTTTGTGATTGTGGTGAAGCGATTCTGGTGGGGAGGGGCGGGGGGAAAAATCGCTGGGGGGAAATAATTAGTTTAGAAATTCGTGAACCAACAGCCCCGCTTGCTTTACCCATGCCATAGCAGTGGATAAGGTGAAGGCAATTGCGTGTGGCCTATGGGTGGCAATGCAGCCCCTCTTCAGGTCTTTTGAATTCAAAGGAAATACAGGCGATGAGCAATTATCAGCCGCCACTGACAGTAACGCCGCGAATATTGGCACTGGTCGCCGAGATCAGTGAGTGCGTGGGGCAACTGACGGCTTATCGGGAGGATACCTTCACACCCCAACTGCGCCGAGGTAACCGTATACGGACCATCCAGGCCTCGCTTGCCATTGAAAACAATACCCTTACCGTCGAGCAGGTGACCGCGCTATTGGATGGAAAGCGAGTAATGGGTTTGCCACGCGAGATCCAGGAAGTCCGCAACGCCTTCTCTGCTTACGATGCGATGCCGGCCTGGCAGCCGGATCGTCAATCCGATTTGCTGACTGCGCACGGTTTACTGATGCAGGGTCTGATTGATGATGCAGGTCACTTCCGCGAGAGTGGCGTGGGTATCTACCGTGAGGCAAAGCTGCTGCACATGGCGCCACCCGCCAGCCGGGTTGCAACGCTGGTACAGGACCTTCTGCATTGGCTGGCCCGCAGTGAGTGGCATCCTCTGATTGTAAGCTGCGTGTTTCATTACGAATTTGAATTCATCCATCCGTTCGCTGACGGTAACGGGCGGATGGGGAGGTTATGGCAGACACTCCTGCTAAGTCGCTGGCGCCCTGTTATGGCATTCATGCCGGTGGAAACTGTTATCCGTGAGCAACAGGAAGCCTATTACGCAGCGCTTGCAGCTTCAGATCAGGCAGCTGAGGCAACACCGTTTGCTGAGTTCATGCTGAGTGCTCTGCTGCAGGCACTCGTTGAAGCGAGGGCTACCGATCAAGTAACCGATCAAGTAACCGATCAAGTAGCCAGCCTTTTGAGTATTCTTCCGCCGGGTTCAGCGTTGAAAAGCAATGAGTTGATGCAGCGTCTAGGACTTTCTCACCGCCCCACGTTCAGCAAAAGCTATCTGAAACCTGCTTTGGCTGCAGGGCTGATCGAAATGACAGAGCCAGATTCACCGCGCAGTCCGACCCAGCAGTACCGACGAGTGCGTAACTGACATGCTGTGGACGTGATCATCCAGGCCTTCGCCGACTGACGGCGTATCCCAACCTCAATCCTTGCCTACGCTGAAACTCCCAACCTGCGTTCGCAAGGAGATCTGTCATGGCCTTCCAATACAAACGTCTGGACAAGAACAACGCCGCAGTGCTGCTGGTCGATCACCAGACCGGCTTGCTGTCGCTGGTCCGCGATATCGACCCCGACCGTTTCAAGAACAACGTATTGGCACTGGCCGACCTGGCCGAGTACTTCAAGCTGCCCACCATCCTCACCACCAGCTTCGAAACCGGTCCCAACGGGCCGCTGGTGCCAGAACTCAAGGAGCAGTTCCCCGACGCGCCTTACATCGCCCGGCCGGGCAACATCAATGCCTGGGACAACGAAGATTTCGTCAAAGCGGTGAAGGCCACGGGCAAGAAGCAGCTGCTTATCGCCGGCGTGGTCACCGAAGTCTGTGTGGCCTTCCCGGCGTTGTCGGCGCTGGAAGAGGGTTTCGAGGTGTTCGTGGTAACCGATGCCTCCGGCACCTTCAATGAGCTGACCCGCGATTCGGCCTGGCGGCGGATGGAGGCAGCCGGGGCGCAACTGATGACCTGGTTCGGGGTGGCCTGCGAGCTGCATCGCGACTGGCGCAATGATGTCGAAGGGCTGGGCACGTTGTTCTCCAACCACATTCCCGACTACCGCAACCTGATGACCAGCTACAGCAAGTTGGCCAAGTAAAACCCCGGGGATCGACCATACTGACTTTCATTCGCCCCAAAGGAGCGTGTCATGGCCAAGCCGTCCAGGAAGAAAGACTTGCAGGCGCCCGCTGAGAAGCTGAGCGGCAAGGCCTATGACAAACAGCTCAAAACCCTGCATGTGGAATTGGTGAAACTGCAGGAATGGGTCGTGGCCAAGGGCCTGAAGGTGTGCATCTTGTTCGAGGGCCGGGACGGTGCCGGCAAGGGCGGTACCATCAAGGCCATCACCGAGCGGGTAAGCCCGCGTGTGTTCCGGGTGGTCGCGCTACCGGCGCCGACCGAACGGGAAAAGTCCCAGATGTACTCCCAGCGTTACCTCAACCACCTGCCCGCAGCGGGGGAGGTGGTGATTTTCGATCGCAGCTGGTACAACCGCGCCGGTGTTGAACGGGTAATGGGCTTCTGCACCGAGGAGCAGGCCAGCAAGTTCCTGTCGGTGGTCCCCATGCTGGAGAAGCTGATGGTCGAGTCGGGGATCATCCTCATCAAGTACTGGCTCGAAGTCAGCGCCCAGGAGCAGACCCGCCGCCTGCAAGATCGCATCAATGACGGTCGCAAGGTATGGAAACTCTCGCCCATGGACCTTAAGTCCTACACCCACTGGGACGAATACACCCACGCCCGCGATGAAATGTTCGCTGCCTCCGACTCATCGTGGGCGCCGTGGTTTCTGGCCCACTCCGACGACAAACGCCGTGCTCGCCTGAACATCATCAGCCATCTGCTCTCGCGCATTCCCTACAAGGACGTCACCGGCGACAAGGTGGTGAAGCTGCCCAAGCGCGGCAAGATCGGTAAGTACAAAGCCATCGCCTATCCCTTCAAAGTGGTCCAAGAGCGCTTCTGATTCCCTCACTGCGCAGGGTCGCAAGGGTACGAACCTATGCCACATGACGGCAGCCTACTGCAGGCCACGGTGGTCCTATGCCTATTGAGCTGCGCCGCCTGCGCGCGCTGCGCCTGGCGCTAGGCGTGGCGCTCTGCCTGGTGGCGGGTTTCGGCCGTGGCTTGCCGGTGCCCATATTGGCGCCGGTGTTCGCGGTGCTGTTGCGTTCATGCCGCTTGTCATGAAGGCGGTGAGCCTTGGGCAGCAGGCTGGCGAAACCCGAGCTCGGCATGCCAGCCGCGAACTCATCGGCTCGCCGGTGCTGGCAGGGGCGCAGGCTCTATCAGGTGGCAAGCACGCGGCACAGCCCTGCGTACTGGGTAAGCTGCCTGACCACCCTGCTCATCCTGCTGGGGCAGTCAGTGCAGGACAGTGCCGCTGGCCAGGACGTCTATCGGGCGTTTGCGGTCCGCATGGCGTTGTTTCTGGCCGTGTCGCGGTATGCGAGTGCCTTGCTGATAGGGCTCGACCGGCGTCGGCTCAAGGCCGTTTAGCGGCTCATGGCTTCCAGTCCACCCCGGTGTCTTGCAGATAGGCATCCACCGCCGCGCCGACAGTGGGGTGAAACGCCGTCTCGCCCATGTGCTGGAACAATTCGAACCGTTTCATCTTGTCTTTCACCGGGTCCTTCATCTCGGCGAACTGCAACTCGACCCCCCGGGCCTCCAGGGCCCGGTCGAGCTCGCCCAGCATGTCGGCGGACGTGATATCGATACTGGTCACCGGCTCCGCCGCAATCACCAGGCGCTGCACCGGGGTAGGCGACTCATCCACAGCTGCCAGCACCTTGGCCTGAAACTGCTCGGCATTGGCGAAGAACAGCGGCGCATCCCAGCGCAGCAGCACCAGCCCCGGTACCCGGCGAGCCTGTGGATAACGCTGCACGTCATGGTAGCCACGGGTGCCGTCGACGCGGCCGAGCACCGCATGGTGCGGCCGCCAGCCATCCCACAGAAACTCGATCACCGAAATCGCCACGGCGATACAGATACCGGGGATGGCGCCGAACACCGCAACCCCCACGAAGCAGGTGAACGACAGCCAGAACTCCCATTGCTGCATGCGAAAGATGCGCTTGAGGTCGGCGAACTCGAAAAGCCCCAATGCCGCCGCGATCACCACTGCGGCCAACGCACTGGTGGGCAGGTGCTGCATGAGGTTGGGGGCGACCAACAGCAGGATGGTCACCGCCACCGCGCCGATGATGCCGGTAAGCTGGGTTTTCGAGCCGGCCGCCTCAGCCACCGGCGTACGCGACGAACTGCTGCTGATCGGGATGCCTTGGAACAGCCCGGATGCCAGGTTGGCTACCCCCAGACCAAACATTTCCTGGTTCGGGTTGACCGTCGTTTTCAGGCGCGCCGCGTAGGTACGTGACAGCACACTGGTATCGGCGAACGACACCAACGCCACGGCGATGCCGCCTAGCAGCACCTCGATCAGGTCGATGTCGGTTACCCAGGGGAGGGCGAAGCTGGGCAAGCCCTGGGGAAGCTCACCCAGTACTTTGACGCCCATCTGGTCGAGGCCGAACAGGCTTACCGCCAGGGTGGCGAGCACCACGGCGATCAGGATGCCCGGTAAGCGCTTGTAGGGCTTGAGCAGCAGAATCAGCGCCAGGCTGCCGGCACCGATCGCAAAGCTGGGCCAGTGCCCCTGGCCGGCGATCAGGGCCTGTGCCAGCTGCCACAGATCGCGCAGGGGCCCCTGGCTATCGATCGAGAGGCCGAACAGCTTGGGCAACTGGCTGATCAGCACGGTCAGCGCGATACCGTTCATGTAGCCATAGCGGATAGGCTTGGACAGCAACTCGGTGATGAAGCCCAGGCGCAGCAACCCGGCGATCATGCAGAAGGCGCCGGCCACCAGGGCCATCAGACTGGCGATGGCGATGGCGCGCTGGGGGTCGCTGGCGGCGTACTGCACCACCACCGCCAGGATCGGCGCGGCCAGCGCCGAATCAGGGCCGAGCACCAGGATTCGGCTGGGGCCGAACAACGCGTAGGCCAGCAACGGCACGATGGTCGCGTACAAGCCGTAGATGCCGGGTACACCGGAGGCTTCGGCGTAGGCGATGCCCACGGGCACCAGCATGGTGGTCAGTACCAGCCCGGCAGCGATGTCCTTGGGCAGCCAGGCGAGCTGGTAGTGCACCAGGGTGGCCAGCCCGGGGAGCCAGCGTTGCCAGTCGAAGCCGGGGCGGGGAGGTGTTTCATGCATGGTGGGGCTCCTGGGCGGAGGACGCATGAAGTGCTTGTGGTGGGCTGGGGCAAACAGGCGGCACTGCGCCAGCCCCGAGGCGTGGGCCAGGTACTCACTTGAAACCAGATGCTTCAATTCACGATAGCTTGGTAATTGTCCTGCGCGGGCTACAGCAACCTATTACTGTCAACGTTGGCCGGGTTTTTTACCACCATTCGTTTTTTTGGGCACTACTGCCGAGCAAGCCTTCAGGCGTAGGATCTTTCCTAACCTGAAACCAAATGCTTCAGTTCAAGTTAGCTTGGGAATTATCCTACGCGCGCAGCTGCCGTTTCTCTGTTGTCGATGATGAGCATCAGGGCTAATTTCCCCAGGTCGTCATGGTTTGACGATCGGGTGTGAGAGCCCGGTGATACATCGTGCCAGTGTTATGGCAGCCGTTCGTGGGCAGGCGTTTGCCTGGCCGGAATTCCGATGTTCGCCGGTCTCTCACCCCGCGTTCGGCTGCCACCCTGCTTCTGTGAGAGGACGTTGAGTGGGGGCTTCGTGTACTGAACTCGGAGAAGCATCATGAAAAAGCTTGTACCTGATCCGCCCACCGCAAAACCCAGCTCCCGCTCGTTCTACACCATCAACAACGACATGCCCTCAGCCGAGGCATTGCTCTATGTCATTCAGTTACTGCGCGGTATTGAAGACACCCTCGACGAATACATCTGCGGCAATGTCGGCGAGCCGGGTATCGGCATGCTGGTCAATTCCGTGCACAACGTGCAGATGGGTCGGGCGTTGACCGAATTGGTGCTGACCAGGGAGGCTGGAGATATCAGCTGGCACTGAGGCAGGTGTTGCTCGGCGCATTTGAGCCGTTAGCCGGGCCACAAGGTTAGCGACTACCCATGTGGGAGCGGGGTTCACCCGCGAACCAAGGCGAAGCCCTGGCCATACTGCGCGGTGGATTGTTCGAGGATAAATCTGCTCCTACGCAGCTCAATGTCATCACGGGCGTGAGCCATTCCTTTTCGCAGGCCTGAAACGGCGGCGCCCCGTTCGCGGGTAAACCCGCTCCTACAGGTTTAGCACCAGCCTGAAGCGCGGCGCAGTACCTGTGGGAGCGGGTTCACCCGCGAACGGGGCGCCGCGGATTTACTGCCGTTATACGTTGAAGCGGAAGTGCATCACATCGCCGTCTTTGACGATGTAGTCCTTGCCTTCCAGGCGCCATTTACCGGCTTCCTTGGCTCCGCCTTCACCCTTGAACTGGATGAAGTCGTCATAGGCCACCACTTCAGCGCGGATGAAGCCTTTTTCGAAGTCGGTGTGGATCACGCCCGCTGCCTGCGGTGCAGTGGCACCGACACGCACGGTCCAGGCACGTACTTCCTGCACGCCGGCAGTGAAGTAGGTTTGCAGGTTCAGCAGTTCGTAACCGGCGCGGATCACGCGGTTCAGGCCAGGTTCTTCCAGGCCCAGGGCCTCGAGGAACATGTCCTTCTCTTCACCGTCGTCCAGTTCGGCGATCTCTGCTTCGATCTTGTTGCACACTGGCACCACGACCGCGCCTTCTTCTTCGGCGATGGCCTTGACCACGTCCAGGTGCGGGTTGTTGTCGAAACCGTCTTCAGCCACGTTGGCGATGTACATCACCGGCTTGCTGGTCAGCAGGTGGAAGCCACGGATGACGGCTTTCTCGTCGTCGGCCATGTTCTTCATCAGGCTGCGTGCCGGCTTGCCTTCGGTGAAGTGCGGGATCAGCTTTTCCAGGATTGCCTTTTGCGCCAGGGCTTCCTTGTCGCCACCCTTGGCATTGCGGGTGACCTTCTGCAGTTGCTTCTCGCAGCTGTCCAGGTCGGCGAAGATCAGCTCGAGGTCAATGATCTCGATGTCGCGCTTGGGGTCGACGCTGTTGGAAACGTGGATCACGTTTTCGTCTTCGAAGCAGCGCACCACGTGGGCGATGGCGTCGGTCTCGCGGATGTTGGCGAGGAACTTGTTGCCCAGGCCTTCGCCTTTCGAGGCACCGGCCACCAGGCCGGCGATGTCGACGAACTCCATGGTGGTCGGCAGGATGCGATTAGGCTTGACGATTTCCGCCAGCGCAGCCAGGCGGGCATCTGGCATCGGCACGATGCCGCTGTTCGGCTCGATGGTACAGAAGGGGAAGTTCTCCGCCGCGATGCCAGACTTGGTCAGGGCGTTGAACAGGGTGGACTTGCCGACGTTGGGCAGGCCGACGATGCCGCAATTGAAACCCATGGGTATTCCCCTCTCTAGGAAATCAGGCCTTCTGGCTGTGCAGCTCGCGCATTGCCTTGGCGAAATCGCCGGCAAGCACGTCAGGCAACACGCCGAGGGCAAAATCGATGCTGGCGTCGAGCTTCTCCTGCTCGGCGCGCGGCGCGCGGCCCAGGACGAAGTTGGAGACCAGTTTGGCGTCACCCGGGTGGCCGATGCCAAGCCGCAGGCGGTGGAAGTCGTTCTGGTTGCCGAGCTGCGCGATGATGTCGCGCAGGCCGTTGTGCCCGCCATGGCCGCCGCCGCGCTTGAGCTTGGCGACGCCCGGAGGCAGGTCGAGTTCGTCATGCGCCACCAGGATCGCTTCCGGCTTGATGCGGAAGAAATTGGCCAACGCCGCCACGGACTGGCCGCTACGGTTCATGTAGGTGGTGGGGATGAGCAGACGAACGTCGTTGCCCTGATGGCTGAATTTAGCCGTCAGGCCGAAATACTTGCGGTCAGCGGTCAAGCAGACGCGCTGGGCGCTGGCAATGCGTTCAACGAAAAGAGCCCCTGCGTTATGCCGGGTCTGTTCGTATTCGGGGCCGGGGTTACCCAGGCCGACGATCAACTGGATGGCGGTCACGTAGGGGCTCTTCCTTGGAGTTGGTGGGTTACGGTGCGCGGCACTGTAACCCGATCAACACCGGCGCGCGAGTGGATTACTCAGCGGCGCCTTCTTCAGCTTCTGGAGCAACGCGTGGCGCGTGAACGTTGGCAACAGCTTTGTCATCACCGTGGGCCAGAGCAACGAACTCTACGCCTTTCGGAGCTTTCAGGTCCGACAGGTGGATGATGGTGCCGATTTCAGCATTGCCCAGGTCGACTTCGATGAACTCAGGCAGGTCTTTGGCTTCGCAGGAAACTTCGATCTGCGATTCAACGTGCGAGATCTCGCCGCCTTTCTTGACCGGTGCTTCTTCGTTGATGAAGTGCACTGGAACAACAGCGGTCAGCTTCTGGCCAGCAACGACGCGAACGAAGTCGGCGTGCATGATGAAGCCTTTGGCCGGGTGGCGCTGCATGGCCTTGACTACGACGTTCTGCTTGGCGCCGTCGACGTTCAGCTCGATAACGTGGCTGAAGGCAGCTTCGTTTTCGAACAGCTTGGCGATTTCCTTGGCCACGATGGTCAGGGATTGAGCTTCTTTATCGCCACCGTATACAACGGCTGGGATGTTGGCGGTGTGACGCAGGCGGCGGCTCGCACCTTTCCCCAGGTCACTACGCACTTGGGCGTTCAGAGTGAAATCAGTCATTTTGTTTCTCCAAAATAGCCCCCCGAGGGCGTTTGCGACCAGCGCCAACGGGGATGGCAAAAAAGCCCCGCCCCAACACATGTTGGGGCGGGGCGCTTCATATCAGTACCTGTTCCGCTTAGCGGAACATCGCACTGATCGATTCTTCATTGCTGATACGGCGGACCGCTTCAGCGACAACCGGTGCGATATCCAGCTGGCGGATACGGTCACAGGCTTGAGCAGCGGCGGACAGCGGAACGGTGTTGGTCACCACCAGCTCGTCCAATACCGACTTCTCGATGTTCTCGATCGCACGGCCCGAGAGGACAGGGTGCGTGCAATAGGCATAAACCTTGGCCGCGCCGTGTTCTTTCAGTGCCTTGGCCGCATGGCACAGGGTGCCGGCGGTATCGACCATGTCGTCTACCAGGATGCAAGTGCGCCCTTCGACGTCGCCGATGATGTGCATGACTTCGGAGTGGTTGGCCTTTTCACGGCGTTTGTCGATGATACCCAGGTCGACACCCAGGGACTTGGCGACGGCACGTGCGCGCACGACACCACCGATGTCCGGGGAGACGATCATCAGGTTCTCGAAACGCTGGTCTTCGATATCGTCGACCAGTACGGGCGAGCCGTAGATGTTGTCGACCGGGATATCGAAGAAACCCTGGATCTGGTCAGCGTGCAGGTCGACGGTGAGAACACGGTCGATACCCACGACAGTGAGCATGTCAGCGACGACTTTGGCGCTGATGGCTACACGTGCCGAACGCGGACGGCGGTCCTGGCGGGCGTATCCGAAGTAAGGAATCACGGCGGTGATTCGGGATGCTGAGGAGCGGCGGAAGGCATCGGCCATCACTACCAGTTCCATCAGGTTATCGTTGGTCGGGGCACAGGTCGGCTGAATAATGAAGACGTCTTTACCGCGGACATTTTCATTGATCTCAGTGCTGATCTCACCGTCGGAGAATTTACCGACAGAGACGTCACCGAGAGGGATATGCAGCTGACGTACGACACGCCGAGCCAGATCGGGGTTAGCGTTCCCCGTAAAGACCATCATCTTGGACACGCGCAGTACCTGGAGGCTGAGGGTATACCTGGATGAGTATAAGGAAAATGGCAGGGGCGGCTGGATTCGAACCAACGCATGGCAGGATCAAAACCTGCTGCCTTACCGCTTGGCGACGCCCCTGTATCTGTTGCTGCGAGCGCTATGCACTCGACTTCTTGACCAGACTTTGCAGCTTGCGATGCAACATCGAAACATTGCTTCCTTTCGCCACAAACCCTGTTTGGGTCGCTGAAAGAAGGGCCAGAACTTTATCAGCTTCGGCTTTGCTTGGGAAGGCCCCAAACACGCAACTTCCAGTGCCGGTTAATCGAGCTTCAGTAAATTTACCCAGTGAATTCAACGCGTTGCGAACTTCCGGGTAACTTTGCTCTACCACCGGTTGGCAGTCATTTCGACTGTTTCCCTCGGGAACGGGGCGCATCTTAAGGGGGAGGGAATCACGTGTCAACTGTGGATGTGAAAAAATTTCTACTGTGCTGACAGACACTTGCGGCACCAGTACGACGTACCAGGGTTCTGCCGGGTCGACCGGGGTCAGTTGCTCACCCACACCTTGGGCGAATGCAGCATGGCCACGGACGAACACCGGGACGTCGGCGCCCAGTGTCAGGCCCAGGGCAGCCAGGCGATCTTCGTCCCAATCCAGTTGCCACAGGTGCGCCAGCGCCAGCAATGTGGTCGCGGCATCCGAGCTTCCGCCGCCGATACCGCCGCCCATGGGCAGCACCTTGGTCAGCCAGATATCGGCGCCAAGCCCGGTGCCGGACTGTTCCTGCAGCTTGCGCGCGGCGCGCACGATCAGGTTGCTGTCGTGGGGCACCGCTTCGATTTCGGTGTGCAGGCGGATCGCGCCGTCTTCACGCAGGGCGAAGGTCAGTTCGTCGCCGTGCTCGAGAAACTGAAAGACAGTCTCCAGTTCGTGGTAACCGTCCGGACGGCGGCCGATGATGTGCAGCCACAGGTTGAGCTTGGCCGGGGCGGGCAGGGTGAGCCTGTGCATCGGTCAGTGCCCCAGCTGGCGCGGCTGCCAGTCCTTGACCACCAGGGTCACGTCGAGGTCCTTGCCGTGCAGTTTCAGGCGCTCGGGCAGCCAGTAGCCGTTCTGCTCGGTGTAGCTCAGGTACTGCACCTGCCAGCCGTCCTGGTCCAGGCTGGCCAAGCGGCTGTCGCCATCGAGGGTCAGCTTGCTCTTGCTGTCGGGAGCGGGCAGGCCGCGCACCCACCAGACCAGGTGCGACACCGGCAACTGCCAGCCCAGCTGTTCTTCCAGCAACGCTTCGGGGCTGGCGGCTTCGTAGCGGCCCTGGTTGGCCACTTCCAGTACCACACCGCCGGGGCGGCCGGTCAGGCGTGCTGCGCCTCGGCCCAGCGGGCCGGCCAGACGGATGTCGTAATAGTCCTGGCGCTGCAACCAGAACAGCGTGCCACTGCCGGAGTCGCGCGGCGCGCGTATGCCGACCTTGCCGTTGATCTGCCAGCCATCGAGGCTGCTCAATTGCGCTTTATGGGTGCGCCACTGCTGTGGGTCGCCGTGGCCTTGAAGGGCCTCGCGGCTACCGAAGCCGGCACAGCCAGCCAGCAGGGCGATCAGGGTCAAGGTGATGCAATGGCGCAATAACATGGCGTTAAAGGGTCTCGGATCCGGTCAGGCGCAAGACGGTCTTGCGCAGGATAGGGCTGTCGGGCTGGGCCTCGAAGGCCTTGCCCCAGACCTGGCGAGCTTCACGGCGCTTGCCGTTGGCCCACAGAACCTCGCCCAGGTGAGCAGCCACTTCATGGTCGGGGAAGCGCTCCAGGGCCTGGCGCAGGTAACGCTCGGCCTCCTCGAGGTTACCCAGGCGGTAGGCGACCCAGCCCTTGCTGTCGAGGATTGCCGGGTCGTCCGGGGATAGCTCATAGGCCTTGTCGATCAGGGCCTTGGCTTCAGTGTAACGGGTTGTGCGGTCGGCCAGGGTATAACCCAGGGCGTTCAGCGCCATGGCGTTTTCCGGTTCGCGAGCGATGATGGCGCGCAGGTCTTTTTCCATCTGCGGCAGGTCGTCACGCTTTTCGGCGAGCATGGCGCGGGTGTAAAGCAGGTTGAGGTCGTCCGGGTAGCGCTGGATGGCCTGTTGCAGCACCTGGTTGGCCTGGGCGTCCTTGTTGTTGTTGCTGTAGCTTTCCGACTCGATAAGGTAAAGCTGGATGGCGAGCTCCGGCTGCGCCTCGCGGGCCTGGGCCAGCTGGCGGGACGCCTCGGTGCCACGGCCGTTGGCGATCAGGATATCGGCCTGGCGCAACTGTGCCGGCAGGTAATCCGGGCCCGGGCCGACCAGCGCGTATTCGCTCAGGGCTCCGGCGGGGTCGTGGCGTTCTTCGGCAATGCGGCCCAGGTTCAGGTGGGCGGCGTCGACGTTGCTGTCACGCTCGATCAGCTCGCGCAGGTAACTCTCGGCTTCATCCCAGTCCTTGTTCTCCAGGCATACCAGCGCCAGCGAGTAACGCAGCTCGTCATCATCGGGGTATTGCTGGACCAGGCTGATGAACTCGGCCTTGGCATCGGCGATGCGGTCCTGTTCGACCAGGGTGCGCGCATAGGTCAGCCGCAGGCGCTTGTCGTCTGGGTTGTCGCGGATCGCCCCGCGCAGCAGCGGCAGCGCTTCCGGGCCGCGGTCCAGGGCCTGGAGCAGGCGGGCACGCAGCAGGGTCGAAGCGATCTCGCCATTTTGCGCCGGGTGCGACTCAAGCAGCTCGAGGGCTTCTTCAGCCTTGCCATCCTGATTCAGCAGCAGGGCCTTGCCGAACACCAGCTGGTTGTTGTCGGGGTACTTGACCAGCAGGCGGTCGAAACTCTGCATCAGGCCGTCGCGGGTGCTCTGGTCGGTTTCGGCCGCCGACAGGGCGAGAAAATCGAAGTGCGTGTCGCCCTGGCCTTGCAGCACCTTCTCCATATAGGTCATGGAGTCGTCATAGCGGCCTGCCCGCGCCAGCTGGATGGCAGCGGCGCGCTGGGCGTCGAGGTTCTGTGGGTCGTTGCGGGCCCAGATCAGTGCGCTGTCCAAGGCCGGCTCGTCAGCGCCGAGGTACTCGGCGATGCGGTAGGCGCGCTCGGACACGCCCGGGTCCTGGGTTTTCTCGGCCTGGTCGGTGTAATTGGCCAGGGCGATATCGAACCGGTTGCGCTGGCCGGCGAGTTCGGCCACCAGCAGGCTATAGAGCGTGTCCTGCTTGAACGACCCATACACCACGGGCTTGTCGGCCTCTGCCTTGCCGGCTTCGGCAACGGGAGGCTCGGCCTTGTGTGGGGCCAGGCTCTGGCAGCCCTGGAGCAGGGCGAAGGCAAGCAGCAGTGCGTAGGGTCTGTTCATATGAAGAGGCTTAGAAGGACTTACCGGCGGTCGGAGCATGATGACACAAGCGCGGGGGCAAACCCACCTGCGAAGGTCGTGCTTTACAGCGTTGCTGGTGATTAGGTGGGACAGCGGGGGAGGTGGGATGTTCACTGCCCTGTGGCTTGTCGCCGCCGGCTCGGCAACGCGCCAGTCTGACTGCTTTCAAGTGTTGGCCAAGGGCTTGAGCCTGGATATCGTCGATTTTTATAGGCGATAAAGGGCATGCTTCCCGCTCCCTGGCCATTTTTTGACATGGGTTTCGGGGCCCAGGGGCAATGGCCCCAGGCGAGGGGGTGGCAAGGTTGCGCGGCCTGCGCCCCTCACCCTCACGACAATAGCGAACGGTGGTTGTTCTAAAACCTGCGAAAGAGGACAATTATCGGCTTCTCGTCACAACCAGCGACCTTGCATGGCCTTTCTTGCACTTGGTATCAACCATAAGACTGCCTCGGTAGACGTACGCGAGCGCGTGGCGTTTACCCCAGAGCAGCTGGTCGACGCCCTGCAGCAGCTTTGTCGGCTGACCGCCAGCCGTGAAGCGGCGATCCTGTCGACCTGCAACCGCAGCGAGCTCTATATAGAACAGGATCAGTTGTCCGCCGAGGCGGTCCTGCAGTGGCTGGCCGATTATCACCGCCTTAGCCTGGATGAGCTGCGCGCCAGTGCCTACATCCATGAAGAGCATGATGCCGTCAGGCACATGATGCGGGTTGCTTCGGGCCTCGACTCGCTGGTACTGGGCGAACCGCAGATCCTCGGCCAGATGAAGTCGGCGTATGCCGTGGCGCGCGAGGCTGGCACCGTGGGCCCGCTCCTCGGGCGCCTGTTCCAGGCCACCTTCAGCGCAGCCAAACAGGTGCGTACCGACACCGCGATCGGCGAGAACCCGGTGTCGGTGGCGTTCGCTGCGGTCAGCCTGGCGCGGCAGATCTTCAGCGACCTGGGGCGCAGCCAGGCGCTGCTGATCGGCGCCGGTGAAACCATCACCCTGGTTGCCCGCCACCTGCATGAGCAGGGCGTGCGCCGTATCGTCGTGGCCAACCGTACACTGGAGCGGGCCAGCCTGCTGGCCGAGCAGTTCGGGGCTCACGCCGTGTTGCTGGCCGATATCCCACAAGAGCTGGCGCACAGCGACATCGTCATCAGCTCGACCGCCAGCCAACTGCCCATCCTGGGCAAGGGCGCGGTGGAAAGCGCGCTGAAGCAGCGCCGGCACAAGCCGATCTTCATGGTCGACATCGCCGTGCCGCGCGACATCGAGCCGGAGGTAGGTGAGCTCGACGACGTGTACCTGTATACCGTCGATGACCTGCACGAAGTGGTCGCGGAAAACCTCAAAAGCCGCCAGGGCGCGGCCCAGGCGGCCGAAGAACTGGTCTCGGTGGGCGCCGAAGACTTCATGGTGCGTCTGCGCGAACTGGCTGCGGTCGATGTGTTGCGCGCCTATCGCCAGCAAAGCGAGCGCCTGCGCGACGAAGAACTGCAAAAGGCCCAGCGTCTGCTGGCCAACGGTGGCAACCCCGAGGAGGTGCTGGCGCAACTGGCCCGGGGGCTGACCAACAAACTCCTGCATGCGCCCAGCGTGCAGTTGAAAAAGCTCTCGGCCGAGGGCCGCCTCGATGCGCTGGCCATGGCCCAGGAACTCTTTGCCCTCGATGAGGGCTCGACGGACAAATCCTTGCAATGAAAGCGTCGCTGCTGAACAAACTGGACACGCTCCAGGACCGCTTCGAGGAACTCACCGCCTTGCTGGGTGATGCCGAAGTCATTTCCGACCAGGCGCGCTTTCGCGCCTATTCTCGCGAGTACGCCGAAGTGGAGCCGGTGATCGGCGCCTATAAAGAGTGGCGCAAGGTGCAGGACGACCTCGAAGGTGCCCAGGCGCTGCTCAAGGACGCCGACCCCGATATGCGCGAAATGGCTGTGGAAGAAGTACGCGAAGCCAAGGAGCAACTGCTGGGGCTGGAGTCGCAGCTGCAACGCATGCTGTTGCCTAAAGACCCCAACGACGGGCGCAACGTGTTCCTCGAAATTCGCGCAGGCACCGGTGGCGACGAGGCGGCCATCTTCTCGGGCGATCTGTTCCGCATGTATTCGCGCTATGCCGAACGGCGCGGCTGGCGCCTTGAAATTCTCTCCGAGAACGAAGGCGAGCACGGCGGCTATAAAGAGATCATCGCCCGCGTCGAAGGCGACAGCGTTTACGGCAAGCTCAAGTTCGAGTCTGGCGCGCATCGCGTGCAGCGGGTGCCTGAAACCGAATCGCAAGGCCGTATCCACACCTCGGCGTGTACTGTCGCGGTGCTGCCCGAGCCGGATGAGCAAGTGGCTATCGAGATCAACCCGGCCGATTTGCGCGTGGACACCTACCGCGCATCCGGCGCCGGTGGCCAGCACGTCAACAAAACAGACTCGGCCATTCGCATCACCCACTTGCCTACTGGCATCGTGGTGGAGTGCCAGGAGGAGCGTTCGCAGCACAAGAACCGCGCCCGAGCCATGTCCTGGCTGTCGGCCAAGCTCAATGACATGCAGACCAGCGCGGCGCAGAACGCCATCGCCAGTGAGCGTAAACTGCTGGTAGGTTCGGGCGACCGCTCAGAGCGTATCCGTACCTACAATTATCCACAGGGGCGGGTGACCGATCACCGTATCAACCTGACCTTGTATTCCCTCGACGATATCCTTGCCGGGGGCGTGGACGCGGTGATCGAACCGTTGCTGGCTGAATACCAGGCTGATCAGCTGGCGGCACTGGGGGATTGATGACCATCATCGCCAGCCTGCTGCGCACTGCGCAATTGCCGGATTCGCCCACCGCACGCCTGGACGCCGAACTGCTGCTGGCAGCGGCCATCGGCAAGTCTCGCAGCTACCTGCATACATGGCCTGAGCGCATCGTCAGCAGCGAGGATGCGCAGACTTACGCGGGCTACCTCGAGCGTCGCCGGGGTGGCGAGCCTGTTGCCTACATTCTGGGCCAACAGGGCTTCTGGAAACTCGACCTGGAAGTGGCACCACACACGTTGATTCCGCGCCCTGATACCGAGCTTCTGGTCGAGACGGCGCTTGAGCTGCAGCCTGCAACGCCCGCCAAGGTGCTCGACCTGGGCACCGGCACTGGCGCGATAGCACTGGCCTTGGCCAGCGAGCGCCCGGCCTGGCAGGTCACGGCACTGGACCGGGTCGAGGAAGCGGTAGCGCTGGCTGAACGTAATCGTCAACGCTTGGGCCTGGGCAACGTGAAGGTGCTCGCCAGCCACTGGTTCAGTGCCTTGAGCGGGGAGCGTTTCGACCTGATCCTCAGCAACCCGCCGTACATCGCTGCCCAAGACCCGCACCTGGCTGCCGGTGATGTGCGCTTCGAGCCCAGCAGTGCACTGGTGGCCGGGGACGATGGCCTGGACGACCTGCGGCTGATCGTTGGCCAGGCACCGGCGCATCTGCTGCCCGGTGGCTGGCTGCTGCTGGAACACGGTTACGACCAGGCACAGGCGGTGCGCGCGCTGCTGGCCGGGCAAGGTTTCATCGAGGTGGCCAGCCGCAAGGACCTGGGCGGTCACGAACGTATTTCCCTGGGGCGCCTGCCATGCTGACCGATCAGGAATTGTTGCGTTACAGCCGGCAGATCCTGCTGGCACAGGTGGACATCGAAGGCCAGTTGCGCCTCAAGCAAAGCAAGGCGCTGATCATCGGCTTGGGTGGTCTGGGCTCACCGGTGGCGCTCTACCTGGCAGCCGCGGGTGTGGGGGAACTGCACCTGGCGGACTTCGATACCGTCGACCTGACCAACCTGCAGCGTCAGGTCATCCATGACAGTGGCAGCGTTGGCATGAGCAAGGTGGACTCGGCGCTGCAGCGGCTTGCGGCCATCAACCCTGAAATCACCTTGGTCGCCCACCGTCAGGCGCTGGACGAAGATTCCCTGGCTGCTGCGGTAGCAGCCGTCGACCTGGTGCTGGACTGTTCCGACAACTTCGGTACCCGCGAGGCCGTCAATGCAGCGTGCTTCGCCCACGGTAAGCCGCTGGTCAGTGGGGCAGCCATCCGCCTCGAAGGGCAGCTGTCGGTGTTCGACCCTCGGCGCGATTACAGCCCTTGCTACCATTGCCTGTATGGCCATGGCAGCGAAGACGAGCTGACCTGCAGCGAAGCCGGCGTGATCGGCCCGCTGGTGGGGCTGGTCGGCAGCCTGCAGGCGCTGGAAGCCATGAAACTGCTGGCGTGTTTTGGCGAGCCGCTGGTGGGCCGCTTGCTGCTGATCGACGCAATGGGCACGCGCCTGCGTGAGTTGCGGGTCAAGCGCGACCCGGCTTGTGCGGTGTGTGGCAAGCGCGATGGCTGAGCGCTCGGCAGCGGTTGGCGTGATGGACTCCGGGGTCGGCGGTTTGTCCGTGCTGGCCGAGATCCAGCGTTTGCTGCCCAGCGAGTCGCTGCTCTATGTGGCCGATTGCGGGCATGTGCCGTATGGCGAGAAAACCCCCGACTACATCCGCCAGCGGTGCCGGCGCATTGCCGAGTTTTTCCAGGCGCAGGGTGCCAAGGCGATGGTCCTGGCCTGCAACACGGCAACCGTGGCAGCGGTTGCCGACTTGCGTGAGCTTTACCCCGACTGGCCCCTGGTAGGCATGGAGCCGGCCGTGAAGCCTGCTGCTGCCGCCACCCGTTCTGGCGTGGTCGGTGTGCTGGCCACTACCGGCACCTTGCAGAGCGCCAAGTTCGCCGCCTTGCTCGACCGCTTCGCCAGCGACGTACGCGTGGTCACCCAGCCTTGCCCTGGGCTGGTCGAGCTGATCGAGACGGGTGACCTGGGTAGCCCGCAATTGCGCCAGCTGTTGCTTGGGTACTTGCAGCCCTTGCTTGCGGCAGGGTGCGATACGTTGATTCTCGGGTGTACCCATTACCCATTCCTGCGCCCGTTGCTGGCCGGGATGGTGCCCGCCGACGTCGCTATCATCGATACCGGGGCGGCGGTGGCGCGCCAACTGCAACGGTTACTCGCCGCGCGCGGGCTGCTGGCCGAGGGGCCGGCACGCGAAGCGGCATTCTGGACCAGCGCCGAGCCGCGGTCATTGGAAACCATCCTTCCTGTGCTGTGGAATACGTCGGGTAGTGTGAAAAAGTTCGAGTTGTAAAAAAAACGTGAAAACAGCTGAACTATCGTCCCACTCCTGATTTCTATGTTTAGCCTGCCATGAGGCAAACACTTACAACAGCATTGGAAAGAAGGATGTTTCTCATGAGGAAACTGCTCGGCTTGGCGGCGGCTGCCGCCATCACTTTGGGACAAGTCGCGGCAGTGCAAGCTGCCGATGTTTCGTTATCGGTGGGGCAGACGGGGGACTCCACGCAAGTTTACCGCCTGGGTCTGCAGTCAAACTGGGATGCCAGCTGGTGGCAGACGAGCGTCGGTCGGCTGACGGGTTATTGGGACGGTGCTTACACCTATTGGGACGGCGACGAGACGGCGAGCAACCATAGCCTGTCTTTCGCACCTGTATTCGTCTACGAGTTCGCCGGTGAGTCGGTGAAGCCCTACATCGAAGCAGGTATCGGTGTGGCTGCATTTTCCAGCACCGAACTTGAAAGCAACGAGTTGGGTTCGTCATTCCAGTTCGAAGACCGCATCGGTTTCGGGCTGCGTTTTGCAGGTGGGCATGAGATTGGCGTGCGGGCAATCCACTATTCCAATGCCGGCATCAAACAGCCCAATGATGGGGTCGAGAGCTACAGCCTGCATTACCGCATGGCACTTTGAAGTTGTCTTGCCATCCACTTCGCGGGGCCGCGAAGGGGATGGCAAACCCCCCATCACTTAGCGTGACAACGGCCACAAGCTGCTGGGGTTCGTGACCTCCAGCACCAGCTCCGGCTCGCGCAGTGGCAAGCGTCGCAGCAGCTCTTGTGCCGCGCTCTGTGGCGTCCACTCTTCTGGGTAGGCCATCGCTGACGTGACTGGCGTCTTCAGCGATTGCGGCGCCACCACTGTCAGGTCAATACCTTCATTTTTCAGCGACTGGCGCGCTTCGCGAAACCACTGCGGTGTGTTGTTCCAACCTGCTGTGACTTGCGTGGGCGCATACAACTGCAGGGCTGAATAACGGTTGAAGATCGCCATTACCTGCGGCTTGTCGCCTTTGATCAGCAACGGTAATACCTTGCCCATACAGTGCTCGGCCGCCAGCTGATTACTGCTGACGATCGTCTCGAACACGTCTGTGGCCGATACCGTATCCGGCAGGTAATCGCTGGTCCCGGCATTGATGATCAGGCTGTCCAGCGAGCCCCAGGTATGGCAAAGCTGAAGGCAGGCATTGGCTGCCTGGTCTTCGTCATGCAACTGCCAGGGCAGGCGCAAGATACGGCTGCCATGGTGCG
Organism: Pseudomonas sp. NPDC089743; assembly: GCF_044748785.1. NCBI lineage: Bacteria > Pseudomonadati > Pseudomonadota > Gammaproteobacteria > Pseudomonadales > Pseudomonadaceae > Pseudomonas > Pseudomonas sp. NPDC089743. The sequence goes on from NZ_JBIVGS010000003.1 coordinate 111,262, forward strand.
CTGCCAAGCTATCGAGCGCTTGGCAGTCCTTGCCACTTGCCGCTACCCGGTGCCCTTGCCCGAGCAGCTGTTCCACTAACGCCAGTCCCAGGCCGCTGCCGGCCCCCGTAACCCAGAAAAATCGCGGATGATTCAATACACGGACCCCTCACCCTAACTACGCGACAACCCCTTGAAGGCCTCCAGTGCACGCTGGCGACTACTACTTAGGTCAACTATAGGACGATGGTACGAATTATCGGCGAAAAGATCCTTATTTTGCGTAGGCTGATGGATACTTTTTTCATCCAGACCGCGCAGCTCGGGTACCCAGTGGCGAATGAAGTGCCCTTGTGGGTCGAACCGTTGCGACTGCGAAATGGGGTTGAAGATGCGGAAGTAAGGTACCGAGTCCGTGCCCGTGGACGCGCTCCACTGCCAGCCACCATTGTTGGCGGCAAGATCACCGTCTATCAGGTGGCGCATGAAATGCCGTTCGCCCTTGCGCCAATCGATCAGCAAGTTCTTGCTGAGGAACATGGCGACGATCATGCGCAGGCGATTGTGCATCCACCCGGTGTGCAGCAACTGGCGCATGGCCGCGTCGATGATCGGGAACCCGGTGCGTCCCTGTTCCCAGGCCTCAAGGTCGGCAGGGGCATCGCGCCAGGGCAACGCCTCAGTGTGTGTGCGGAATGCTCGGTGGCGTGACACCTGTGGATAACCGGTCAGGATATGTTTGTAGAACTCGCGCCAGAGCAATTCGTTGATCCAGGTCTGAGTGCCAGAACTACCACTGTCGAACTCGCCGCGGTTGCTCGCCAGTGCGGCGTGCAGGCACTGGCGGGGTGAGACCACCCCGGCCGCCAGGTAAGCCGAAAGTTGGCTGGTACCCGGTTTAGCCGGCAGGTCGCGCAGGTGATGGTAATCCTCGATGGTTTCATCCACGAAGCGTGACAGCCGGGCGTGCGCCTCGTCCTCGCCAGCAGGCCAGTGTTCGCTCAGGGCACGCGGTGGTTTGTCGAAGCCTTCGATGTGCTGTGGGATGGGGTCGCTGGCGACGTCCACCGGGGCCTGCCTTTTTACCCGAGGCGCTTGCGACGGCAGGCTTCGGTGCAGGTGTTCCAGGCAGACTTTCTTGAACTGGCTGAAGACCTGGAAGTAATCCCCGCTGCGGGTCAGCACGGTGCCAGGGCGGAACAGCAGCTGGTCGAGGTAGCTGTGGGCCTGAACGCCGGAAGCTTCCAGTAGCGCCCGGGTCGCCTGGTCGCGGCTGTTCTCGTTGATGCCGTACTCATCGTTCCAGTGCACCGCTTCGATCTTGTGCTGGCGGCATACGTCAAGCAGCGTTTGCGCCGCCTGATCCCAGGTGTCGATCCTGCGGACCAGCAGCGGGATATTGAGGCCCTCGAGTGACTTTCGCAGGTCGCGCAGGTTACGCAGCCAGAAGTCGACCTTGCAGGCAGCGTCGTCGTGCGCCTGCCATTGGCCTGGGCTGGCCAGCCACAAGGCCACGGTAGGGCCGCGTTCACAGGCGGCGCTCAGGGCAGTGTTGTCGTTGACGCGCAGGTCGCTGCGCAGCCAGATCAATTGCATGGGGTATCTACTCTACAGGCGGGCGGTCACTGCCTTGCAGCGTTCGCAATGCCGCCTGCGGGGTATCGAACAGGAAAAGCTCGGGCAGACCGAAGGCTTGCAGTTGAGCTTGATGGAGGGAAATCGTGGCACCGCCCAGCAGCTTCGTGCCTGCTATGCCCTGCAGGGTGCGCAGCAGGGCCCTGCCTTCGATGCGCGGGCCCAGGTGCAGCAGCAGGGCGCGAGGTTGCAGAGCGGTGACGGCGCGCTGCAACTCCACCCCGCTCACGGGGTATTCCAGCACTTCGACGGGGATGCCACTGCTGCTCAGCAACCAGGCAGAAAGCCAAAAGCTGGGGTCGAAGGCGTGCTCGCTGTCTTGGGCCAGCAGCACGGCCGGGCCGTGCAGTGATTGATTGTCGTGGTATACCCGCGCCCCCAGCTTGCTGCGCAGCCACGTGTGGAAGAACACCTGTTCAAGCCTGGCATTGAAGTAATTGCACCAACGCTGCGCCAGGCTATCGAGCAACGGCAGTAGCAATTTCTCGCACAGGGTGACGGCAGGGTACAGCGCCATGGCTTGGTTCAGCTGCTGGTCGAGGCTGCGCTGGGACAGATTGGCGATGGCCTCGATCAACTGTTGCTGGCGGGTTTGCCAGTCGCCTTGCGGGGCTGCGCCGGGTGGTTTGTCGAGCAACTCACGCACCTGGCCAACCGATGCCCCCCGTTCCAGCCACGCCAGGATCGCTTGGACCCGTTCGACCTGATCACGGCCATACAAGCGGTGGCCTTTGGCGGTCCGTTGGGGCTTCAGCAGGCCATAGCGCCGCTCCCAGGCGCGCAGGGTGACTGGGTTCACGCCGGTGCGGCGGGCCAGTTCACCAATGGGCATGGACGTTTCAGACTGCATTACGTAGCCCCAAGCTGTCGGGGTGTGGCTGCAAGTAGGCCTGCTGCAGCAGGTACGGGTCTGGGTGCTTGCGCAAATGGTGTTTGAGCAAGGTCAGCGGCACCACCAGCGGCACGACCCCTTGCTGGTACTGGTCGATGATGTGTTTCAGCTCGGCCTTGTCCTGCTGCGTCAATGCGTCTTTGAAATAGCCACTGAGGTGCTGCAGAACGTTGCCATGGGTGCCGCGGCTGGCGCAGCGACGCAGCGCCTGCATCAACTGGCTGAAATAGCGGGGCCCGATGACCTCAGGGTCGTCGTCCCGGCTCATGCTGCCAAGCAGGCGCCCAAGCTGCCGGTAAGCCTGCGGGTTGTTGGCCATGAGCAGGTACTTGTAGCGCGAATGGAAGCGCACCAGTGCGCCACGGCTCAAACCCTCGGCCAGCAGATGCTGCCAGTCCGCATAGGCGTAGACGCGGCTGATGAAGTTTTCGCGCAATACCGGGTCGTGCAGGCGGCCCTCTTCCTCCACCGGCAGGTCCGGGCGACGGGCGCAGAAGGCCGCTGCATAGGCGCCCCTGCCGCCCTGTACTGCCGGGTGACCGTTATCCTGGTAGACCTTGACCCGTTCCAGCCCGCAGGACGGCGACTTCTGCATGAAAATGTAGCCACAGATATCATCCAGCTCATCGGCCATCTGTTCGCCGTAGCTGGCGAGTGGGCCAGTGAAGTCCTCGCCAGGGTTGCGTGTCCCGACTACGGCGGGGTGTTCGGGGTCACCGACCAGGCGGATCGGGTCGCGGGGCACGCCCAAGCCGATGGCGACTTCTGGGCAGACCGGCCGCCAATCGAAATGTTCTTCCAGCTGGGTACGGCACAGATCGGACGACTTGTGCCCGCCGTTGTAGCGCACACTGTGGCCTGTCAGGCATGAGCTGATGGCAATGCGGGGCTTACGCTGGGCGGATGGATCGTGCATGGCTGCCTCCGAAAACTTGTACATGGAATCGCGCGTGTACAAGGTTATTCCAGCACAGCCACAAACTTATGCAAACTAGTATTTTTGTATAGTTTTGCAGTTTTGCTTATTCGAGATGCTCCAGCAGGCGTCGGGCCGCCTCCTGACCGCTGAGCCAGGCGCCTTCCACGCGGCCAGACAAGCACCAGTCGCCGCAGGCATAGAGCCCTTGGTCGGCATCGGCCAGCGCGCCCCATTCGTGACTGCCGGCCGGCCGCGCATACAGCCAGCGATGCGCCACGGAGAAGGACGGTGCGGGCACCACGCAGCCGACCAGTTCGGCGAATTCGCCCCAAAGCTGTTCGATCACTTCTTCCTTGGCCAGGTCGATGTGCTGCTTGCTCCACGTGGAGGTGGCATGCAGTACCCAGGTATCGAGCTGCTCATCGCGGCCTGGCTTGCTACGGTTGCGGGCCAACCAGTCGAGCGGGTTGTCTTGTACGAAGCAGCCCTGCATCGGGGTGTCCAGCGGTGTCTGAAAAGCCAGGGCAACGGCCCATGTGGGCTCCATCACCACGCCCGCTGCCACAGCGGCCAGTTTGGGGGTCGCGGCCAGCAGCGGCGTGGCTTGCGGCGCGGGGACGGCAATTACAACGCGGCTGAACGGGCCATGGCTGCAGCCTTCGGTGTCCTGAAGGTGCCAGTACTGCTTGCCGCGGAACACTTCGGCGATGCGGCAGCCGAAGTTGACCGTGACGTCCTTGAGCATGCCGCGGGTGATCGCGCTCATGCGCGGCACGCCGACCCAGCGCGTCTGTTCGTCGGGGGAGGGAGTCAGTTCACCGTCACGGTAGTTGTACAGCTGCGGCTTCCACTGTTCGGCCCAGCCGGCGGCCACCCATTGCTGCACTTGCTCGACGAAGCGCCGGTCGCGCGCAGTGAAGTACTGGGCGCCCAGATCGAGCGCTCCGGCCTCGCTGCGTTTGCTGGCCATGCGCCCGCCACTGCCGTGGCCTTTGTCGAACAGGTGAACGGATTGCCCGGCCTTCTGCAGGGCCTGGGCAGCGGAAAGGCCGGCGATACCGGCACCGATGATGGCAATAGGTACTGTCATGATGGCCTCTTCGAACCTTGCTGTAAGCAGACTACGCTGTCAGGCAAACCTGTACAATGCTTAAAATCTGTATAAGGTTATACCGCTTCTTAGGGCAGGTTGGCCTATGTTTATCTGAGAGCGTTGGGTTAAAAAAGTGCCTTGCTGTAAAAATAGACCATCGCCGCACTCTGTGAGGACACAGCCATGCATATATTGCTGACAGGCGGCACTGGCTTGATCGGCCAGCATCTTTGCCCGTTCTGGCTCGCCCAAGGTCATCGCCTGACCGTGTGGAGCCGGCGCCCCGACCAGGTTGCGCGCCTGTGTGGCAGCGGGGTGCGAGGTGTTGCCCGGCTGGAAGAGCTGGCCGCAGACGAGCCCGTGGACGCCGTGATCAACCTGGCCGGCGCACCGATTGCCGACCGGCCCTGGACTGCGTCACGGCGCAATGTGCTATGGGCCAGCCGTATCAGCCTTACCGAACAATTGCTGGCCTGGCTCGAGACCCGCGAGCAACGTCCCGAAGTGCTGATTTCGGGGTCGGCGGTGGGCTGGTATGGCGATGGCGGTGAGCGTGAATTGACCGAGGCTTCGCCGCCGGTGCGCGAGGATTTCGCCAGCCAACTGTGCATCGCGTGGGAAGAAACCGCGCAGCGTGCGCAGGCCCTTGGGCTGCGCGTGGTGTTGGTGCGCACGGGGCTGGTGCTGGCCAGCGATGGGGGCTTCCTGTCGCGCCTGCGCCTGCCGTTCAAGCTGGGGCTGGGCGGCCCATTGGGCAATGGCCGGCAGTGGATGCCTTGGGTGCATATAGACGACCAGGTTGCCCTGATAGATTTTCTGTTACGGCACAAGGACACCAGCGGTCCTTATAATGCCTGCGCGCCAGAGCCTGTGCGTAACCGCGAATTCGCCCGGCGCCTGGGCCGTGCGCTGCACCGGCCGGCGCTGTTGCCGGTACCCGGCCTGCTGCTGAAGGCGGGCCTGGGCGAGCTGTCGACGCTGTTGCTTGGTGGCCAGCGGGCACGGCCTGTGCGTTTGCTGGCCGCAGGCTTCACCTTCCGTTTCAACGATCTGCAATCGGCCTTGGACAACCTGTCCAAGCGCCTCTGACATAGGACGCTGCATGACCGATCACGCGCTGTTGCTGGTCAACCTGGGTTCTCCGGCTTCCACCTCGGTAGCCGATGTGCGCCGCTACCTCAATCAGTTCCTGATGGACCCCTACGTAGTCGACCTGCCATGGCCGTTGCGGCGGTTGCTGGTGTCGCTGATCCTGATCAAGCGCCCGGAGCAATCTGCCCACGCCTATGCTTCGATCTGGTGGGAGGAGGGCTCGCCCCTGGTGGTGTTGACGCGTCGGCTGCAGGCCGCGATGGTCGAGCACTGGCCCCACGGCCCGGTGGAAATCGCCATGCGTTATGGCGAGCCGGCGCTGCCACAGGTGCTCGAGCGCCTTGCCGCTCAAGGTGTACGCACCGTGACGCTGGCGCCGCTTTACCCACAATTCGCTGACAGTACGGTGACTACGGTGGTGGCGCAGGCCAACCAGACTGTCGCCGAACGCGCCTTGCCGTTGCAATTGCGTGTGCTGCAACCATTCTACGACCACCCTGAATACATCGATGCCTTGGTGGCCAGCGCCCGGCCTTACCTTGAACAGGACTATGACCACCTGTTGCTGAGTTTCCATGGTTTGCCGGAGCGGCACCTGAAGAAGCTCATGCCTGGCAGCAAGCATGATCTGCGGGCAGCGGACTGCTGCAAGGACGCCAGCGCCGAAGTGCGGGCGGTGTGCTACCGCGGGCAGTGCCTGGCGTCGGCCAAGGCGTTCGCCACCAGGATGGGCATCCCGGACGGCAAGTGGTCTGTCTCGTTCCAGTCGCGGTTAGGGCGGGACAAGTGGATCGAACCCTATACCGAGACGCGTCTGGATGAGCTGGCCAAGGCCGGTGCCAAAAAGCTGCTGGTGATGTGCCCTGCATTCGTGGCCGATTGCATCGAGACGCTGGAGGAGATTGGCGATCGCGGCAAGGAGCAGTTCATCGAGGCGGGGGGCGAAGAGTTGGTCCTGGTGCCGTGCCTGAATGATCACCCGGAGTGGGTGAGGGTGCTGGCGCAGATGTGTGAAAAGGCGTGAATGAAAAAGGGCCGCTTAGCGGCCCTTTAGCGACGCGAGGCCGCTTCTACACATCCAGCTTCTCTTTCTTCCAGCCATCGTTGCCCGGCAGGATCAGGTTCAGGGCAATGGCCACGATAGCGCACAGGGCGATGCCCTTCAGGCCCCAATCATCTGGGCCGTCGCCGCTGCCGATCAGCACGCCGCCGATACCGAATACCAGGGTCACCGACACGATCACCAGGTTGCGTGCTTCGCCCAGGTCGATCTTGTGGCGGATCATGGTGTTCATGCCCACCGCTGCGATCGAGCCGAACAGCAGGCAGAGGATGCCGCCCATCACCGGCACCGGGATGCTTTGCAACAACGCGCCGAACTTGCCGATGAAGGCCAGGGTGATGGCAAAGATCGCCGCCCAGGTCATGATCTTCGGGTTGTAGTTCTTGGTCAGCATCACGGCGCCGGTCACTTCGGCATACGTGGTATTGGGTGGGCCGCCGAACAGGCCTGCTGCCGTGGTGGCCAGGCCGTCACCGAGCAGGGTGCGGTGCAGGCCAGGCTTCTTCAGGTAGTCGCGGCCGGTCACGCTGCCGACTGCGATCACGCCGCCGATGTGCTCGATCGCCGGGGCCAGGGCTACCGGTACGATGAACAGGATGGCCTGCCAGTTGAACGCTGGTGCGGTGAAGTTGGGGATCTCAAGCCAAGGCGCGGCGGCAATCTTGGCGGTGTCGACCACGCCAAAGGCGAACGCCAAAGCAAACCCTACCAGTACCCCGGAGATGATCGGCACCAGGCGGAAGATGCCTTTGCCGAACACCGCGACGATCAGGGTGGTGAGCAACGCCGGCATTGAAATCAGCATGGCGGTCTTGTACGGCATGAGTACCGCGCCGTCACCGGCCTTGCCCATTGCCATGTTGGCCGCGATCGGTGCCATGGCCAGGCCGATGGAGATGATCACCGGGCCGATCACCACGGGTGGCAGCATGCGGTCAATGAAACCGGTGCCCTTGATCTTCACCATCAGGCCCATGAAGGTGTACACGAAACCTGCGGCCATCACGCCGCCCATGGTCTCGGCCAGGCCGAACTGGCCTTTGGCAAGGATGATGGGCGTGATGAAGGCAAAGCTCGAGGCCAGGAACACCGGGACCTGGCGGCCGGTGACCAGCTGGAACAGCAGGGTGCCGATACCCGCGGTGAACAGCGCGACGTTAGGGTCCAGGCCGGTGATCAGCGGCATCAGCACCAGCGCGCCAAATGCCACGAAGAGCATCTGCGCGCCCGAAACGACCTGGCGCCAGAGCGGGTCGTTGAAGCCGTCCTGCATGGTCAGGCGTCCTTCTGCTTGGTGCCGAAGATCTTGTCACCGGCGTCGCCCAGGCCCGGCACGATGTAGCCGTGTTCGTTGAGGCGCTGGTCGATCGAGGCGGTGTAGATCTGCACATCCGGGTGGGCTTTTTCCACCACTTCGATACCTTCTGGGGCTGCGACCAGCACCATGGCGCGGATTTCCTTGCAGCCGGCTTTCTTCAGCAGGTCGATGGTGGCGACCATCGAACCACCGGTGGCGAGCATCGGGTCGATGATCAGCGCCAGGCGCTGGTTGATGTCCGGCGCCAGCTTTTCCAGGTAGGTGTGTGCTTCGAGGGTCTCCTCGTTGCGGGCGACACCCACGGCACTGACCTTGGCGCCCGGGATCAGGCTGAGCACGCCATCAAGCATGCCGATGCCGGCGCGCAGGATCGGTACCACGGTGATCTTCTTGCCGGCGATTTTTTCAACTTGCACCTTGCCACACCAGCCATCGATCTCGTAGGTTTCCAGTGGCAGGTCCTGAGTGGCTTCGTAGGTCAGTAGCGCGCCGACTTCCTGGGCGAGTTCGCGAAAGTTCTTGGTGCTGATGTCGGCACGGCGCATCAGGCCGAGCTTATGGCGGATCAGCGGGTGGCGGATCTCACGAGTGGGCATAGGGGGGCTCCGAAAGGCGGGCAAAAAAACCGCGCTAGATTAATCTATTCAGCCTTTGCTGTCGTGCAGTCCTTTTGCACGTTAGTCCATAAATGCTTGATCTGTGACGAGCGGATGCGTACCTTTGCCCGCTTTTCCAAAATCCCCCTGGAGAGCGCAATGTCCGCTGATCTCGAGCACATCCGTCAAGTCATGCGCGAGGCAGACTGCCTGTACAACGAAGCCGAAGTCGAAGCGGCCATTGCCAAGGTTGGCGAGCAGATCTGCAAGGACCTGCACGACAAGAACCCGGTGGTGTTCTGTGTCATGAACGGAGGCCTGATCTTCGCTGGCAAGCTGCTGACCCACCTGCAGTTCCCGCTGGAGGCCTCGTACCTGCATGCCACGCGTTATCGCAACCAGACCAGTGGCGGTGAGCTGTTCTGGAAGGCTAAGCCTGAGGTGTCGTTCATCGATCGTGACGTGCTGATCGTCGACGATATCCTCGACGAGGGTCACACCCTCAGCGCCATCATCGAGTTCTGCAAGCATGCCGGCGCCCGCTCGGTGCACACTGCAGTACTGATCGACAAAGACCATGACCGCAAGGCCAGCCCGGACCTGAAGGCCAGCTATGTGGGCCTGCCGTGCATCGATCGCTACATCTTCGGTTATGGCATGGACTATAAAGGTTACTGGCGTAACGCGAACGGCATCTTCGCCGTCAAGGGACTGTGATCATGAGCCAGCCTGCTTTCATCGACCAAGCGTTGTTTGCCGGGCTGGCGCAAAAAGCCGCCGAGGCACCGCGTGGTCGCTACCATCACAACTTCCATGACATGCAGGACCCCTGTCACCGTTTGGCAGTGGGCTTGCAGCCGTCCACTTACATCGCGCCTCACCGGCACCTGAGCGAGGACAAGGCCGAGACCTTGTTGGCGCTCAAAGGCCGCTTGGGGCTGCTGATGTTCGATGAGCAGGGTGCCGTCATCGACAAGCGCGTGCTCGAAGCCGGTGGCGACTGCCTTGGCGTGGACCTGCGCCCGGGCATCTTCCATTCTTTGGTGGTGCTCGAGGCAGACAGCATCCTGTTCGAATGCAAGGCGGGCCCGTACCGGCCCTTGGCCGACGGCGAGCATGCCCCTTGGGCGCCGCGTGAAGGCGAAGAGGGTGTTGCCCAGTATCACGCCTGGATGCTCGCGCAGTTCGATTGACAGCCCCTGTCGTTGCGCGTGCTAGAGTGCGCCTTCATGCCAAGGAGCCTCACATGCGTGCGATCGTTCCCCTGTTGCTGGCGGTCAGCCTGCCTCTTGCCGCCGCACCGCTGCACAGCCAGTTTCTCCCGCCCGATGACCAGGCCCTGCGCCAGGAAGCGCCGACCGGCCAGCAACTGTTGCAGGTCACCGACTACTCGGTAGTGGTTGGAGCGCAGCGCCAATCTGATCAACAGCCCATTCCGATCACAGCCTCCTTGCAGATGCGCCTCAAAGGCAAGCCGCTGAGTAAAGGTGCGACCATCAGCCAGGTGTTGCTCACCTTCGAGGGCGAGGCGGGCAAGAGCCTGAAAAAGCCGGTGTATGACGACAAGACCCGTACGTTGAGCCTGAATTATCCGGTCAGCGACTACCGAGTGGTGATGGACCTGCTGCGCAACGAGACGGTGTATGTACAGTTTCTGACCTACCCCAACGGCCATGTCTGGGCCGACTTGCACACGGGTACCGTACGTACGCGTTGAGACGTGCTGCGTGTGGGGGGTAAACTGCCGGCCTTCGAAAATTCGTGATGGTCCAGTTGGAGCCGGCAATGCGCAAAGACAAGAAGCAGGTGATTGGTGACGAAATCAGCGACGACTATATCAAGTCGTTCCTTCAGTTTGAGCCTGCGGATGGTGTGACCTCACCTGCTCAGCACAAGCTGATCAAGGCTTACCGCGGTTTGCGTGTCGACGATTTCGAGCGTTTCGTAGGGTTCTTCGTCGAAGCCGGGTTGGACCTGGATGGCAAAGACGAACAGGGCAAGACCTTCGTCGAAGTGATCGCCGATCAGCGCAATGCGGCTGAGTACATCGAGATCATCGAAAAAGCCCGGGGCTGACTGATCCCCAGGCACAAAAAACGCCCCAGGGGCGATGCCATACAGTCAGTGTGATCAGGGCCGCAAAGCGGCCCTGGATCACCTAACTGACAGGCATAACTCCAAGGGGCGTTTTCGTCTCAGCCGGTTCAGGCGTAATGCTTGGCCGGGCTGCTCTCTACCAGGTCCAGCGCCTCATCATTCTCGGCACTGATCTTGTGGTACAGGGCTGCATCGGTGGCCAAGGTCTTTTCGCGAGCCGGGAAGATCTCCTTGAGCTTGGCGGCCCAGGGGCCCTTGGTCTGCTCGGGGAAGCAGCGTTCGATCAGTTCAAGCATGATCGACACCGTCACCGATGCGCCAGGGGACGCGCCGAGCAGCGCTGCCAGGCTGCCGTCCTGTGCCGACACCAACTCGGTACCGAACTGCAGGATGCCGCCTTTTTTCGGATCCTTCTTGATGATCTGCACGCGCTGGCCAGCCACTTCCAAGCGCCAGTCTTCGGCCTTGGCCTGCGGGTAGAAGCGGCGCAGCGACTCGAGGCGCTGTTCCATCGACTGCATCACTTCGCTGACCAGGTACTTGGTCAGGTCCATGTTGTCGCGGGCAACGGCCAGCATCGGGCCAATGTTGCCCATGCGCACCGACAGCGGCAGGTCCATCAACGAGCCGTGCTTGAGGAACTTGGTAGTGAAGCCGGCATAGGGGCCGAACAGCAGCGATGTCTTGCCGTCCACCACGCGGGTGTCCAGGTGCGGCACCGACATCGGCGGCGCGCCAACGGCGGCCTGGCTGTAGACCTTGGCCTGGTGCTGCTTGACGATTTCCGGGTTGTCGCAACGCAGCCACTGGCCGCTCACCGGGAAGCCGCCGAAGCCTTTGCCTTCCGGGATGCCCGACAGTTGCAGTAGCGGCAGTGCCGCGCCGCCGGCGCCGAGGAACACGAAGCGGGCGTCCACTTCACGGCTGCCGCCGCTGTTGACGTCCTTGATGCTGACGGTCCAGCCAGCGCCATTACGGCGCAGGCCAACGACCTTCTTGCTGTACTTGACCTGCGCATTCTGCGAGTCGCCCAGCAGCTTGAGCAGCTTGTTGGTCAGTGCGCCGAAGTTGACGTCGGTACCCTTGGTCACGCGGGTGGCGGCAATATGCTGGTCGGCCGGGCGGCCTGGCATCATCAGCGGCATCCATTCATTCATCACCGCCTTGTCTTCGGTGTATTCCATCTCGGCGAAGGCGTGGTGCTGCTTGAGCAGCTCGAAACGCTTCTTGAGGAAGGCAACACCTTTGTCACCTTCGACGTAGCTCAGGTGCGGGACAGGGTTGATGAAGGCACGGGCCGGGCCGAAATTGCCTTTTTTGCTCAGGTAAGCCCAGAACTGGCGCGATACCTCGAACTGGGTGTTGATGTGCACGGCCTTCTTGATGTCGATGCTGCCATCGGCGGCCTGGGGCGTGTAGTTCAGCTCGCACAGGCCGGCATGGCCGGTGCCTGCGTTGTTCCAGGGGTTGGAGCTTTCCGCGGCCCCGGAGTCCATCGCCTCGACGACCTCAAGCTTCAGGGTCGGGTCGAGCTCCTTGAGCAGTACGGCCAGGGTGGCACTCATGATGCCCGCGCCTACCAGTACTACATCAACCGATTCGTTCTGCGCCATTTAACGCGTCTCCACAATCTACAGCTACCTAATTGACAGCATAGGACCCCAGGGGTGCCAGGATCGCCATGTCCGACTTTTCGCAGTTCTTGCAACTTCCGCGGACACCGCCAAATCAGTCTTCGGGTTCGTCTATTGAACGCCGTTTGCCCCAGGTGCGGCAATTCGACTTATGGTCAAGGTGTCGTGCGTGCGTTATGGAACGGATTCAGACACCCATGTGAAATGAGCGTATCAGCCGCCTGTTAAGGGCCGTTCGGGACACCTCTGTCGCTATTGCACATGCCAGACTGTTCATTTGCTCGCCACACTCTCGTGAAGTTGTGAAAACCGTTTTTTTCACGCTCTTTTGGAGACGTGAACCTCAAAAGGGGACTGCGCGATGGCAACCCACAGGTTCATGCAGTGCGAAGGGCCGGAAAAGCAGGCACGACAGCTGATGCAAGACCTGAGTGGAAGGCTCTCTGTGGGCGAAGCGGTGAAGGTGCCGGGGTCAAACGGCAAATGCGGGGCCCGATCAGGAGACGTCCTTATAATCGGGGGGAGATTATAACGATGTCGCGGGCAGAAAGGTCGTTATTCGTGCTTTTTATTGCAGCGTTTGTCAGGCGGGCAGGGTGCGCCGCTGCCAATGGCGGTTTGCATGGGCGCAAACCCGGGCGCTGGCGGGCAGTGGGCGGCCCAGCCAGGCAAGCTGGATTTCCGTGACCTGCACCCAGCCACTGTTGCCGGGTGGCTGGGTGCATTGCTTGAACCCCAGGCAGATGCCGTCGCCATCGAGGCGGGCATAGGTGGTGTGGCGCGAGCGTTGGAAGAGTAGGGTCCAGAGCGAGGCCATGGTGTTGAGTCCTGTGTGTTAGGGCTTGTGGCGAGGATAACCGCCGGACCATGAACCGCGTGTGACAGACGCCCCTGGTATCAAGCGGCAAGCCACAACAAGGTGCCCGCGGGCTTTTACTTCTAGCTTGCCGCTTGTAGCTTGCCGCTAGGTATACTGTGAGCCTTCGCCGCATTTTCTGGAGAAACACGCATGTTGCAACGTCTGTTGTTCGGTTTGCTTGCCGTGGCCAGCCTGAGCCTGGTGGGTTGTGCCCACAGCCCGCAACAACTCAGCCCGCAACCCAAGCTCAACGCCCAGCTCGCTCCGGTCGGCCACGGCCAGCCGGTGGTGGTCAAGGTAGTGGACGGCCGGGCTTCGCAGTCCCTGGGTACTCGTGGTGGCATGTACCCCGAGACCAGCACTATCAGTGTCAGTGGCAATGACATCGTGCCCAAAGTGCAGGCCCAGGCCGAGGCCGCCGTACGCCTGTTGGGCTTCACCCCCACGGCCAACGCCGGCAATGCGCCGCAGCTGACCGTGACCCTGGCCGAGTTGAAGTACCAGTCGCCCAAGGACAACCTGTACGTGACCGAAGCCACCATCGGCGCCACCTTCCGCGCCGATGTGTCGAACGCCAACCGCCGTTACAGCGGCCGCTATGGCGCCTCGTTGGACCAGCGCTTCGGCATGGCGCCCAACCAGGAAACCAACACCAAGCTGGTGAGTGACGTGCTGAGCGATGCGTTGACCCGCCTGTTCAAGGACCCGACCATCGGTCAGGTGCTGGGCGAATAAGCTTTTCGCTGGAGCGAGAAAAAACCGCTGCCTGTTTGCCAGGCAACGGTTTTTTTTTGCTCGTGCACAGGCCTCAGGCCGCGTCGAAATGAAAGTCCAGCACGCTCACGCCCGTCAGCAGGTCCACCTCTGGCAAATGCTCATGCGCATGCCCGCCCAGCGCGCAATACACCAGCCACTGGCGGTCCTGGACATTGATGGCGAAACCATCGATCAACGCCTGCTGTTCATCGCTCTGGGCAACGAGATAGAGGCGATCCTGGTTTTCGGCGTGCAGCATGAACAAGCTCCGGCTTGGGAAAAGGCCGACAGGGTGGCCTGCCCTTATGACGAGCGTGTGACAGATGAAATTTAGTGACACTTTGTCGCCAATGTCGGGCGTCGGCGCCGGCCTTCGGTAGAATGCCGGCCTTCGCTGACGTTCTGACCGAGGTTGCGTGATGTCCTTGCAAGTGCTCTGGGGGGTTCTGGCCGCCCATCCGACCAAGCTGATCAATCTGCTGGCACTGTTGATGACCTGCCCGGGCGGGTTGCTGCTGCACAGTGCACGGCGTCGCCAGGCCATCACCCGCGAGAGCCTGGCAGCGGACGAAGGCTTGGTGGATGCGTTCGACCAGCGGGTGCCGCGCTATTACTACATTCTCGGCTTTTGCTGCCTGGCGATGGCCTTGCTGCTGTCCTGGTTCAGTACCTGGATCTGAACCCTGCGGGGCCGCCAAGCGGCCCCTGTGATCAGGCAACCGGTGCCTGTTGCCTGACCTGATACTGGTTGCGCACCGGGGTGGCGTATTGCAACACCAGGTATGGCCGCTGCTCCTGCGGGCAGGCGTCCAGGCGGCGTTGCCATTCTTCCTTGGCTTTTGCCAGCTCCTCTGCGGGGAACACCTTCTCGGCGCTCGGCACCTGCAGTGCCTCATCCTTTTCGTCCCACATTGCATAGGCCAGGTAGTGCACTGGGAACAACCGGTAGCCCCCCAGGATCTGCCGGTCGATCTCCTGCGCCAGCTGTTTGGTGTCCTCGTAGAACGCGGTTACCGGCGGGGCGAAGTTGATATGGACACGGCCCTTGTAGCCGGTGATGCCTTTGGCAATGCTGTTGTCGTCTTCACCTGGCGCTTTCTGGTAGGTACCGGTGGTCGCACGGATATACAGCTCGCGCGCCTTGGCCTGATCGCAAGGGTCGTACTCGTAGCTGATGGACACCGGGGTGAGGTTGAGGCCCTGGATCACTGCACCGAAAGGCTCATCCTTGCGGCTCATGTGGAACATCTTGAGGATGGCTGAGTCGGTACGGTCATCACCATCCTTGGCACGGCCTTCGGCCTGGGCGATCCAGATCGAGGTACCGTCGTTGCGGATCGAATGGTTGATGTAGGCCGAGAGCAACTGGTAGGCCGCGAGCTTTTCACGCCGGCCGCTGAGCGAGCGGTGGACGATGAAACTCTTGTTCAGGCGCATCATGTCGCTGACGAATGGCTTTTGCAGCAGGTTGTCGCCAATGGCGATGCGTGGCGTCGGCAGGCCGGCGTGGTACACCGCGTAGTTGACGAAGGCCGGATCCATGACGATGTCACGGTGGTTGGCCAGGAACAGATAGGCGGTACCGGATTTGAGTTGCTCGACGCCTGTGTACGTGACCCCGTCGGTAGCGCGCTCGATGGTGTGGTCGACGTAGTATTCGACCTTGTCCTGCAACGTGGACACGCAGGTGACCCCGGCGAACTCCTTGCGCAGGCGGCGGGCGATCAGCGGCTTGAGCAGCCAGCCGAATGCCCCGGCTGCGCGCGGGAAGCGGAAGTGGGTGAGGATATCGAGGAATGCCGGGTCGCTGAGCAGGCGTGCCAGCACGGCAGGGACCTCAGCATCGTCGTACGGTCGGATGGCATCGAATTCGCCCATCATGCTCTCTTGTTGGAAACGGCTAGGGTAATAAGGTAGGGGTGGGGCCCGAAAAACGGCTCGGACACACGCAGGCCCTGTAAACAGACCGGCAATTATACGCATAAGTCACTGCGGAGGCCGCGATGCTGGAAACCGACTTCTACGATTGCCCTTATTGCGGCGAGCGCGTGGAAACCACTGTGGACATCTCCGGTGGCGACCAGATGTACACCGAAGACTGCCAGGTATGTTGTCAGCCGGTGGTTTTCATCCTGCAGGTGCACGGCGACGAATGGATGCTTGAAGTCAGACGCGAGGACGATGCCTGATGCGGCGGATCTACGAACCAGAAACGTTGCTGGAAGCAGAAATGCTCGCTGGCATGCTGGCCAGCGAGGGTATCGAGGTGCACCTGATCGGCCGTGACCTGATGGGCGGTGTTGGCGAGTTGCCGATGCAAGGCTTGCTCGGGCTTGCGGTGGCCGATGAGCAGGCCGGTTACGCACGGCAGCTGATCGATGCGTACAATGGTGCCCAGCCGCTTGTCGGCGACGAACCGGAGAGCTATCCCGGTACCTTGATCTGCTAGGTTCTGAATTCGCCCATGTGTGGACGCTATGCCCTGTTTCGCTGGCCCCAGGCGCTTGCCAGCCTGCCAGGCTTTCCTGCCGGCCAGCCGGCGCAATGGAATATCGCGCCCGGCGCTTCGGTGCTGATCCAGCGCCAGGTCGACGGCCAGATGCAAGTGGCCAAGGCACGCTGGGGCCTGACCCCGGCCTGGCTCACTGACCTCTCACGCACCCCCGCGCATGCCCGGGCCGAAACCTTGGCCGAGCAGCCCATGTTCCGCGAAGCGTTGCGTCTGCGGCGCTGCCTGATGCCCGCCAACGGCTTTTACGAATGGCGTGGCACGGCACGCAAGCGCCCTTACTGGCTGACGCCGGGGGAGGGCGCGTCGTTGTGGTTCGCGGCCATATGGGAGGCTTATCCGGTCCAGGACCAGGTGTGGTTGAGCTGTGCGGTAGTGACCCAGGCGGCGATGAACCAGCGTCGGCCGCTGATCCTGGATGAGGCGGGGCAGGCTGCATGGTTGGACCCTGACACGCCGCTGGCGCGTTTGCATGAGCTGCTCGCCAGCCCACCAGCCACGCTACGTGAACGTGCGTTGGCCAATTTCGTCAATGACCCGAAACTGGACGCGCCGGAGTGTTTGACACCGGTATGACTGTAGTTGGCTGCCAATAACGCCTGTCATTTATGCTAGTTGACCACCTCTAGGTCCCGCCATAACGTTGTTCGTACCGAATTGGTGCAACCGTTTAAAGGGGCCATTATGAAAAATAACCCGTTGCCAGGCGAGGAGCAATCTGCGGTTTCGTCTGCACTCACGAATTTCAAAGTTCTACCTTCGGCCGATACAGATAGAAGGGTGTATGGGCGCTGGTTTCGTTATGCTGACTTTCAGCCAACGGGCATCTTCATTGAGCCCGGAGGTTATGTCATGTATCACTTCTCGATGCCGCCCAGGGCAAACGTCAAGATGCATTTCATGGTCGGGACTCCCGGCTTCAATACACAAGGCGCTGAGACTGAAGATCCTCGTACCTATGAAGTGCTCGAATCCCCCGGGATGATAAGCGATCCGGAAGGAGGGTTGCTGTGGTTGCGGGTAATACCTGACGAGCTCGCCCCGGCCGCCGAGGAGGTAACGTGCAATTTTGAATGCGTCGCTCTTTCGCATCGAGTACCTGTATTTATACAAGGTGAAACCTCCGCTGGTCAGTGGGGCCAGATGCTTGAGGCGGCCAGAGCAAAAGGACGAGCTCCAGCGCAGCTCATCAGTGATAAAGTCGTTCTAACCGCGTGGTGGGAGACGGCCTATGAATTTAAGGGTTATGACCCCTCGGAAGTATTAGATGAATACAAAGAAATTCTGAGAGTTGAAAATGAAATTGGCGCAATTGGTGAGGGTGCGGATCAAGCCCGGCCAAGTCCGCTGCGCATATTGGTCTCGGAGAAAGAAAGTGGTTATCCTAACGCCACTCACTTTCGAATAAGCCTACCGCAATACGGCAGTTCGTTATTGACGCCCGAGGGTGTGCGCGGCGAATGGGGCGTCTGGCATGAGTTGGGTCATATGCAGCAACAAATTGCTTGGAGCGCTAATGCGTTGACGGAAAATTCTGTCAATATATTTTCTCTTGCGGTTGAGCGCGCACAAGATAAACCCTCTAGCGCCGTGCGTTATGACAGCGAGGCTCATGCCTTCTTAAACAATACTGATCCGAACAAAAAGTTTGAAGATAATGGCCCCTACGTCTGTCTTGTCATGTGGGAACAGCTGCGCATAGCTTACGGTGACGCCTTCTTTCATAGGCTCCACCGCGAAACCCGTGCGAATGGCAACAGTGACTCCGGCCAGGGTGATGCTCAATATCGCCATTACTTTATGGTCACCACCGCACTGGCTGCGCAGCACGACCTCACGCGATTCTTCATTCGCTGGGGTTGGCACCCCACTCAGCGCACGCTAGATGCTATTCGAGATTTGCGGCTGCCTTCACCTGACCCCGACCCCTCTACCATCCACCTGAGAGCCAACACACAGATTGATGCGGGCGCGCAATTTTCCAGTTGCACGGCACATACGGGAGGTGACGATCATTGACAGTCGGAGATGGCAATTGACAGGGAAGCATGGCCATTCAGTACGCCGGTGAAATGCCGGCGTGCTGCAGTGTGTGAAAGCCCAAAGGTGACGTGAGTGCGAGCGCAGGTGTAACGGATGTCAAGAATCTTCCCTGCGGCTCTGGTAGCGCATGGGCGACTCGGCCTAGGATATCCCGCATGTAAAAAGGGAGTGTTTTCATGCGTAAGTCTTTTGTCGTCAGCCTGTTGAGTGCTGGCATCCTGCTGGCTGGCTGCCAGGCGGTCAATACCACCAGCGGGGGTGCTGTGGGCGTTGAGCGCAAGCAGTACATGTTCAGCATGCTCTCGACCGATGAGGTCAACCAGATGTACGCCCAGTCGTACCAGCAGACCCTCGGCGAAGCGTCGAGCAAGGGCGTGCTGGACAAGACCAGCGCCGATGCCAAGCGCGTGCAGGTGATTGCCGACCGGCTGATCGCTCAGGCGCCGAAATTCCGTCCTGATGCCGCGCAGTGGCAGTGGGAGGTCAATGTGATCAAGAGCGATGAGCTCAACGCCAACTGCGGCCCTGGCGGCAAGATCATCGTCTACACCGGTCTGATCGACCAGCTCAAGCTCACCGATGCCGAGATTGCCGCCGTGGTTGGCCATGAAATCGCGCATGCCTTGCGTGAGCACAGCCGCGAAGCGATGTCCAAGGCTTATGGCGTGGAAATGGCCCGCCAGGGTGCAGGTGCGTTGTTTGGCCTTGGTCAGAACAGTATTGCGCTGGCAGATCAGGTGGTGAACTACGCGATGACCCTGCCCAACAGCCGTGCCAATGAAAACGAAGCTGACCTGATCGGCCTGGAGCTGTCGGCACGTGCCGGCTACGACCCGAATGCCGCGATCACCTTGTGGAACAAGATGAGCAAGGCGTCCGAAGGCGCACCGCCTGAGTTCATGAGCACTCACCCGGCGTCCGAGAGCCGGATCGCCTCGTTACAGGCGGCGATTCCCAAAGTCATGCCTCTGTACCAGGCCGCCAAGAAGTAAGAGCAGCTGCAAGCTTCAAGCTTCAAGCTACAAGCTACAAGCTACAAGCTACAAGCTACAAGCTACAAGCTGCAAGCAAGAGCAAGAGCAGTACGCGTATGTCTGCCTCTCTCGTACAGCTTGCAGCTTGCAGCTCAAAGCTTGCAGCTTAACCCCCCACCCAGCCGCTGGCTTTCATGGCCGAGTAGACTGCGACGATTGCCAGCACGATGAAGGCTGTTGCGGCGAGGCGGCGAATCAGCGTCAGCGGCAGCTTTTCTGCGGCAAAATTGCCCGCCAGGACTACCGGTACATTCGCAATCAGCATGCCCAGCGTGGTACCGATGATGACCATGATCAGGTGCGGGTACTGAGCTGCCAGCATCACCGTCGCAACCTGGGTCTTGTCACCGATCTCGGCCAGGAAGAATGCGATCAGCGTGGTCAGGAACGGGCCGAAACGTCGCGCAGGGTTTTCATCATCATCCATCTTGTCCGGCACCAGGGTCCACAGGGCCGTCGCCGTGAAGCTCGCAGCCAGTATCCAGTGCAGCGCTGTCTCGCTGAAGAACCCGCTGACCCAGGCACCCACTGCACCTGCTGCGGCATGGTTGGCCAAGGTGGCGGCGATGATGCCGGCGATGATCGGCCACGGCTTGCGGAAACGGGCAGCGAGAATGAGCGCGAGCAGCTGCGTCTTGTCGCCAATTTCGGCTAACGCGACGATCGCGGTGGGTACGAGAAGAGATTCCAGCATCAGGATTCCTGTGGGGGCGGGTCGACACGGCTATGACACGTACAGCCTCCCCGCCCCGGGTAAGGTGTGCGTGTCATAGGTCTTGTCAAACCCCGGATCCGTCTGCGCAGATCGTGGGTCGCACGCGCCATGGCCTGTGGGCCAAGTGTGTTGACGCGTGCCGGGCAAGCAGGTTGCTTGCGGGAGACTACTCCCCTAGGACGGTGCGGATTCTGCCTAGGCGAAACGGTTTGGGCAAGCCCTGTTTTTGTCAGCGTGTTGCCTGATAGATGCGAAAGCCGTCTGCCTCGGCGCAGGTCCGGCAGTTGCCCAGAGCGCCTTCGATCAGCGGCTGATAACGCAGGAAGCTATTGGCAACCAAGCGCATTTCGCCGCCTTTTCGCAGATGTTGCCCTGATTTTTTCAGCAGGTTTTCCGAAGCCTGGTAGTTGGTATGCACCCCGGTATGGAACGGCGGGTTGCTCAGGATCAGGCTCAAGTCGCCGGGCGCAGCATCGATACCGTCGCCACTGATCACGTCACCTTCCAGCTGATTGGCCGCCAGTGTCAGGCGACTGGCGGCCACGGCAAAGGCGTCCACGTCCAGCATCGTGACCCGGCTCTGGGGGTAACGGCGTTTGACCGTGGCGCCGAGTACGCCGGCACCACAACCGAAGTCCAGTACATGGCCCACGGGCAGGTTATCCAAGTGTTTGAGCAGCAACGCCGTGCCGCGGTCCAGACGGCCGTGGCTGAACACCCCAGGCAGGCTGACCACGTGCAGTGGGCCGTCTTCCAGCTCGAGCGTGAAGCGTTCGGCCAGGCTTTCCAGTGGCTTGGCTTCGGGCGCGTTGTCCACGGTGACCTGCCACAGCTGGCAATGCCGGGCACTGTCGAGCTTGCGTGGCTTGCCCAAGGCTTGCAGAAGCTTGGCCGCGCCTTCGATGCCGCCGCGTTTTTCGCCCACCAGATAGAGCTCGCCACCGCCCAGGCGTGACGCCAGTGCGTTAACCAAGTAGGCCGCCAGTTCGCGCGACTTGGGCAGGTACAGCACTGCCGCCTCGAAGGGGACCGACGGCACGTCGACGCCGTAATGGCTGCGCCCGGCAAAGCGGGCGTCGAGCATGGCCTGATCGCCCGCATGCCACGTCCAGGCCTGAGCCTGCGGCAACTGGCCGAGCAGGTCATCGGCGGGGGCGCCGGCAATCAGCAGCCGACCCTGGAA
This sequence comes from Pseudomonas sp. NPDC089743, assembly GCF_044748785.1. Lineage (NCBI taxonomy): Bacteria > Pseudomonadati > Pseudomonadota > Gammaproteobacteria > Pseudomonadales > Pseudomonadaceae > Pseudomonas > Pseudomonas sp. NPDC089743. The sequence continues at coordinate 132,679 of NZ_JBIVGS010000003.1, forward strand.
CAGGTCCGCCTGGCGGAGCAAAACTTCACTGCGCGGGTCCATGGACGACGCCTCCTGAAAAAAGTGGCGCAGTGTAGCAGAGCCTGCCCTTGCGCTCAGCTGACCACGCGGCGTGGCTGGCCGGCAAAGAATGCCTGGGTGTTCTCGCTGAGCTGGCCGACGATGCGCTGGCGCGACTCCACCGCGCCCCAGGCGCTATGCGGTGTGATCAGCAGGCGTGGGATGTCGCTGGCCAACAGCGGGTTGCCGTTGACCGGTGGCTCGACGCTCAGTACATCGGTGGCGGCGCCGCCCAGATGGCCGCGACGCAGGGTTTCAGCCAGGGCGTGCTCGTCGATCAGGCCGCCACGGGCAGTATTGACCACCAGCGCGCCGGGCTTGAGCAAGGCCAGCTCACGTGCACCGATCATATGCCGGGTGTGTTCGTTGAGAGGGCAGTGCAGGGTCAGGGCATCGACTTGCGGCAGCAATTCGTCCAGCGGCAGGCGATCGTCGCGCGCCGGGCGCCCGGGGATCTGCCCGCTCAACACGCGCATGCCAAAGGCTTGCGCCAGCCGCGCGACGGCGCCACCGAGTTCACCATGGCCGAGCAGGCCCAGGGTTTTGCCTTCCAGTTCCACGATCGGGAAGTCCAGCAGGCAGAACTGGCTGGCCTTGGCCCATTGCCCCTCGGCCACCGCCCGGTTGTAGTCGCACAGGCGCGTGGCCAACGCCAGCAGCAGGGCCAGAGTGTGTTGTGCCACCGAGGGTGTGCCGTAGCCCTGGCAGTTGCAGACCGTGATGCCCTGGGCGCGGGCGGCAGCCAGGTCGACGTTGTTGGTGCCGGTGGCGGCGACCAGGATCAGCTTGAGCTGTGGGTTGGCAGCCAGGGCGTTGGCGTCGAGCATGACCTTGTTGCTGATCACCGCAACGGCGCCCTGCAGGCGCTCGGCTACCTGATCCGGGCGGGTGGCGTCGTACAGTTCGAAGGCGTCGAACTGGCTCTGCAGCGGTGACAGGTCGAGGTCACCAAGGTCCAGGGATTTATGGTCGAGAAACACGGCGCGACGCGGGCTGGGCATAGGTACGGCTCCAGTGGCAGGGCAAGGGTTGGTCCATCGACCGCACAATGCCACTCATACCTCGCGCAGCCAAATCATTCCTTCGGCTGATTTGACCGTCACATTGACGAACTACAGTAGGTAACAGACTTGTCCGGCCAGCTTTTCAAGAAGGGATAACCATGCTGCAGACCCGCATCATCAAGCCCGCCGAGGGCGCCTACAGCTTTCCTCTGCTGATCAAACGCCTGCTGATGTCCGGCAGCCGCTATGAAAAGACCCGCGAAATCGTCTATCGCGACCAGTTGCGGCTGACTTATCCACAGCTCAACGAACGTATCGCCCGCCTGGCCAACGTGCTGACCGAAGCCGGGGTCAAGGCCGGTGACACCGTGGCGGTGATGGATTGGGACAGCCACCGTTATCTGGAATGCATGTTCGCCATCCCGATGATCGGCGCGGTGGTGCACACCATCAACGTGCGCCTGTCGCCTGAGCAGATCCTCTACACCATGAACCACGCCGAGGACCGCTTCGTGCTGGTCAACAGCGATTTTGTCGGCCTTTACCAGTCCATTGCCGGGCAGTTGACCACGGTCGACAAGACCCTGCTGCTGACCGATGGCCCGGACAAGACCGCCGAGTTGCCGAACCTGGTGGGCGAGTACGAGCAGTTGCTCGCTGCGGCCAGCGCGCAGTACGACTTCCCGGACTTCGACGAGAACTCGGTCGCCACCACGTTCTACACCACCGGCACCACAGGTAACCCCAAGGGCGTTTACTTCACCCATCGCCAGTTGGTGCTGCACACCTTGGCCGAGGCTTCGGTGACCGGCAGTATCGACAGCGTCCGCCTGCTTGGCAGCAATGATGTGTACATGCCCATCACCCCCATGTTTCACGTGCATGCCTGGGGCATCCCGTATGCGGCCACCATGCTCGGCATGAAGCAGGTGTACCCGGGCCGGTACGAGCCCGACATGCTGATCAAGCTGTGGCGGGACGAAAAGGTCACCTTCTCGCACTGCGTGCCCACCATCCTGCAGATGTTGCTCAATTGCCCGAGCTCCCAGGGCCAGCACTTCGGCGGCTGGAAGATCATCATCGGTGGCAGCGCGCTCAACCGCTCGCTTTATCAGGCGGCGCTGGCCCGGGGCATTCAGCTGACTGCAGCCTATGGCATGTCCGAGACATGCCCGCTGATTTCTGCTGCGCACCTGAACGATGAGCTGCAGGCCGGCAGCGAAGACGAACGCGTGACCTACCGCATCAAGGCGGGTGTGCCGGTGCCACTGGTGGAGGCAGCGATCGTCGATGGCGATGGCAATTTCCTCCCGGCAGATGGCGAGACTCAAGGCGAACTGGTGTTGCGTGCCCCGTGGTTGACCATGGGCTATTTCAAGGAACCGCAGAAAAGCGAGGAGCTGTGGCAGGGTGGCTGGCTGCACACCGGTGACGTCGCCACACTCGACGGCATGGGTTACATAGACATCCGCGACCGCATCAAAGACGTTATCAAGACCGGGGGCGAATGGATCTCCTCTCTGGACCTCGAGGACCTGATCAGCCGCCATCCTGATGTGCGTGAGGTTGCCGTGGTTGGGGTCGCCGACCCGCAGTGGGGTGAGCGCCCGTTCGCCCTGCTGGTGGTGCGTGACGGCCAGATGGTCGATGCCAAGGCGTTGAAGGAGCACCTCAAGCCGTTTGTGGAACAAGGGCACATCAACAAGTGGGCGATTCCCTGCCAGATCGCCGTTGTTACAGAAATTCCCAAGACCAGTGTCGGGAAACTCGACAAGAAGCGCATCCGCCAGGACATCGTCCAGTGGCAGGCAAGTAACAGCGCCTTCCTTTCCACGCTGTAGCCGCATGGCGGGTCGTGTGCCCCGCGACACGACCCGCAGGCCAGAGCGGCTGGCACCTTGCCATTCAGTAAAAATCGGCCATGCTTGAGCACTGCCGGTGCGCAACCTGGTTACACGCCAGGGCGAATTGGCCAAGGGAATGCAAATCACACTTTAGAGGGATCAAGCACCTTGGTCGGCTGGCTATAGTCGGGGCCAGGGGATTTTCAGGAATGGGGGAGGGCGACACGCGCAACACGTGTCGTCACGGGCGCAAGCCCGAACACCGGTCGCACGGGCCGTTCTTGAAAGGACTCACTGCCATAACAAAAAAGTACATGGAGTAGCGTCGATGACATCTGCATACCCGTTCTGGCGTCGGGCCAAGCTGCCTTTGGCCGTCAGCCTTGCTTCCACGCTCGCAAGCCCTGCTTTCGCGGTCAGTTTCAACATCGGGGAAATCGAAGGCCAGTTCGACTCGTCGCTCTCTGTCGGGGCCAGCTGGTCGACCGCCAACCCGAACAGCAACCTGATCGGCGCCAACAACGGCGGCAAGGGTCTTTCGCAAACTTCGGACGATGGTCACCTCAACTTCAAGAAAGGTGAAACCTTCTCGAAGATCTTCAAAGGCATCCATGACCTTGAACTGAAGTACGGGGACACCGGCATCTTCGTGCGGGGCAAGTACTGGTACGACTTCGAACTCAAGGACGAAAACCGCGAGTTCAAGGACATCAGCGATTCAAACCGCAAAGAGGGCGCAAAATCCTCTGGCGCCGAACTGCTCGACGCGTTCGTCTATCACAACTACGCCATTGGTGATCAGCCAGGCTCGGTGCGTCTGGGCAAGCAGGTGGTGAGCTGGGGGGAAAGTACCTTCATCGGCGGCGGCATCAACGCAGTCAACCCGATCGACGTTTCTGCGTTCCGCCGGCCAGGGGCTGAAATCAAGGAAGGCCTGATTCCGGTCAACATGTTCTACGTCTCGCAAAGCCTCACCGACAACCTGTCGGCCGAAGCTTTCTACCAGATCGAGTGGGACCAGACCGTTGTCGACAACTGCGGCACCTTCTTCTCCCAGCCCGACGTGATCGCCGACGGCTGTGACAACAACCTGGCCGTGCTGGCCACGCAAAACACCTTGGCCAGCCGGCTTGGGCCGCTGGCTGCGCCTGTCGCGGCCACTCTGGCTGCACGTGGTGTGAGTTACGGCTCCCCCGATGAGGGCGTGATCGTGCGCCGTGGCGCTGACCGCGATGCCCGGGACAGTGGCCAGTTTGGCGTTGCATTGCGCTATATGTATGAGCCGCTCAATACCGAGTTCGGTGGCTACTTCATGAACTACCACAGCCGTGCGCCGATCTTCAGTGGTCGCGGTGCCGATGCCCAGTTCTACGATCCAGCCGGCCTGGCGGGCGCGCTGGTCAGTGCGGGTGTGCCGGCTGCTGCGCTGGCGAGCCTGTTGCCAAGCCTCATGCCATTGCAGGTTGCAGGGAACTCCAGCTACTACGTGGAGTATCCGGAGGACATCCGCCTGTATGGTCTGAGCTTCTCGACCACACTGCCTACCGGTACCGCCTGGAGCGGGGAGGTCAGCTACCGGCCGAACGCTCCAGTGCAGCTCAATACCACCGATATCCTCTACTCGGGCCTGACGCCGCTCAACCCAGATGTGTCTGTGTTGCAGGGCACACCTGGTGCCGACCAGCCTGGCTATCGTCGCAAGGAAATCACCCAGCTGCAGACCACCTTCACCCACTTCTTCGATCAGGTGATGGGTGCCGAGCGGCTGACCATGGTCGGCGAAATCGGCTGGACCCACGTCGGTGGCCTGGAAAGCACCTCCAAGATGCGTTACGGGCGTGACCCGGTGTTCGGCCCGGGGCCTCTGCCCAACGGCCAGTGCGAGGCGCTCAACAGCAGTACCCTGGGCACCGCCGATGCCAACAACGTATCGCGCTACTGCGAGAACGATGGCTATACCACGTCTGATTCCTGGGGCTATCGCGTCCGTGCGATCTGGGACTACAACAACGTCTTTGCCGGTGTGAACCTGCGCCCCAGCCTGGCCTGGTCGCATGACGTCGATGGTTACTCGCCGGGCCCTGGCGGCAACTTCGAGGAAGGCCGCAAGGCCGTCAGCCTTGGGCTGGACGCCGAGTATCAGCAGACCTACACCGCGAGCCTGTCGTACACCAATTTCTTCGACGGCAAGTACAGCACCGTGGATGATCGCGACTTCGTCGCCCTCAGCTTCGGCGTGAACTTCTAAGCACACAGATCCAGGACGACACGACATGAACAAGACCAGAAGTCTGCTGCAAGCCGGTGTACTGGGCCTGTCCCTGCTGGCAACCAGCGTCATGGCTGCGGTTTCCGCCGATGAAGCGGCAAAGCTGGGCAGCACCCTGACCCCGATGGGCGCGGAAAAGGCCGGAAACGCCGACGGTTCCATCGGCCCGTGGCAGCCGCTGTCAAAGACTGCAGGCAGCGTCGATGCCAAGGGTTTCCTTTCCGACCCCTATGCCAGCGACAAGCCACTGTTCACCATCACCGCGCAGAACGTTGACCAGTACAAGGACAAGCTGTCGCCAGGCCAGGTGGCAATGTTCAAGCGCTACCCGGAAACCTTCAAGATCCCGGTGTACAAGACCCACCGCGGTTCCACGGTACCTGACGATGTGTTCGCCGCCATCAAGAAGAATGCCACCGCGACCACGCTGGTCGAAGGCGGCAACGGCCTGAACAACTTCCAGACCGCCGTGCCATTCCCGATTCCCAAGAGTGGCATCGAGGTTATCTGGAACCACATCACCCGCTACCGTGGCGGCAGCGTCAGCCGTTTGGTAACCCAGGCCACGCCGCAGCAGAACGGCTCCTACAGCCTGGTGTACTTCGCCGACCAGTTCGTCTTTCGCGACAAGATGAAGGACTTCGATCCGAACAACCCGGGCAACGTCCTCTTCTACTTCAAGCAGGAGGTGACCGCACCGGCACGCCTGGCCGGTACCGTGCTGCTGGTGCACGAAACCCTCGACCAGGTGAAAGAGCCACGCAAGGCCTGGATCTACAACGCCGGCCAGCGTCGCGTGCGCCAGGCACCGCAGGTGTCGTATGACGGGCCAGGTACCGCAGCCGACGGCCTGCGTACCTCGGACAACCTGGACATGTACAACGGTGCGCCAGACCGCTACGACTGGAAGCTTGAAGGCAAGAAGGAGATGTACATCGCCTCCAACGCTTACAAGCTCGACGATCCGAAGCTCAAGTACGCCGACATCCTCAAGGCCGGTCACATCAATCAGGACCTGACCCGTTACGAGCTGCGCCGGGTCTGGCATGTGGTCGCGACGCTCAAGCCGGGCCAGCGCCACATCTATGCCAAGCGCGACTTCTATATCGACGAGGACACCTGGCAGGCAGCGGTGATCGACCAGTATGACGGCCGCGGCCAGCTGTGGCGGGTTTCCGAGGCGCACGCCCAGGATTACTACAATGTGCAGGTACCGTGGTACACCCTGGAGGCCATCTACGACCTGCAATCGGGCCGTTACCTGGCCTTGGGCATGAAGAACGAGGAGAAGCGCGCCTACGACTTCGGCTTCAGTGCCAGCAAGGCAGATTTCCAGCCAGCTGCGCTGCGCCAGTCGGGTATTCGCTGACCCGCTAGTGTTTCACCCCTTGTGATACTCCCAGAACGCCCCGGCTTGCCGGGGCGTTTCTGTTACGGCCCCGCCATTGAGTCGCCGGCGCAGTCATAAAGCGGGTGAATATCTCGCTAAACCCTGCGCCAGCCCCCTGTCAATCAGCTCCGTCTTTTTTTGTCGTAGTCTTTTACGGGCCATTTGCGCCCATCATCTTCAAATGCTCCGCATTACCCGCTAGTCTCGGAACAATCCGTACTGCCGTAGTCTTCCAATCAGAACGAGCCGGCCATGACTGATTTGTCCCGTACGCATGGAGTCGCCAGCCAGGCCGTGGGCCTGCTGGACGGGCGTTTCTTCCGGCCGCCGCTGCCGCACGGCCACGTGCCGCGTGCGCGCCTGTGCCAGCGCTTGCAGGCTGGCCTCGGCGGCCGTTTGTTGCTGGTCAATGCACCGGCAGGCTTTGGCAAGAGCTCCTTGGCCATGGAGTTCTGCGAGGCGCTGCCCGACCATTGGCGCAGCCTCTGGCTGGGGCTGAGCCAGCGCGATGCCGACCCGGGCCGTTTTCTCGAGCGCTTGCTAGAGGGCCTGCAGCAGTACTGCCCGGCGTTGGGCGGCCAGGCCATGGGCCTGCTGAAAATGCGCCAGCGCCACCAACCCTTCGCCTTCGAGGAATGGATCGACAGCTTGCTCGACGAGTTGGCGTTGTACCTGCAAGCTGACACACCGCTGCTGCTGGTGCTGGACGACTATCACCTGGCCCAGGGGCCAGTGCTCGATCGCTGCCTGCAGTTTTTTCTCAACCACTTGCCGGCCGGCTTGGTGTTGCTGGTCACCAGCCGCCAGCGGCCAGACTGGCACCTGGCGCGGCTGCGGCTCTCGCGGCAACTTATCGAGATCAACGAGCAGGAGCTGCGCCTGACGCCCGACGAGGCCCTGGCCGTTATCGGACGCCAGCCTACAGGCCTGCGCGGCCAGGCCTTGGACAACCTGATCCAGCGCAGCGACGGCTGGGTTGCCGGATTGCGGTTCTGGCAACTGGCAGCCAGCGAGTCCGGCGACGAGCATGCGCTGCCCCAGGCTCTGCATGGCGGTGAAGGGCTGATCCGCGATTATCTGCTGGAAGAAGTCATCGAAATCCTGCCGGAAGACGTGCAGGCGTTTCTGTTCGACACGGCGTGCCAGGAGCGCTTCTGCGCGGCGTTGTGCGATGCCCTGCGCGAGCGCGACGACAGCGCGGCCATCCTGCATTACCTGCAGGCGCACCAGGTGTTTCTGGTGCCGCTGGACGAGCATGGCCACTGGTATCGCTACCATCACCTGTTCTCCGACCTGTTACGCAGCCGCCAGTCCAACGAACCGCAGGCGCACCTGCACCTGCGTGCCTGCCGTTGGTTCCAGGCTCAGGGGCTGCTTGACGAAGCGGTGGAGCAAGCCCTGCGGGCTGGCCATCTGGACGTTGCCGCTGACCTGGTGCAGAGCCTGTCGGAGGAGCAGCTGTTGGCCGAGCAGAACGTCGGCATGCTGCTGCGCTGGAAGATGGACTTGCCCGACAGCCTGCTGATCAGTACGCCCCGGCTGATCGTGCTGTACAGCTGGGCGCTGGGCCTGGCGTGCCAGTTGGACGCCGCCGAAGAGCTGGCAAGCTACCTCAGCCGCTTTTTGCCAGCGCCTTCAGCCACCGCGCAACGCTCCATGCTGGCCCAGTGGCTGGCCTTGAGCGGGGTAATCGCACGTGGCCGCGGTGATCGCGAACGCACCCTGGCCTATTGTGGTGAGGCGCTGCAAAGCCTGCCTTGCAAACGTTACGGGCAGCGTCTGGTGTGCCTGTCGACGCTGTCCAACCTGGCCATTGCCGATGGCGACTTCTGGCGGGCGCGTGGTTGGAACCGCGAGGCGCTGGAGCTGGCCCAGCGGGTTGGCAACCCTTTGTTCGAAGCCTTGGCGCACTACGACCGTGCCCGGGTGCTGCATGCCAGGGGCGAGGCACTGCGCGCGCTGGATGAAGTACGCCAAGGGCTGCACCGCCTCCAGGGCCTCGCGGCGCAGCGGCTGTATGCCGTGCGCGCGCGGCTGACGTTGTACGAGGGTTACCTGCTGGTGACGCGCCTGCAACCTGCGCAAGGGCGTGCGCGCTTGCGTGCGGGGCTGGGCGAGGCGCGCGCCTGCCGCGATATCAGCGTGCTGATAGGCCACTGCGTGATCGCAACCCTCGACGGCCGTGAAGGGCGCTACGCCGACGCCTTCGCCGAGTTGGCCGAAGCCGAGAGGCTGATGCATATCTGGGATGTGCCGCCGATCTTCTACCTGGCCATGATCACGCTGGTGAAGTGCGAGTTGTGGCTGGCGCAGGGGCGTATCGACCTGGCTGAGTCCTGGCTGCTGCGCCTGGGCCAGACGTACGGTGGCGAACAGCCGGCGGCGGCGCCGGAGTTCCACCCGTTGTTACCGCTGCACATCGAGCTGCAGCAGGCCTTGCTCGAACGCATCCAAGGCCGCAGTGAGGATGCCGCTGCGCGCCTGCGCGGCCTGGTCGAGCGCGGGCAGGTAAGCGGCGGCATGATGCTGACCCTCAGCGCGCTGTGCCAACTGATGGCCTTGTCGTTGGAGCAGGGTGCCGAGGCGCAGGCTGCCGAGCGTTTGCCCGTGGCCCTGGCAGCAGCCCAAGGCGGAGTGATGCAGCCGTTTCAGTGGTTGATCGAGCAGCACCCGCTGTGGCTTCGCGAGCAGCTGCTCGCACGGCCCGCCTGCAAGGTTCAGGTGGAGCTGCTGGCTCGTCTGCCCGAGCTGGCGGCGCCGAGTAGCGGCACGTGCGAGGCGCTGAGTGGTCGTGAGCTGGCAGTGCTGGAGTTGATCGCCCAAGGCTGCTCGAACCAGCAGATCAGCGAGCGCCTGTTCATCTCCTTGCACACGGTCAAGACCCACGCCAGCCATATCAACAGCAAACTCGGGGTAGAGCGGCGTACCCAGGCGGTGGCACGGGCCAAGTCGTTGGGCCTGCTGGCCTGATGCCGGCCGTTGACAGCCTGGCCGGATAAACGACCGCCCAGGCCAGCCTCTGGCTGCTGCACGGCCTGCCCTCATCTTTTGCGCCTGCCTGCCGATACACGTTTCGGCGGTATGCATCGCCGCACGCCACCCTCCCATCATCCAATACAGGTCGTGTTGATGCTGCAGTACGGGCAAAAGAGCTTTCTGATCGTCGATGACTTCACCGACTTTCGCACGTCGACGCGCTCCATGCTGCGCGAGCTGGGCGTGCGTGACGTCGACACTGCCGACAGCGGTGAGCAGGCCCTGCGCATGTGCGGGCAAAAGCGCTATGACTACATTCTTCAGGATTTCCACCTTGGGGATGGCAAGAAGAACGGCCAGCAAGTGCTGGAGGACATGATCCTCGACAAGCTGATCAGCCATGAGTGCGTGTTCATCATGGTGACCGCCGAGAGTAGCCAGGCCATCGTGCTCAGCGCCCTGGAGCACGAGCCCGATGCCTACCTGACCAAACCGTTCAACCGGGTAGGCCTGGCTCAGCGCCTGGACAAGCTGACGCAGCGCAAGACCTTGCTCAAGCCGATCCTGCAGGCCCTGGACCGCGGCCGCCCGGCCGAAGTGCTGGCAGCGTGCGCCGAGTTGTGCAAGAAGGACCCGCGTTTCGCGCCCCTGTGCCTGCGTTACCGGGCTGATGCTTTACGCGATCTGAACCGCTTCGACGAGCTGGAAAAGTTCCTCAAGGGCATTCTCGCCAGCCGTCCGCAGCCGTGGGTGTATGCGGCATTGGGCAGCCTGATGCACAAGCGTGGCCAGCATGCCCAGGCCCAGGGCGTTTATGAGCAGGCGCTCAAGGCCTTCCCGATCATGCCCGGGCTTTACGACGGCATGGCGGATGTTCTGGTGGCCCAAGGCGAGACCAAGCGCGCGCAGAACATGCTTGAAGAAGCCGTGCGCCTGTCGCCCCTGGCCGTACGCCGCCAGGCCGCGCTGGGCAAACTGGCGCTGGATAACGAAGACTTCGAAAGCGCCTCGAAGGCATTTCGCCATGCGGTGAACCAAGGCCAGAGCTCGCGCTACAAGGATGCAGAAAGCAACCTTGGGCTGGTGCAGGCCTTGATGAACAAGAACGCCGGCTTCGGCCTGGATGCACGTACCCGGGTCGAGATCAACACCGTGCTCAGCGAGGTGGCCAAGGACAACGTCGAGGATCAGGGCCTGCAAGTGCGTGCGCGCTTGATGAAGGCTGCCAGCCTGCAGCAGGCCGGTGATGCAGAGACCGCCGCCAAGCTGACCGAGCAGGCCCTGCAGCGGCTGGACAAGATGGACCAGTTCTTCTCGGTCGAAGCCGCCCTGACCGTGGCCAAACAGCTGCAGGCCCTGGGCCAGGAAGACGCCGGCGGGACGATCCTCAAGGGCTGTGTGGAAACCTACGGCGATGACCCGAAGGTCATGCAGAGTGTGGCCAAGCTGACGGATGACCCCACTGTGCTCGGGGCCGTCACCGAAGCGGTCGACCTCAACCGCCAGGGTGTACGCAGCTATCAGGCCGGGCAGCTCAATGAAGCCCTGCAGATGTTCCGCAAGGCCCTGTCACTGCAACCGAAGAACATCAGCATCGCCCTGAACACTGCCCAGGCGCTGTTGCGCATCGGTGGCGAAGCCACACCGCCGGCAATCATGCAGGAGTGTCGCAATTGCCTGACCAGCGTCGCGGGTATCCCTGCCAGCGACAGCCGGTATGACCGTTACCGCAAACTGCACATCAAGGTGTTCGGCGCATGAGCCAGGACAATCAGGGGCTGGATTTTTCCACGGTGATCGCCTCCACCGTGCACGACCTGAAAAACTCGTTGTCTGCACTGATCCAGTCCCACGACCAGTGGCTGGCGCGCCTGCCCGAGGCGCTGCGCGGGGGAACCGAGCAGGGCGTGATCGAGCACGAATTCCGCCACCTCAATGGCATGCTGGTACAAATGCTGGGCTTGTACAAACTGGGCGTGAACCAGCTGCCGGTGTGCCCGGATTATCACGAGCTGGACGACTTCATCGAAGCGCAGCTGGCGGCTCATCAGCAAGTGCTGGAGCACAACGATATCCTCGCCACCTGGCGCATCGACAGCGAAAATCCGCTGGGATTCTTCGACCGGGAACTGGTCGCTTCGGTGATTGCCAACGTGATCACCAATGCCACTCGCTATGCCGGCCATGCGCTATTGATCAGCATCGCGGAAGAAAACGAGCAATTGGTGATCAGCGTCAACGATGACGGCCCTGGCTACCCGGCCCGCATGCTTGAGCGGCAGCAGGATTATGTACAGGGCATCGATGCTCAGAGCGGCAGTACCGGGCTAGGCCTGTATTTCGCCGCGCGCATCGCTGCGCTGCATGAGCGCGATGGCGTGCGGGGGCGGATCGAGATCGCCAATGGTGGCGCGCTTGGCGGAGGCTTGTTCAGGTTGTATCTACCTTAGGCTCGATTTCACAGGCCCTGAAAGCTTCCAGACAGGCTTTCCATCCTCGACAACACCGCATAATTGCCTCCCTGGGGCGGGCAACGATAACATCCAGGCAGTCGTCAGGAGCCCCCATGAACACTGCCCCAACCACCCTCATCCGCGAAACCTTCCCCGTTGGGCCATTGCAGTGCAATTGCACCCTGATCGGCGATCCGCTGACCAAAAAGGCCATCGTCGTCGACCCCGGTGGTGACCCGGAGAAGATCCTCGCCCGCCTGCAGGCCCACGGCCTGACCCTGGTGAGCATCATCCACACCCATGCGCACTTCGATCATTTCCTCGCCTCGGGCAAGCTCAAGGAGCTGACCGGGGCCACCTTGCACCTGCACAAGGACGACCAAGTGCTGTGGGATAACCTGGAGATGCAGTGCCAGATGTTCGGTGTCCCTTATACCCCGGTGCCCTCACCAGACCGCTGGCTGGGTGACGATGAAGCGCTGGCCTGCGGCTGTGGCGTGGCGTTGCACACCCCCGGGCATACGCCGGGCTCGATGAGTTTCTGGTTCGCTGACGCCAAGCTGTTGGTGGCCGGGGACACCCTGTTCCGGCGTGGCATCGGCCGTACCGATTTGTGGGGCGGCGATCAGCGGGCTATCGTTCGCTCGATCAAGGAGCGGCTGTATCGTCTGGATGAAGATGCAATCGTGGTCACCGGCCACGGCCCTGATACCCGGCTGGGTGACGAGATGCGTGAGAACCCGTTCGTGCGGGCCTGAACCAGCATGAACAGTTCGTCATGGAATTTTTTTGTCTAAGCGCGATCCAAGGCTGGCATAGATGCATTCATGATGTGCCGCACACACGAATTATTGTAGGAGCTTGTCCATGTTCACCATGCGTCGCCTGATTATCGTCGCAACCGCTGCAGCCCTGATGACCGGCTGTGCCGGCCAGAACCCCTACGACAGCCAAGGTCAGGCGCAAGGTGGTTCGACCGGGATGAGCAAGACCGCCAAGTACGGCGGCCTGGGCGCGCTGGCCGGCGCCATCGCCGGTGCCGCCATCGACCATGACAACCGTGGCAAGGGCGCGCTGATCGGCGCCGCTGCGGTAGGTGCTGCCGCTGCGGGTTACGGTTACTACGCTGACAAGCAAGAAGCCGAACTGCGTGCGCAGATGGCCAACACCGGCGTCGAAGTGCAGCGCCAGGGCGATCAGATCAAGCTGATCATGCCGGGCAACATCACGTTCGCCACCGATTCGGCGAACATCGCACCAAGCTTCTACTCGCCACTGAACAACCTGGCTACCTCGTTCAAGCAGTTCAACCAGAACACCATCGAAGTGGTTGGTTTCACTGACAGCACTGGCAGCCGCCAGCACAACATGGACCTGTCGCAGCGCCGAGCCCAGGCAGTGAGCACCTATCTGACCTCGCAAGGCGTGGACGCATCGCGCGTGTCGGTGCGTGGCATGGGCCCGGACCAGCCGATCGCGAGCAACGCCGATGCCAATGGCCGTGCGCAGAACCGCCGCGTCGAGGTCAACCTCAAGCCTATCCCTGGCCAACAGTACGATCAGCAGGGGCAGGTGCAGCAGTACCCTTGAACCAGCAGGGCCGGCGATTGGGGCTGCAAAGCAGCCCCCGGTTTCAACGCACCACGCTGGCCTGAATGGCTGTCAGCGCGATCGTGTGCACGATATCGTCCACCTGAGCGCCCCGCGGCAGGTCGTTCACCGGTTTGCGCAGCCCTTGCAGCATTGGCCCCAGGCTAACGCCATCGGTACTGCGTTGCACCGCCTTGTGGGTGGTGTTACCCGTGTTCAGGTCTGGGAACACGAACACGGTGGCGCGCCCTGCCACTTGGCTGTTCGGCGCCAACTGGCGGGCGATGGCCGGGTTGGCGGCAGCGTCGTACTGTAGCGGGCCGTCGATCACAAGGCCCCGCTCGGCCTCTTGTGCCAGGCGCGTTGCTTCGCGCACCTTCTCGACTTCCTCGTCGCTCGCCGAGTCACTTGAATAGCTGATCATCGCCACCCGTGGCGCAATGCCGAAGGCTTGCGCCGATTCAGCGCTCTGCCGCGCGATTTCAGCCAGCTCGCTGGCGCTGGGGTGAGGGTTCATCACGCAGTCGCCGTACACCAGTACCTGCTCGGGGAACAGCATGAAAAAGACCGAAGACACCAGGCTGGCCCCGGGTGCGGTCTTGATCAGCTGCAGGGCAGGGCGGATGGTGTTGGCGGTGGAATGCACCAGGCCGGACACCAGGCCGTCGACCTCGTCCAGCGCAAGCATCATGGTGCCGATCACCACCGGGTCTTCCAGCTGTTGCTCAGCCATCGGCGCATTGAGGTTCTTGCTTTTGCGCAGGTCGACCATCGGCTCGACATAGCGCCCGCGAATCAACTCAGGGTCAAGGATTTCCAGGTCCGCCGGCAGTGTGATCCCCTGCGCACGAGCCACCGCTTCGACGTCCTCGGGCTTGGCCAGCAGCACGCAGCGGGCGATGCCCCGCGCCTGGCAGATCGCAGCGGCCTGTACCAACAAGGGTTCGGCGCCTTCGGGCAGGACAATACGTTTGTTGGCCTGCTGCGCCCGCTGTATCAGCTGGTAGCGGAACACTGCAGGTGACAGGCGCAGCTCACGTGGAGTACCACAGCGCTGGTGCAGCCAGGCAGCGTCGAGGTGGCTGGCGACGAAATCGGTGATGAACTCGGCGCGCTCACGGTCGTCCACCGGGATCTCGCGGTTGAGCGAGTTGAGCTGGTTGGCCGTGTCGTACGAACCGGTGCTGACCGAGAGGATCGGCAAGCCAGCCTGCAGAGCACCGCGGCACAGGCCGAGGATGCGTGCATCGGGCTTGCTGTCGCTGGTCAGCAGCAGGCCGGCCAGGGGCACGCCGTTGATCGCGGCCAGGCTCACCGCCAGAATGATGTCGTCGCGGTCGCCCGGGGTCACCACCAGGGTGCCTGGCGTAAGCAACGGCACGGTATTGGCCACGGTGCGTGCACAGATGATGATCTTGTTCATGCGCCGTTGCTCGTAGTCACCGGCATTGATCACCTGGGCGCCAAGCAGGTCGGCCACATCACGGGTGCGCGGGGCGTTGAGTTCGGGTTGGTAGGGGATGCAGCCGAGCAGCCTGAAATCGTTGCCGCGCAGCAGCGGCGAGTGCTCGCGCAGGCGTGCGGCGAATTCGGCCATGCTTTCGTCGGTGCGGACCTTGTTGAGGATCACCCCGAGCACTTTCGGGTCGCGCGGGCCACCGAACAGTTGGGCCTGCAACTCGACCCGCCCGGACAGTTCGCTGAGCACTTCGTTTTCTGGCGCCGACACCAGGATCACTTCGGCATCCAGGCTCTTGGCAAGGTGCAGGTTGACCCGTGCTGCGTAGCTGGCGTGGCGGGTCGGCACCATGCCTTCGACCACCACCACGTCGTTGCCCACGCAAGCCTGCTGGTATAGGCGGATGATTTCTTCGAGCAGTTCGTCGAGCTGGCCATCGCCGAGCATACGCTCGACCTGAGCGAGGCTCAGCGGCATTGGCGGTTTGATACCGTGGGTGCGTGCGACCAGTTCGCTGGAGCGTTCCGGGCCGGTATCCCCGGGGTGGGGCTGGGCGATCGGCTTGAAAAAACCGACCTTGAGCCCGGCGCGTTCCAACGTGCGCACCAGGCCGAGGCTGATGGATGTCAGGCCGACACCGAAGTCGGTCGGCGCAATGAAAAATGTCTGCATGCGTGCTTCTCGGAATAAGCGTTGCAAGGAATCAACGGCCAAGGGTATCGCTATCGGCCTCTTGTGCACACCAGCCACAGGCGAAAGCCTGGCCGATGCGCAGTGCACGCTGCTGGGGGTCGAGCACCCACGGGCGTGCCTGCCACGGCGGCTGATGGCGCAGGTGCTGGGTGTGGCCGCAGGACAGCTCGACCACCCAGTGGCCTTCGTGGTCCTGGTGAAAGCCCATGATCCGACTGATGGATCTCCCAGCCGCCGCGCTGCGTTCGCAATCGGGCGATGCGTTGGTTACACTTGTGCGCTCTACATTCTTTTGCAAAAGGTCTTGCCCCATGCTGATCGCCGCCAATAAGGCAGTCTCCATCGACTATACCCTGACCAACGACGCCGGGGAGACCATCGACAGCTCCGCCGGTGGCGCGCCGCTGGTCTACCTGCACGGCCACGCCAACATCATCCCGGGCCTGGAAAAAGCCCTGGAAGGCAAACAGGCTGGCGATGAACTGAACGTCAGCGTCGAGCCTGAAGAGGCTTACGGCGAATACCTGGCCGAACTGGTCAGCACCCTGAACCGCAGCATGTTCGAAGGTGTCGACCAAGTGGAAGTGGGCATGCAGTTCCATGCCTCGGCACCGGATGGCCAGATGCAGATCGTCACCATCCGTGACGTGGACGGCGACGACGTGACTGTCGACGGCAACCACCCGCTGGCCGGCCAGCGTCTGAACTTCCAGGTCAAGGTCGTCAACGTGCGTGATGCCAGCGAAGAAGAAATCGCTCACCGTCACGTCCACGGTGAAGGTGGCCATCACCACTGATTTTCTGCGCTAAGCTCAGAAAGTCGCCAGGCGCTCGGACAAGCCGACATACCTCCCCGCGAGGTGCACGGCTTGGATGAGCGCCTTTTTAGTGGGCGCTGTTCGCCCCAGCGGCAACCGGGAACCTGAGAGGGGATTCATCATGAGTGCATTTCACGACCTGACGTTAAAGGCGCTTAACGGCCAGGACCTGCCTTTGGCACCGTTCAAGGGCCAGGTAGTGCTGGTGGTCAATGTCGCCTCCAAGTGTGGCCTGACGCCGCAATACGCTTCGCTGGAAAAGCTGCAGCAGCAGTTCAAGGGTAAGGGCTTCAACGTGCTTGGCTTGCCCTGTAACCAGTTCGCCGGCCAGGAGCCGGGCAGCGAGAAGGAAATCCAGGAGTTCTGCAGCCTCAACTATGGCGTGAGCTTCCCGTTGGGGGCCAAGCTCGAGGTCAACGGGCCGCAGCGTCATTCGCTGTACCGCCTGCTGGCGGGTGAGGGCGCGGAGTTTCCTGGCGATATCAGCTGGAACTTCGAAAAGTTTCTGGTGGGCAAGGACGGGCGGGTGTTGGCGCGTTTCGCACCGCGTACGGCGCCGGATGATCCAACCGTGGTGCAAGCCATCGAGAAAGCGTTGGGCTGACGATCCCTGGGGCCGCTTCGCGCCCCCAGCGATACCGCAGAATCACCCCGATCAATAATGCTGGGCCATGCCTTCCACTGGCCCTAACCTCAGGCGTATTTCCTCACCCAGACGGAAGCGCCCAATGTCCACCCACCCCCTCTTCCAGCCATTCACCCTCGGCGCGCTCCAGTTGCCGACCCGTGTCGTGATGGCGCCGATGACCCGTACCTTCTGCCCAGGCGGCGTACCGCACGACGGCGTGGTCGAGTACTACCGCCGCCGCGCCGCCGCAGGTGTGGGCCTGATCATCACTGAAGGCACCACGGTCGAACACAAGGCTGCCAACGGTTATGCCCATGTCCCGCGTTTTCATGGCGAAGATGCCTTGGCCGGTTGGGCGCGCGTAGTCGATGCTGTCCATGCCGAAGGTGGGCGTATCGTGCCGCAGTTGTGGCATGTGGGTGCGGTTCGCCGCCTGGGCACCGAGCCGGACCCGGAAGTGCCGGGCTATGGGCCAAGCGAAAAGGCCAAGGATGGCCAGGTGCTGGTGCACGGCATGACACACGATGATATCCGTGAGGTGATTGCCGCGTTCGCCACTGCAGCACGCGATGCCCAGGCCATCGGCATGGACGGCGTGGAAATCCATGGCGCCCACGGCTATCTGATCGACCAGTTCTTCTGGGCAGCCAGCAACCGCCGCGAGGATGAGTACGGCGGCGACCTGGCCGGCCGCTCGCGCTTTGCCATCGAGCTGATCCAGGCCGTGCGGGCGGCTGTGGGCCCTGACTTCCCGATCATCTTCCGCTTCTCGCAATGGAAGCAGCAGGATTACAACGCCCGCCTGGTTGAAACACCTGAGGCCCTGGCCGCGTTCCTCAAGCCCCTGTCCGACGCGGGTGTGGATATCTTTCATTGTTCGACGCGACGGTTCTGGGAACCGGAGTTCGAAGGTTCCGAGCTGAACCTCGCCGGTTGGACGCGCAAGCTGACTGGCAAACCGACCATTACCGTGGGTAGCGTCGGGCTCGACGGCGAGTTCCTGCAGTTCATGGTCGATACCGACAAGGTGGCCAAGCCTGCGAGCCTCGAAGGTTTGCTGCGCCGCCTGGGTGATGAGGAATTTGACCTGGTGGCCGTAGGCCGGGCTTTGCTGGTGGATGCCGAATGGGCGCAGAAGGTTCGCGAAGGCCGCGAAGCACAGGTGCTGCCGTTCAGCCGCGAGGCGCTGGCGACCCTGGCTTGACCGCCAGAGCGGTGCCTGCGGGCTCGCTACCCGCGCGCGCTAGCAGGCAAGCGTTGTACAGGTGCGTCTCGAATTGCTCGACGATCGCCGGCCAGCCTTGGCGGCTGGCGTGCTGGCGGGCATTCAGACGCACCCGGCGCAGGGTTTCGCTTTCTTCGAGCAGCCAGCAGGCGGCATCGATGAACGCCACCTGATCCCCGGGCATGGCCAGGGCGCCACTGTGCCCCTGGCGGATATGCTGGGCGGCGGCGGCTTCATCATAGGCCACCACCGCCAGCCCCGAGGCCATGGCTTCGAGCACTACATTGCCAAAAGTCTCGGTCAGGCTGGGGAACAGAAACAGGTCACCGCTGGCATAGTGCTCGGCCAGTGACTCACCTCGCTGGGCGCCACAGAACACGGCATCGGGCAACTGCTGTTCGAGCGCAGCGCGCTGCGGGCCGTCACCGACCACGATCAGGCGCAGCCGCTTGTGTGGATAAGTCTTCTTCAGGGCGTCCATACAGGGGCGTAGCAGCCCCAGATTCTTTTCTGCCGCCAGGCGCCCAACGTGCAGTACGGCGATGTCTTCAGAGCCCAACTCCCAGGTATCACGCATCGGCTGACTGCGCCTGGTCGGGTTGAACAGGCAGGCGTCCACCCCACGGGCCATCAACGCCAGGCGTTCGAAGCCACGCCGCTCCAGTTCCAGCTTCTGGCTGGCGCTGGGTACCAAGGTGGCACCGGTGCGTCGGTGGAACCAACGCAAGTAATGAGTGAGCAGCCGCGCCAGCAGGCCAAGGCCATAGCGGCCGCAATACTGCGGGAAATTGGTATGGAAACCGCTGACCACCGGGACGCCCAAGCGCCGGGCCGCCCGCAATGCGCTGAGCCCCAGAGGCCCTTGCGTGGCAATGTACAGCACATCCGGGCGCTGCCGGCGCCAGCGCCGCAATAGCGTGTGCATCGACACTTCGCCCCATTGCAGCCCCGGGTATCCCGGCAGGCCCCAGCCGCGGCACAGCAACAGGTGCTGATCGTCGCCTGCAGGCAATTCGCCGGCCTGGCGTGGCCGTACGATCTCGACCTGGTGGCCACGCTGTCGCAGGCCATCGCCAAGTTGGCCAAGTGTATTGGCCACGCCGTTGATTTCGGGTGGGAAGGTTTCGCTGACGAGGGTGATGCGCAGGGCTGGTGTGTTCATGAAAAAAGTTTCCGCTCGCCGCATTGCGCCCATGTGACAGCCTTGTGACGCGCCCGTGACGCCTGATCGCCGGCCGTTTCAGTGGGATGAATATTTCCTTGAACAGCACTCAAGAGCCCTGATAGGCAGCCGATGAAGATGCATCTGATCAGGTGACGCGCTCCGGGAGCGGTGATGTTCAACAGCAAGCTCAAAAAAGAAATCCAGCAACTGCGCGAGGAGCTTCATTCCATCGAGCAGATCAAGAACAGCCTGGACAGCGAAATGCTGGTGCTACAGCTCGACCCACAAGGGCGTATCGAGCTGGTCAACGGCAACTTCGAGAAAGAGATGCTGTACCGTAGCGAGCAACTGATCGGGCGCAGTATCGAAGAAATCGTGCCGGAACATGTGAAGAAGCTCGACTTCTACCAGCGCATGAAAAGCGCCATCCACCGCGGCGAACACCTCAATGGTGCCTTCCGCTTGCTGCGTGGCAACGGCGAAGAAGCCTGGCTGCGCTCGATCCTGCAACCGGTCAAGGGCAGTGATGGGCGCATCAGGCATTTCTCCATGCACTCCAGCGACCTGACCCGCACCATCGAGACCTCGCGCGAACACGAAAGCCTCATCAAGGCCTTGATGCGCTCCACTGCGGTGATCGAATTCAATCTTGACGGCTTGGTGCTGACTGCCAATGACCGCTTTCTGCAAACGCTGGGCTACAGCCTGGAGCAGGTTCGCGGCAAGCATCACCGCATGTTCTGCGAGCCGGAAGAAGCCAACTCGGCAGGCTATCAGGCATTCTGGGACAAGCTGCGCCGCGGTGAGTACGTGGCCGACCGCTTCAAGCGGATCGATGCCCATGGCCGTACCGTGTGGCTGGAGGCTTCCTACAACCCGATCATCGATGCCCATGATGTGCTGTACAAGGTAGTGAAGTTCGCCACCGTGATCACCGACCAGGTCAATCAGGAGCAAGCCGTGGCGCAGGCAGCGGACATCGCCTACACCACCTCGCTCGAAACCGACAGCAGCGCGCGCAAGGCTACCGATGTGGTGACCCAGACCGTCGAGGTGATGCGCGGCTTGGAGGGCTCGATGCAGGACGCCGCGGACGGTATCCAGGCGTTGGACAAACAGTCCAAGGTGATCGGCGCGATCATCAAGACCATCAGCGATATTGCCGGCCAGACCAACCTGCTGGCGCTCAACGCCGCCATCGAGGCCGCGCGTGCCGGGGAGCAGGGGCGTGGCTTCGCGGTGGTCGCCGACGAAGTGCGCCAGTTGGCTTCACGTACGAGTACCGCTACTGAAGAGATCGCCAAGGTCGTGCAGCAGAATGAGCAATTGGCCCAGGCGGCGGTGGACATCATCGATACCAGCAAGCGCCAGGCCGAACAGGGGCTTGCGCTGGCGGCGGATACCGGAGGCGTGATCGTCGAAATTCAGGAGGGGGCGAAGAAAGTGGTGGATGCGGTGGGGCAGTTTTCCAGTCAGCTGAGCCATTGATACGGTTGTCGTATGCCAACGCGAAAAACCCGGAGCAGATAGGCGCCGGGTACGCAGTCATGGGTCAGGCAATCAGTTGCTCGTAGACGTCACTGGCAATGGCAGCGAAGGTTTCGATACTGGCGTACTTGCCATCGATGCGGTGCTCGTCAGCGAACGAATGCGCGACACCGAAGACGCCGCTGGTCTCACCCCTGATGACCGGATGCTCATTGTTTTGCACAGCCTCGACCAGCAGGATTACCAGCGAGGCGCTGTGAGTCACCACCTGCTCACTTGGGTCATTGACGCTGTTGACGAACAGCGCGGAGGCCGGAAAATCGATGCCTTGGGCCTGCAACGCTTCATCCAGCCGCCAGTTGGCCTTGTGCTTGAGAATCTCGAAGCCTTGCAGGTGCTCAGGAATGCCAGACAGGTCCAAATAGTCTTTGTCATCGTTCATAGTGTTCAACTCCTGATTATCGGGCTGCGAAGGTGCGGCCCGATAATCAGTAGACAACGGCGGGTAATGCGGCTAGCCGTACATATGTCTCGCTAGCGCTCCCTCACCCAGAACAGCGTCGCCCCCGCCACCGCAGCCGGCATCATCAGCACGTTTACGCCTGGTATAAGCAACGCCAGGTACGTGATGCCACCGAAGCCCATCGACTGCCAGCGCTTCTCGCGCAACCAGGCCAGCATGTCCTGCCAGCTCATCTTGTTGTTGTCCGCCGGGTAGTCGATGTACTGGATGGCCATCATCCACACACCGAAGATCAGCCACAGCGGCGCGGCGATCACGTTGATCACCGGGATGAACGAGAGGATGAACAGCGCGATGGCCCGTGGCAGAAAGTAACCGAGCTTGCGCATTTCGCGGCCGAAGGTGCGTGGCACCATCGCCACCAGTTCGCCCCAGCTGAAGGCTGGGAAGTTATCCTCGCCACGCACCACCACCTCGACCTTTTCGGCCAGAAAGCCATTGAAAGGCGCGGCGATGATGTTGGCCACCAGGGTGAAGGTGAAGAACACCATCAGCACCAGCAAGGCGACGAAAAGCGGCCAGAGGATGTAGCTGAGAAAGCTCAGCCAGTCGGGCAGGGTTGGCAACAGGGCATCGAGCCAAAGGCCGAACTGGTGGCCGGCGAAGTAGATCATGCCGCCGAACAGCAGCAGGTTGATCGCCAACGGCAGCAGCACGAACAACCGCAGATTGGGGCTGAGCACCAGTTTCAGGCCTTCGCGCAGGTACTGGGGGCCGGAGAGGACAGGGGCTTGCATCGAGACGCTCCGCAGAGAAGGGAAAACGCGCTGACCTTACCGGCTTTGCCGCGCCGACGAAAGGCGGGCAGCGTGCGGGAAACTGCCTGTAACAAAAGCGCCAGGGCCTTTTTCGTAGGTGAAATTGACGTATAGAGGGTGCCTATGAGGTGGATTGTCGAAGGATATTTCCTTAATCTCTGCCACCTCGCTACAGTGCGCTCAACTTTCAGGTTTCGGACCTGCGCGTTGTAGCCTTCCCCAAGTGCTGCGTGGGTCCTTTTTAATTTCCAGCTGGCGCAGCCGGTATACCGATGCCGGCCCCTGAGGCCCGCTCGACAGGAGTTCGACATGTCTGAAGTACGTCATTCGCGCGTCATCATCCTCGGTTCCGGCCCTGCCGGTTACAGTGCGGCGGTGTACGCCGCCCGCGCCAACCTCAAGCCGCTGCTGATCACCGGCATGCAGGCTGGCGGCCAACTGACCACCACTACCGAAGTCGACAACTGGCCAGGCGACCCCCATGGCCTGACCGGCCCGGCGCTGATGCAGCGCATGCAGGAACACGCCGAGCGTTTCGAGACCGAGATCGTCTTCGACCACATCAACGCCGTGGACCTGGCCAACAAGCCCTTCACCCTGCAGGGTGACAGCGGCAAGTACACCTGCGACGCGCTGATCATCGCCACGGGTGCCAGCGCGCGCTACCTGGGCCTGCCGTCGGAAGAAACCTTCATGGGCAAGGGTGTGTCGGCTTGCGCTACCTGCGACGGCTTCTTCTACCGCAACAAGCCGGTGGCAGTGGTTGGCGGTGGTAACACTGCCGTGGAAGAGGCGTTGTACCTGGCCAACATCGCCAGCAAGGTAACCCTGGTGCACCGCCGCGAAACGTTCCGCGCCGAAAAGATCCTGGTCGACAAGCTCAACGCCCGCGTCGCCGAAGGCAAGATCGAGCTCAAGCTCAACGCTACCTTGGATGAAGTGCTGGGTGACAACATGGGCGTGACCGGTGCGCGCTTGAAGAACAACGATGGCAGCAGCGACGAAATCAAGGTCGACGGCGTGTTCATCGCTATCGGTCACACGCCGAACACCTCGCTGTTCGAAGGCCAGCTCACCCTGAAGGACGGCTACCTGGTGGTCAACGGCGGCCGTGAAGGCAACGCTACCGCCACCAATGTCGAAGGTGTGTTTGCCGCAGGCGACGTGGCTGACCACGTTTACCGCCAGGCGATCACCTCTGCTGGTGCCGGCTGCATGGCGGCGCTGGATGTCGAGCGTTACCTGGACGGCCTGGCCAACGCCTCGTTCTGATCTGTTGCCGGTTTTTAGCGTTTCAGGGCTGCTACGCAGCCCATCGCCGGCTTGCCGGCGATGGGCCGCAAAGCGGCCCCCATCCCAACACATCGCGCCATCTGGCCGGTGTTTTCTCTAGTCCCGGTTCAGCCCCCTTCAGAGGCTCAGGCGCATCGACAGGTCGACAGCCTTCACATCCTTGGTCATCGCACCAATGGAGATGTAGTCCACCCCAGTCTCGGCAATCACCCGCAGGGTGCTTTCAGTTACCCCGCCACTGGCCTCCAGCTTGGCTTTGCCAGCGGTAATGCGTACCGCTTCGCCCATTTCGTCCAGGCTCAGCTCATCGAGCATGATGATGTCAGCACCGGCGCTCAACGCCTGGCGCAGTTCATCCAGGCTTTCCACTTCGATTTCCACCGGCTTGCCCGGCGCAATGCGGTGGGCTGCCGCTACTGCTTCGGGCACACCGCCGCTGGCGGCAATATGGTTTTCCTTGATCAGGAACGCATCGAACAGGCCGATGCGGTGGTTGTGGCAGCCGCCGCAGGTCACCGCATATTTTTGCGCCAGGCGCAGGCCGGGCAGGGTCTTGCGGGTGTCGAGCAGTTGCACCTGGGTGCCTTCGACCAGGTCGGCGAGCGCACGGGCCCGCGTGGCCACGCCCGACAGCAGCTGCAGGAAGTTCAGCGCACTTCGCTCGCCGCTGAGCAGTGAACGTGCCGGGCCTTCGAGGTGGAACAGCGCCTGGTTGGCCGTGGCACGGTCACCATCGGCCACCTGCCAGTGCACCGCAACACGCGGATCGAGTTGACGGAACACGGCATCGACCCAGGCGGTGCCGGCAATCACGCAATCTTCGCGGGTGATGATGGTGGCCTTGGCCAGGCGCTCGGCCGGAATCAGCTGCGCGGTGATGTCGCCGCTGCCGATGTCCTCCAGCAGCGCGCGGCGCACGTTGGCTTCGATCTCGGCGGTCAGGTCGGCAAGGCGTAGGTTCGGCATGGTCGGCTCCACAAGCAAGTTGCCGGCGATTATAGGGCAGGGGGCCGCTGTTTACAGCCGCCTTGCAGCGGACCTTTGGTCAGGCCAAGTGAGCATTTGGCAAAAAATACAGTCATTTACCGGCGAGTGAAGCGGCGCTGGCAGGGATCGGCTTTTTTACCGATAATAGCGCCCAGTATTTGGCGTCATAGCTTTGACGATTTTCATATTTATCGAACACGTCGCCCAGCAAGGAGTTCGGGATGCATAAAGAAGGCAAGGTGGTGCCCTTGGCGGCCGCCATCGATCGAGGTGCGCGCACGCCCTTGCCTTGTCTGCCGATGCTGTTGCTGCAGGTGCGCGACAAGGCGGCGCTGCAATTGCGCCAAGGCTTGCAGGCCTTGTTCGACAACGCTGACGATACCCTTTTTGAAATGGCCGAGAAGGCTGCCGACCGTTTCGATCAGAACCTCTATTTCGAAGCCATGCGCGACCTGCGCCTCAAGCGCAAGAGCATCGAGCGCGGCTTTCTCGACACCTTCTACGAGACTTTCGCCCGCCTCGGGCAGCCCGAGCCGCTGGGTTTTGCAGCCGCCGATCACCCGCGGAACAAGGCTCAACAGGAGCGGGCCGCGACCGTCGACAAAATGGTCGCGCAGGTGCTGTCGCGTGACGGGCTTGCCCTGGATCAGTTGAGCCTGCGTTTGCAGGCCCTGCTCGACTGTACCCTGGACGCGCAAAAGAACCCGCTCGCACCTGGCGCATTATGTGGCTACTTCCTCGAAGCCGGGCGTAATCTGGGTGTTGGCCTGCGGGTCAAACTGGTCTTGCTGAAGCTGTTCGAACGCTATGTGCTGCGTGATACCGACGTGCTCTACGGCGAAGCCAACCAGTTGCTGGCCGCTGCCGGCGTGCTGGCTGAGCTGCCGCCTGCGCCGCGCCGGCGTGCCGAGGACCGTCGCCTGAGTTCGCGGCGCGCGCCTGCCAGCCTCAGGCCTGACGGGGCCATCGGCGCAGACAGTGCCGGGCAGGCTTTCTTCACCTCGTTGCAGGGGCTGCTGGCACCGGCGCGCGGGAGGATCGCGCCACGCTTGCAATCGATTGCCACGGCTCAGCCGATAAACACTGCCGACCTGCTGCGCCTGCTCACGCATTTGCAGCACTACGTGCCGGCCACCTTCGACGAAGACGATTTCGACCTTGGCCAGCAGCTCGAACAGTTGCTGTTGCGGGTGAGTGTGCGCAGTGGCACCCGCAGGCGCATTGCCACGGCCGACATAGACATGATCAACCTGGTCGGCCTGCTGTTCGATTACATCCAGGCCGATGACAACCTGCCGCACAGCCTGCGGGCGCTGATTGCACGCCTGCATATCCCGATGCTCAAGGTGGCACTGCTCGACAAAGGGCTGTTCAGCCGCGCCAGCCACCCTGCCCGGCGCTTGCTCAATGAGATCGCTGCCGCCTCGATCGGCTGGGAGACCGGCAGCGAAGGCCTGCGTGACAGCCTGCACCTGCGGGTAGAGCGCATCGTCCAGCGTCTGCTCAACGACTTCACCGAGGACGCGGCGGTGTTCGCCGAACTGCTGGAGGACTTCATGGCCTTCAGCCAGGATGAACGGCGGCGCAACGAACTGCTCGAGCAGCGCACCCGCGATGCCGAAGAAGGGCGTGCGCGGGCGGTGCAGGCTCGCCAGCAGGTGCAACAGGTACTCAATCAGCGCTTGCGCGGTAAGGTGCTGCCTCAAGTGGTCGTGCAGATGCTGGTACAAGCCTGGAGCCAGGTGCTGCTGCTGGCATGGCTCAAACAGGGTGAGGGCTCCTCGGCGTGGATCAACGCCCTTGCGACCATGGACACCTTGCTCGCCAGCATCCTGCCCCGGCGTGATCCGCAGGCCCTGCTGCAGCAAGTGCCCGGCCTGCTCAAGGCATTGCGCGAGGGGTTGGCCGGCGTGGCGCTGGACTCGCAGTCGACCCGCGACTTTTTCCAACAGCTCGAGCAACTGCACCTGCGTGCCTGCGCCGGGGCCGAACTGCCACCTGCCCCAGACGATCAGGCCCTGGCCGCAGTGCTGGTGGCTGAGGACATCGTGCTGGCAATGGCCGAAGAGCCCGCTTGTACGCCGCTGCACCCGCACGACGAGCACACCGCGCAGCTGCGTGCGGTACAGCGCCTGCGCATCGGCGCGTGGATAGAAGTGCTCGACGATGACGAGCCGTTGCGCTGCAAACTGGTGGCGCGTATCGACAGCAGTGACCGCCTGGTATTCGCCAACCGCACCGGCATGAAGGTACGCGAGTGGAACCTGCTGGGCCTCGCTCAAGCACTGCGCCTTGGTGAGGTGCGGCTACTGGACGACGGCCTGCTGTTCGAGCGGGCACTGGAGAGCGTGCTGGAAAGCTTGCGCCAGCAGCAGGTTCATTGACCTGCTGCTGCAGATTCACATGCAAAGCGCGATACTGGCAGGGCATACTGCGCCTCTGTACCTAGCGTTCTTCAGGAACTGCCCCATGCAATTGGACCGTGCCACCGGCTGGTTCCACGGAAACGGAATCACCCACTGCCCTTCGCCGAACTTCAACGCGCGACCCGAGGGCGAATCGATTTCCCTGCTGGTGATCCACAACATCAGCCTGCCGCCGGCCTGCTTCGGCAGCGGCAAAGTCCAACAGTTCTTCCAGAACCGCCTGGACCCCAACGAACATCCCTACTTTGCCAGCATCAGCCACCTGACCGTATCGGCGCACCTGTTCGTGGAACGCGACGGTGCGGTGACCCAGTTCGTGTCGTTGCTGGACCGTGCCTGGCATGCGGGTGTGTCGTGTTTTGACGGCCGAGAAGGCTGTAACGACTTTTCCATCGGTATCGAGCTGGAAGGTACCGACGACCTGCCTTACAGCGATGCCCAGTACCGTGCGCTGGAGCAACTCACCCGGCAGATTCAGGCGGCTTGGCCAGCTATCGACCTGGGCCGGATCCGTGGCCATAGCGACATTGCCCCGCAGCGCAAGACCGATCCCGGCCCGGCATTCGACTGGCAGCGTTACCGTGCCGCCGTGCAGCACAACGAGGACAAGGCATGAGTTTTCTGGTGTTGATACTGGCGTTGTGGGTCGAGAAGTTCTCGGCGCTACGCCATCAGGTACAGCGCGATGGCTTCTTCCTGGGCGAGCTGGTGCGCCTGGAGCGCAGCGGGCGGGTGCATCCCTGGTGGAGCCTGGCCATCCTGGTGCTTGCGCCCGTGGCGGTGCTGGTGTTGCTGCTGCACGTGCTCGAGCCGGTGGCCTATGGGTTGCTGGCGCTGCCAGTGCACCTGCTGGTGCTGATCTACAGCCTGGGCCGCGGCGATGCCAAGGCTGCCTTGGGCCCGCTTCGCGATGCCTGGCGGCGCGGCGACGACCAGGCCGCGCTGCATGTGGCCGAGCGCGACCTGGGCCTGGAGGCTGATGAAGCCCAGGTGTTGCTGGTGCGCGTGCAAGGCTACTTGTTGTGGCAGGCCTATCAGAGTTTCTTCGCTGTGATCTTCTGGTACTTCGTGCTCGGCCCCGGGGCGGCGTTGGCCTATCGCTTGCTGGCGCTGACAGGCGATAACAGTAGCCAACCTGCCCTGAAGGCCCGTGCCGAGCAACTGCGGCACATCATGGACTGGCTTCCAGTGCGCGTGCTGGCCCTGAGTTTTGCCCTGGTTGGCAATTTCGTCGCAGTGACCCGCGTGATGCTGCACGAACTGCTCAACTGGCATATCAGCGCCGGGCACCTGGTGGCCAGGGTCGGGCGGGTTGCCGATGACATTCCCGAGCAAGAGGACAGCCAGCGTGGTGTGGCCCGGCTCGATAGCCTGTGGGAGCTGCTGCTGCGCTGTGCGGTGCTGTGGTACGCGGGCTTTGCGCTGTGGACGGTGCTGGTCTGAGCGCCGGTTAACCTTAAGTTACAAACCTCCGGTTCGATCTGCGTTATACAGGTGGCCTAGTGCTACCCCTCGCAGAACAACAAGAATTCAAGGAGGTGCCCCGTGAAGCGTCTGCTCTACCCGGCAATCGCACTGATGAACCGGCTGAGCTTCGGCCAGAAGTTCAGCCTCATCAGCGCCCTGTTCTTCCTGCCCATGCTCGCCACCAGCAGCTACCTGGTGCGCGACGCCTATCAGCAGTTCCAGGCAACCCGTGCTCAATTGCAGGGCATCACCCCATTGAGTGGCAGCCTGGTATTGCGCGCCGACATGGAAACCCTCGGCAACCTCATGCAGATCAATGCCGTGCTCGGGCAGTCGGGCCAGGCCGGCGACCTGGAGTCGCGCATCGCTGCCTTGCAGGACAAGGTCCAGGCTCAGATGCAAGCCCTGCAAGGCCATGAGTCGGTTCCTCAGGCAAAGCTCGACGAGCTGGCCGGCGCTTTTGCCAGTGCCCAGGCCGAAACCTCTTTGCAGGCCAAGGTCGCCCTCTTCGACAAACTGCTGGGCCAAGTACAGGTGCTGAGCAAATTGGTGGCCAGCCAGTCCGGCCTGAGCCAGGACAGCCAGGTTTCGGTGCGCCAGTTGAGCGAATTGCTCGGCACCGCCACCGCACAGGTGACCCTGGCCCTGGGCGAGGGCAGGGCGATGGGCGCCATTGCGCTTGGCCGAGGGTTCATCGACTCGTCCGGCAGCGTGCGTTTCGAAGACTTGCTGCAGCGCCTGGAGCGTTTGGCGGCGGACTATGGCATGCGGGTGGATGAAGCCCTGGCCAGTGACCCCGGCGTCCCCGCGGCCATGAGCGCCGCTGCGCAGGCCAGCAAAGCTTCCGTCAAACAAGCCGCCGCGTTGTTCGAGGAGCGTGTGGTGGTCGCTGAAACCCTGGATGCGCCCTGGCTCCCCTTCTATCAACAGGTGAGTGAGCTGATGGCTCACACCTACCAACTGAACGATCAAGTGCTTGGGCATCTGCAACTGCAGTTGCAGGAGCGTCTTGGCCAGCAGCGCCTGCGCATGGTCGCCCTGGTGGCGGTGCTGGCGGGCGTCTTCGCGCTGATCCTCTACCTCTACGGCGGCTTTTATGTGTCGACCCGCACGACGCTGCGCAAGCTGGGTGGCGCGATGGACAAGGTGGCGGCCGGTGACATGACGGTCAGTTTCAACGCCCACAGCCGCGATGAACTGGGCGAACTGGCGCAGGGCTTCAGCGAAACCGTGCGCCGGATCCGTTGCCTGATCGAGCAGGTTGGCCACACCGTTGTGGCGGTCGAAGCGCAGGCCGGGCAGGTATTGGCGGTATCGGCACGCAGCAGCCAGTCCGTCAGCGGCCAGCGTGAACAGATCGAGCAGGTGGCCACGGCGATGAACCAGATGAGCGCCACTGCCCAGGAGGTGGCGCGCAGTGCTGCCTTGGCCGCCGATGGTGCGCAGCAGGTCAATCACGAAAGTGCCAATGGCCGCACTTTGGTGCAAGAGCAGCAAGGCAGCATTGGCCGGCTGGCTGCCGAAATCGACCAGACCGTATTGGCGATCAATCAGCTGGCGGACGACAGCCAGGCGATCAGCCAGGTCCTTGAGGTGATCCGCAGTATCGCTGAGCAGACCAACCTGCTGGCACTCAACGCTGCTATCGAGGCGGCTCGGGCCGGTGAGCAAGGGCGCGGGTTTGCCGTGGTCGCTGATGAAGTGCGTACCTTGGCCAAACGTACCCAGGACTCCACTGCGCAGATAGCGCAGATGATCCAGCGTTTGCAGGACGGTGTCGGGGCAGCGGTTCGCGCCATGGGCAGCAGCCATCAGATGGCTGCGGGCACGGTCGAAGAGGCACGCCAGGTGCAACAGGCGCTTGGCAATATCCTTGGCGCGGTGGGCGGCATCGTTGAGCAGAACCAGCAGATAGCGGCGGCGGTAGAGCAGCAGACGGCGGTGGCCCATGACATTGACCAGAACATCGTGGCGATCAACCAGGCGGCGCAGGACACCTCGTTGGGCGCTTGCCAGACCGAGGATGCCAGCCGGGCATTGTCGGAGCAGGTGGTGGAGTTGAAACGCTTGATTGGCGCGTTCAGGGTTTAGCCAGTGCCGGCCTGTGCACGGGCCGAGCCTGTGCCAGCACTACCAGCCAAACAACTCACAGGCATTTGTGCTGCTGGCCTCGGCCAGCAACTGCACATCAATGCCGATCACCTCGGCCAATGCCTGGGCAATCTCTGGCAGATGCTCCGGGCTGTTTCGCTCACCGGCAAACATCGCCGGGGCCATGTCCGGGGCGTCGGTCTCCAGCACGATGCTCTCCAGCGGCAGGCGCGGCAGGGTCTTGCGCAAGCGCACAGCCTGCGGCCAGGTTGCGGCGCCACCCAGCCCCAGGCGGAAACCCAGCTTGATGTATTCGCGCGCTTCTTCGTAACTGCCGGCGAAGGCGTGGATGATCCCTGCCCGCGCCGGCTTGAAGCGCTTGAGCGTGGCGATTACCTGAGCATGGCTGCGGCGCACGTGGAGCAGGGCGGGCAGTTCGAAGTCACAGGCCATCTGCAATTGGGCTTCGAACAGCGCTTGCTGGCGCGCCTTGTCCAGCGCTTCGATGTAGTAGTCCAGGCCGAATTCGCCCACGGCGCAGAGCCGCGGATCACCATCCAGACGTTCAAGCCATTGACGCAACTGCACCAGGTGCTCGGGGCGATGCTGCTCCAGGTAGACCGGATGCAACCCAAGCGCTGCGCGCACGCGCTCATCGCTGCAGGCCAGGTCCCACACCCGCTGGAAATTGGCCTGATAAACCCCCAGCACGACCATGCGCTCCACCCCACGCCCCTGCGCACTGGCCAGCAGGCGCGTGCGGTCGGCATCGAAGTCGGGGAAGTCAAGGTGGGTGTGCGTGTCGATCAGGCGCATGTTCAGGCCACAGTGATACGTTGCTTGAAGGTTCTGGCGACGGCATGCACGCCGGGTTCGTAGCGTTTGTCCTCGATGGCCGCCAAGGCAAGCTCCAGGGCGGTGGCGGCGATCAGGCCATGTTGCTGGGCCATGGCATTGACCGGCAGCGGCAGGAAATCGAGCAACTGGTTGTCACCGAAGGTGCCCAAGTGCAGCAGGCGCGAATCGGCCGGGCGCGCCTGTAGGGTGTCGAACACGCCTTGCAGCAGCACGTAGGACGTCGTGACCAAGGCATCCGGCAGGCCGCCCAGCTCGTCGATCAGCTGCTGCATCAAGCGCTGGCCGCATTCGCGGCTGAATGCCTCGCCCTGATAACGGCGCACGTCCCCGCTAAAACCCTGCATCGCTTCGTCGAAGCCGCCCGCACGGGCCTGGCTGACCGACAGCTCCGGGCGCGCGCCGATCAGCGCGATGCTGCGCGGTGCCGTGGCCAGCAGGCTATCGGCCAACTGGCGGCTGGCATCGCGATCATCGCTGATGACCGAACAGAAGTGTGCCGGGTTCAGGCGCCGGTCGATGGCGATCACCGGCAGGCCCTTGTCCTGCAGTTCACGGTAGCTGTCATCTTCCGGGGGCAGGCAACTGGCGACGAACAAGGCATCGCAACGCCGGGCACGGAACAGTTGCTGCAGTTGGCGCTCACTGTCGGGCCGGTCATCGCTGCTGGCGATCAGCAGTTGATAGCCACGGGCGCGGGCGCCTTGCTCCAGCTGCTTGGCAATGCGAGCGTAGCTGGGGTTTTCCAGGTCCGGCAGAATGAAGCCCAAGGTACGGGTATGCCGGCTGCGCAGGCCCGCAGCCTGGGGGTTGGGCGTGAAGCCGTGGGCCTCGACCACCGCACGCACCCGCTCGACGGTGCTGTTGCTGATGCGCTGCTGTTCGGCCTTGCCATTGATGACGTAGCTGGCAGTGGTCACGGACACACCAGCCAGACGGGCGATATCGCTGAGTTTCACCGAATTTTCCTTGTTATTACCGGGGCGGGCTATACCACCAGACCGGGCAGTTTGACCCGGGCTGGTCGCCACGCGCAGACGACCATTGTCGCAATTGTCCGACAGGATGGGGCTTTTTCCCCGGAAGATTATCGAGTAACGTGGCCGCTTGGTCAGATTAAACGTTTCAGCTATTAATTTTTCTGCCTTGCCTGCCGCTCGTGCAAGGCCTTTGACTGGCTGAATACGTGAATTTCACAACAATACCTCAGTACCCGGTGCAAAAGTGCGCGCAGGGGCTGCAAAAGGAGAAGGTCATGCTCGAGCTCGCCAAAGAGCAGATAGCCATGGGCCAGACGGCTACCGACAAAGGCCAGGCCCTGCGCCTGCTGGCGGATCGACTGGTCGCAGACGGCCTGGTCGCCGAAGGGTATTTGCAGGGCCTGCAGGCGCGCGAAGCGCAAGGGTCCACATTCCTGGGCCAAGGTATCGCCATCCCCCACGGCACGCCGCAGACCCGCGACCTGGTGTACGCCACTGGCGTGCGCTTGCTGCAGTTTCCTGACGGCGTGGACTGGGGGGACGGGCAGATCGTCTACCTGGCCATCGGCATTGCCGCACGCTCCGACGAGCACCTGCGTTTGCTGCAATTGCTGACCCGCGCCCTGGGCGAAACCGACCTGGCCGAAGCCCTGCGCCGTGCCAGTTCCGCCGAAGCGCTGCTCAAGCTGCTGCAGGGCGCACCCCAGGCGCTGGCGCTGGATGCGCAACTGGTCAGCCTGAACCTGCCCGCCGAAGACTTCGACGAGTTGGCCTGGCGCGGTGCCCGCCTCTTGCAACGTGCCGGGTGTGTCGACAATGGTTTTGCCGCCGTGCTGCAGCAGGCCGAGCCCCTGCCCCTGGGCGAGGGGCTCTGGTGGCTGCACAGCGAGCGGCAGGTCCGTCAGCCTGGCTTGGCCTTCGTCACTCCCCAGCAGCCGCTGCGCTACCGCGACCAGCCACTGAATGGCCTGTTTTGCCTGGCCAGCCTCGGCGCTGCCCACCAGGCGCTGCTCGAGCGCCTGTGCGAGGTGCTGATCGAGGGGCGTGGGCAAACGCTTTACCAGGCCACCAGCAGCCGCGCGGTACTGGAGGTGCTCGGTGGCGAGACCGCGCCTGACTGGCCCAGCGCCCGTATCGTGCTGGCCAATCCACATGGCCTGCACGCCCGCCCGGCAAAAATCCTCGCGCAGTTGGCCAAGGGTTTCGAGGGCGAAATCCGCCTGCGAGTGCTGGACAGCGCGCAACCTGCGGTGTCGGTCAAGAGCCTGAGCAAGCTGCTCAGCCTCGGCGCACGGCGTGGCCAGGAACTGGAGCTGCTGGCCGAGCCGTCCATTGCCGCTGATGCTTTGCCGGCACTGCTGGCGGCAATCGAGCAGGGCTTGGGTGAGGATGTCGAGCCTTTGCCGAAAACCACCGCTGCGGTGAGCCCCGCGCCTGTCGAGGTGTTGCAGGCGCCGGCTGCCGGTAGCCGTATCCAGGCGGTGGCTGCGGCCCCGGGCATTGCCAGTGGGCCCGCCCACGTCTGCGTCGAGCGCGACATCGATTACCCCCTGCGTGGCGAATCGCCGGCGCAGGAGCGGGCCAAGCTGCGCCGGGCACTGGAGACAGTGAACGCCGAGTTGCAGGCCTTGGTGCAGCGCAGCGACAAGGCCGTTGGCGAGATCTTCGTCACCCATCAGGAAATGCTCGCCGACCCTGCACTGGCCGACGATGTCGAGCTGCGTCTGGCCCAGGGTGAGAGCGCCGCCGCCGCGTGGATGGCCGTTATCGAAGCGGCGGCCCGCGAACAGGAGGCGCTGCATGATGCGCTGCTCGCCGAGCGTGCCGCCGACCTGCGTGACATCGGCCGCCGGGTGTTGGCGCAGCTGTGCGGTGTGCAGACGCAAGCCGAGCCTGATCAACCTTATGTGCTGGTGATGGGCGAAGTCGGCCCCTCGGATGTTGCCCGCCTGGACCCGGCGCGGGTTGCCGGTATCGTCACCGCCCATGGCGGCGCAACCGCACACAGCGCGATCGTCGCGCGGGCCCTGGGCATCCCGGCGGTGGTCGGCGCGGGCGCGGCGCTGCTGCTGCTCGAACCCGGTACGCCGCTGTTGCTCGATGGCCAGCGCGGCGTGGTCAGCGTCGCCCCGCCAGCCGATGAGCTGCAACGTGCGCTGGCCGAGCGCGACCTGCGCGAACAGCGCCTGCAAGCAGCCTGGGCCAACCGTCATGCGCCCGCGGTAACCCGCGATGGCCATGCCGTCGAGGTGTTCGCCAACATCGGCCAGAGCGGCGGCATCGACAAGGTGGTGGAGCAGGGCGCCGAAGGTATCGGCCTCTTGCGCACCGAGCTGATCTTCATGGCCCACTCGCAGGCGCCGGATGTCGCCACCCAGGAAGCCGAGTACCGCCGTGTGCTGAATGGGCTGGGCGGGCGACCCCTGGTCGTGCGCACCCTCGATGTGGGCGGGGACAAACCGTTGCCCTATTGGCCGATCGCTGCCGAGGAAAACCCGTTTCTCGGTGTGCGCGGCGTGCGCCTGACCTTGCAGCGCCCGCAGATCATGGAAGACCAGCTCAGAGCCCTACTGCGCGCCGCTGATCAGCGCCCGTTGCGCATCATGTTCCCGATGGTCGGCCAGGTGCACGAATGGCGGGAGGCGAGGGCCATGGTCGAGCGCCTGCGTAAAGAAATCCCGGTAGCCGACCTGCAACTGGGCATCATGGTGGAAGTGCCGTCCGCTGCTTTGCTGGCGCCACAACTGGCCCGCGAAGTGGACTTTTTCAGTATTGGCACCAACGACCTGACCCAATACACCTTGGCCATCGACCGTGGCCACCCCAGCCTGTCGGCCCAGGCCGACGGCCTGCACCCGGCGGTGCTGAGCCTGATCGACATGACCGTGCGCGCCGCCCATGCCGAGGGCAAGTGGGTAGGCGTGTGCGGTGAACTGGCCGCCGACCCGCAGGCGGTGGCGGTGCTGCTGGGCCTGGACGTGGACGAACTGAGCGTGGCCGTGCGCAGCGTTGCCGAAGTCAAGGCACTGGTTCGCCAGGCCGATCACCAGACGGCCCGCGCCCTGGCGCGCGAGGCCCTGCAACAGGACAGCGCCGCAGCGGTTCGCGCGCTGGTGGAGCGTTACTGAATGGCCAAGATCCTTACCCTGACCCTGAACCCGGCGCTGGACATCACCGTAAGCCTCGATGCGCTGCGCCCCGGGCACGTCAACCGCGCCCAGGACCAGCACAGCCATGCCGCGGGTAAAGGGTTGAACGTGGCCCAGGTACTGGCCGACCTTGGGCACAGCGTGACCGTCGGTGGTTTCCTGGGCCAGGACAACCTGCAACCGTTCGAGGCGTTGATCCAATGGCGCGGCTTTGCCGATTGCTTCGTGCGTGTGCCGGGCGAGACACGCAGCAACCTCAAACTGGTCGAAGCCGATGGCCGTGTGACCGATATCAATGGCCAAGGCCCGCAGGTCGATGAGGCTGCTTGCGAGGCCCTGCTGCGCCTGCTCGAGCAGGTGGCTCCCCAACATGACGCCGTGGTGGTGGCGGGGAGCCTGCCACGCGGTATCAGCCCTGATTGGTTCGCCCGGTTGCTCGAACAGCTCAAGGGCCAAGGCCTGAAGGTTGCCCTCGACAGCAGCGGTGCGGCCCTGCGCGCAGGACTGGACAGCGCCCCTTGGCTGGTCAAACCCAACACCGAAGAACTGGGCGAAGTGCTTGGCCTTGACGTGCACAGCGCCGCCGAACAGCAGGCTGCCGCCCAACGGCTGCTGGCCACGGGTGTCGAGCATGTGGTGGTGTCGGCAGGGGAGCAGGGCGTCAGCTGGTTCACGGCTGGCCGCACGCTGCGCGCCCAGCCACCGCAAGTGCGTGTTGCCAGCACGGTCGGCGCGGGCGACTCGCTGGTAGCCGGCATGGTTCACGGCTTGCTGCTGGCTGAGGCGCCTTTGCAGACCCTGCGCCGTGCCACGGCCATCGCCGCCCAGGCCGTGACCCAGGTCGGTTTCGGTATCCGTGACCGCGAGCAACTGGCGCGCCTGGAGGCCGCCGTGCAACTGACAGAACAACAAGAGGCTCGCCGATGAACATTGCCATTGTCACCGCCTGCCCGAACGGCCAGGTGTCCAGCGTGCTGAGTGCGCGCCTGCTGGCCGCTGCTGCCCAGCGCCGCGGTTGGAAAACCTGCGTGGAAGTGCAGGATGCCGAACATCCCGACCGCCAACTGAGCGCCGCGCAGATCGCGGATGCCGACTGGGTGCTGGTTGTCAGCACCGGGCCGGTCGACCTGGCCCGCTTCGCCGGCAAGCGTTTGTTCCAGAGCACACCGGCGCAAGCGCTGGCCGACCGTGAAGGTTTCCTCGACGAGGCGGCGGCGAAGGCCCAGGTACAGGCCGTTACTCATCAGGCCGAACAGCCGATGGCCACTGCTGGGGCCAAGGTCGTTGCGGTCACTGCCTGCCCGACTGGCGTGGCGCATACGTTCATGGCAGCCGAAGCGTTGCAGCAGGCAGCGCAACAGCTTGGCTATCAACTCACCGTAGAAACCCAAGGCTCGGTCGGTGCGCGTAACCCGCTGTCGGCCCAGGCCATCGCCGAAGCCGACGTGGTGCTGCTGGCTGCCGATATCGAAGTGCCCACCGCGCGTTTTGCCGGTAAGCGTATCTACCGGTGCGGAACCGGCATCGCCCTCAAGCAGGCCCGTGCCACGCTGGACAAGGCCCTGGCCGAAGCCAAGGTGGAAAGCGCAGGTGACACTGCAGCCGCTGCAAGTGCCGGCAAAGGCGAGAAAACCGGTGTTTATAAACACCTGCTGACAGGTGTTTCGTTCATGCTGCCGATGGTGGTGGCAGGCGGCTTGCTGATCGCTCTGTCGTTCGTCTTCGGTATCGAGGCCTACAAGGAGCCGGGCACCCTGCCGGCGGCATTGATGCAGATCGGCGGCGAGGCTGCATTCAAGCTGATGGTGCCGTTGCTGGCGGGGTACATCGCCTGGTCCATCGCCGACCGCCCGGGCCTTGCGCCCGGCATGATCGGCGGGCTGCTGGCCAGCACCCTGGGGGCCGGTTTCATCGGCGGTATCGTCGCCGGTTTTCTCGCCGGTTACAGCGCCAAAGCCATTGCCCGCTGGGCACGCCTGCCGAGCAGCCTCGATGCGCTCAAACCGATCCTGATCATTCCGCTGCTGGCGAGCCTGTTCACAGGCCTGGTGATGATCTATGTGGTCGGCCAGCCGGTGGCTGCCATGCTCGAAGGCCTGACGCAGTTTCTCGACAGCATGGGCACCACCAACGCCATCCTCCTGGGGCTGCTGCTTGGCGGGATGATGTGCATCGACCTGGGCGGGCCGATCAACAAAGCGGCCTATGCCTTTTCGGTAGGGCTGCTGGCATCCTCGAGCTACGCGCCGATGGCGGCGACCATGGCGGCGGGCATGGTGCCGCCGATCGGCCTCGGTATCGCCACGTTCCTGGCCCGGCGCAAGTTCGCCCAAACCGAGCGAGAGGCCGGCAAGGCCGCTCTGGTGCTGGGTTTGTGCTTCATTTCCGAAGGCGCCATCCCGTTCGCTGCCAAAGACCCGCTGCGGGTCATCCCGGCAAGTATTGCCGGCGGCGCGTTGACCGGCGCGCTGTCGATGTACTTCGGTTGCAAGCTGATGGCGCCCCATGGCGGGCTGTTCGTGCTGCTGATTCCCAACGCGATCAACCATGCGCTGCTGTACCTGCTGGCCATCGTCGCGGGTAGCCTGCTGACAGCGGTGGTGTATGCGCTGATCAAAAAGAGCGAGCGGGTGGAAATGGTCGTGGCGCCGGCCAAGGGCTAGGGCGTTCGACCCTCACTGGCCTCAGCGCTGGCACGCCGGCCCCCTAGGTTCACCAGGCCTCCCGAGGGCAAGGGTTGGATCGGTGGCCAGCTTCTTGGGGGCAGTCCAGACGATTAGCGGTATCAGGGCTGCGCAGCAGCCCCCTTAGCGCAGATGTAGCTCGACGGGACCCACGCGCATCTGGGTCCGCAACAGGCTCAGCGCCGGTGCTTTTGCCGCAACGGCACCAGCAGATCCCCCAGGCCGTTGTGATCGACCTCGTGCATCAACGCCAGCAACCCGCCCAGCTCACCCGCCGGAAACCCCTTGCGCGCAAACCATGCCAGGTAGTCACCCGGCAAGTCGGCGATGATCCGGCCTTGGTATTTGCCAAAGGGCATGGTGCGGATTACCAGCAGTTCGAGGGTTTCCGGTTTCATCGGTAAGACCTGGCAGTAGACGTCCGCCGACCATACTGCAATCTGCACGAGCACCCAAGCGGCAATCATGCATAACGCCGTTTTCCATGGTTTCCACTATCCAAGCAACTTATTGTTTTTTAAGCATTTTTATTTAATGGTCGGTTTGGCACGAAGGCTGCTCCTGTTTACATGACTATTACCTGCCAAGGAGTTTGAGCCATGAGCGACCTCAACAAAGACGTAATCAACGTGCTTAACGACCTGATCGAGTACAGCAAGGACGGCGAGAAAGGGTTCAGAACTTCGGCTGACGATGTAAAGAACCCGGAGCTGAAATCCTTCTTCGCCCAACGCGCTGGCGAGTGCGGCAATGCAGCAAGCGAACTGCAGAGTGAAGTGCGTCGCCTGGGCGGCGACCCGGAAACCTCCACCAGCATCAGCGGCGACCTGCACCGCGGCTGGGTGAACCTGAAGTCGATGGTTACCGGTAAGGATGACGAGGCCGTGCTCAACGAAGTCGAACGCGGCGAAGACCATGCCCTCAAAGCCTACAAGGAAGCCCGTGAGAAACTGGTCAAGCTGGGCCGTTCTGCCACCGACCAGAGCTATATGCTCGTTGAAAAGCAACTGCAGGGCGTACAGCGTAACCACGACCAGGTGAAGGCACTGCGCAACGCCGCACGCGCCCGCTCTTAATCCTCAGGGCCCTCTACCCGGTTTCGGCCCTTGGCTTTGGCCCGGTAGAGCGCCTCATCCGCGGCCCCCAGCATGGTCGCCAGATCTTGCTGGGTGCCGGGGGTGTGGACGCTGATGCCGATGCTCACCGTCACCGCGTGGGCATCATCGGCAAAGGGTGCCAGTGCCGCGACATGGGTACGGATCCTTTCCGCCAGCAGACGGGCACCGGACAGTTCGGTTTCCGGCAAAACCACTTGAAATTCCTCCCCCCCGTATCGCGCCGCCAAGTCTGCCGGGCGTCGTATGCACTGTTCGATCGTCTTGGCCACTTCTCGTAACGCATGATCGCCCCCGGCGTGCCCG
Organism: Pseudomonas sp. NPDC089743; assembly: GCF_044748785.1. Lineage (NCBI taxonomy): Bacteria > Pseudomonadati > Pseudomonadota > Gammaproteobacteria > Pseudomonadales > Pseudomonadaceae > Pseudomonas > Pseudomonas sp. NPDC089743. The sequence goes on from NZ_JBIVGS010000003.1 coordinate 172,375, forward strand.
TGGCGCTGGTTGAATGCCTTGAAGTGATCCACATCCACCATCAGCACGGCCAACGGTTTACGGTTGCGCTGGGCGCGCGCCCATTCCTGGCGCAGCACCTGATCCAGACGGCGGCGGTTGGCCAGGCCGGTCAGGCTATCGGTTGCCGCCAATGTGGCCAGGCCCTGTTCAGCCTCATGCCTGCGGCGCAATTCGCGACCCAGCAGCAGGGTAAGCCAGAGAATACCGATGCACAGCACGCCGGTGGCGATACTGACCACCACCGCCGTGCGGCGCCATGACTGGAACACCTCATCGCTTGAGTGCACCACCAGTACGATCAACGGCAGGTCGGCGACCCGGGCGAAGGTGTACATGCGCTGGGTGCCATAGAAACTGGAGCGGGCTGTAAAGCTGCCGCTGCGCTCGCCGAGGATGCGCTTGAAGTTGGGCCGGTCGGCGAAGCTGGTGCCGATCAACGGGTCTTGGTCGCGTTGTGGCTGGCGGGCGAGCAGTTGGCCATCGACGTTGAGCAGGTTGATGCTGCTTTCATGGCCGATATCAAGGCGCTGGAACAGTTCGTTGAAATAGGAGAGGCGCAGGGCGCCGGCGGCCAGCCCGGCAAAGCTGCCATCGGCTGCGGAGATGCGCCGGCTGAAACTGATGCACCAGTCAAGGTCGCCGAGCCGCGCCTTGAATGGCGGGCTGATCAACAAGCCCAGGTCAGGGTTGCGGCGATGGGCCCGGAAGTCGAAGGTATCGGCGAAATTGGCTTGGCGCGGGGGCACGCTGGTGGAGTCGGCCACGACGTCGCCATTGGCATTGAGCCAGAGAATATCGCCGCGCACCGGGGCCGCGAACGTCTGGTTGAAAAGGATCTGCTGGCGCAGGCTGGGCGTGACCTGCAGCAGTTCGGGGTGCTGTACCGCCCAGATCAGCCCGCGCAGGGATTGGTCATAAAGTTCGACGTTGCGCAGAATGTCGCTTTCGATCAGTTGGACGATATTGCCGGAGGAGCGCATGGCCGATTGCTCGACACTCTCGCGCTCACGCCCCAGCAGGTAACCGACGATGCCCACGATGGCGAGCACGGCGATGCAACTGCCCAGATTGAGGATCAGTTCGGGGTGCGACCTGTAGAGGGCGAGACGCGGTAATCGAGTGGGCATTCGCGCTACTGCTGAGGCAGGGCCGGTTGCGGCGGGCAATATTCTAGGGAAGTGGTGATTGTCGGACAAGATTTGTCCGACGGAATCGAGCAGGGGCTGCTGCGCAGCCCATCGCCGGCAAGCCGGCTCCCACCGAGACCGCGCAGCTCTTCAGGTTGCGCTTTGCCAATTTCCAGAAGTAGACGCCCGTCCTGTGGCAGGAGCTGTCATGCTCAACGTCTAAAAGCTGGCGCGGTCCCGGTGGGAGCCGGCTTGCCGGCGATGGGCCGCGAAGCGGCCCCAGGCTATCGCCGGCCTCAGGTCAGAACACGTTCAACGGATAATCGACGATCACCCGCAGTTCGTCGTTATCGCTGTTGCTGTCGATCGACGCATAGCCCTGGCCGCCGCGATGTACGGCATAACGCACCAGTACCGACAGGTCCTTGAAGTCGCCTTCCTGGAACACGTACTTCACATCCAGGTCACGTTCCCAGTGCTGGGCGTTCTTGCCGTCGGCGCGGTAGTAGTCGTAGTGGGTGTTGTTCTGGTCAGCCTTGGTCAGGTCCGCCTCGCCGCGCGAGTACGACACGCTAGTGGTCAGGCCAGGCATGCCAAGGCCGGTGAAATCATAACCGTACTGCAGCTTCCACGAACGCTCGTTGGGCGCGTTGAAGTCCGAGTACATGCGCGAGTTGTCCAGGTACACACTATCGCCCAGGTTGATGTAGTCGAACGGCGTGTCGCCATTGACCCGCTGGTAGGCAGCAGTGACGCTGTGGTAGCCGGCGTTGACGGTGAAGTGCACGCTGTAGGTGTTGTTGTCGATCTTGCCCAGCAGCGCCTGGCCGGTGTCCTGGGTGTGGTAGAAGTGCACGCCCGGGTTCAGGCTGACCAGGTCGTTGACCACATAGATGTAGTCGAAATCAGCGTAGTACTGGTTCCAGATGTCCTTCAGCTCGGCGGCATAAAGGTTGGCCGTGATGTTCTCGGTGCCGTTCCACGAGGCGCCCGCCCAGTTCAGATGCTTGCTTTTGTCGTGCTCATCCAGCAAGCCGTAGTAGGTGTCGATGCGGCGGTGGCCGCTCTGGTTGTACGGCTTGGTGAAACTGACCTGGCCGCCTTCGAGCAGCAGGCCGTCGACGCTGGTGTTGGTCAGGCTGACGCCACGGAAGGTTTGCGGCAGCATTCGGGTTTCGCCACCGGCGATCACCGGGTTGGTCAGGAACAGGTCACCGGCTTTGAGTTCTGTGTCGAAGGCCTTGAGCTTGACCGCCGCGCCTGCGGTGGAGAACGAGTGGGGGGCAGCGCCCAGTTCACCGTTGTCCTTCACGTGCTTGGGCAGGATGCTGGTGCCGGCATGGCCGCCACCGCCATCGAGCTTAAGGCCCAGCATGGCGTGCGCATCGAGGCCAAAGCCGACTACGCCAGGCGTGTAGCCCGATTCGAAGCGGGCAACCGCGCCCTGGCCCCACTCGCGGGTGTCGCGCACGCCGCGGTTGTGGTTGTCGCGGTTGAAGTAGGCATTGCGAAAATGCAGGTTGAATGACGACCCTTCGATGAAGCCATCAGCCTTGTCTTCATCTGCCTGGGCGGCGAAGGGAATCGTTGCAGTCAATGCAATGAACAACGGGGTAAAACGAAACGCGGAAGGCACCGGTACTAGCTCCTTTGGTCTGACGGTGGGGCAGTTTTTATTTTTGAATGTGCAACTTTCTTGTTAGAGAAATAACGGCCGGGCTGATCGTCAACGCACATAAAAAAAGCCGCTGATCGGCAGCGGCTTTAAAAGGCTAACATATCGGCGCCGGGGGTGCCCATGGTGTAGCCGGGGGGAAACGGGAGCGGCAGTGGTGCGCGATCAGCCTTCGGCATTGGCGTCGCTATGGACTCGGGAGGCTGTCTGTTCTGCATCTTTGCCTGCGTCGACCTTGTGCGCGACAGCCTCTTGGGCTTGCTGGTGCACAGCGGCCAGCTCTGCATTACGGGCGACGAAAGCCGGGGATTCTTCGGCCATGGCCAGGGGCGACAACAACAGGGAAGACAGAACGAAAACGCTGGCAATACCCATACTGTTGGACATGTTGAAACTACCTTCTTGCGCTGCAAGTGCTAATGGAGACAGGGCTAAAGTTAGTCGCTTCATGGCCTTGGAAACAGCGCCTGGCACGATAAGCACTGTTGCGCAAAAGGTAACTATCCCTGCAAAAACCGTCACCCCTTCGCCGCAAAACCCTGCAGTTGAGCGTTTGGCAGGCGAATGCCGAAGGTGTTGGCACCTGCCTCGCTGCGCACGAAAACTTCGCCCCCATGCATCAAGGCAATCGCCTTGACGATGGCCAACCCCAACCCATGGTTGCCCCCGCCACTGTTGCTGCGTGCCGCATCCACCCGATAGAACCGCTCGAACAGCAGTGGCAGGTGATCATCGTCGATAGCCGGCCCGGGGTTGCTCACGGCAATGCTGACCTGCTCCAGCCCGGCATCGATATGCACGCCGATCACCTGATGCGGCGCGGTGTGCTGCACGGCGTTGTTCAGCAGGTTGATCAATGCCCGGCGCAAGTGGGCTTTTTCGATGGGGGCCTGGGCATCGCCGCTGACGGTGACGCTGACCTGGGCGTCTTCGAGGATGTAGTCGAGGTAATCGAGGGTGGTGGCCACTTCTTCGGCCAGCGATACCTCGGTCAGCGCGGTGGCTTTGCTGCCCTGGTCGGCGCTGGCCAGGAACAGCATGTCGTTGATGATGTTGCGCAAGCGTTCGAGCTCTTCCAGGTTCGATTGCAGCACCTCGAAGTAGTGTTCGGCGCTGCGCCCCCGGGTGAGGGCGACCTGGGTCTGGCCGATCAGGTTGGTCAGCGGCGAGCGCAGTTCGTGGGCAACGTCGGCGTTGAACGCTTCCAGCTGCGAATAGGCCTGGCTGACCCGGTCGAGCGCGGCGTTGAATGCGCCGGCGAATTGCGCCAGTTCCGGGGCCAGGTTGACGGTTTGCAAGCGGCCATCCAGGCGCGGGGGGGCCAAGGCCTGCGCCTCGTTGGACAGCGCCAGCAGCGGGCGCAGGCCGATGCGTGCTACCCAGTAGCCCAGTAGCGAGGCCAGCAGCACGCCGAGCACCGCCAGCCCGATGATGGCCACCAGCAGGCTGTGTTGGGCCTGCCAGAAGGTCTCGGTATCGATGGCGATCAGAAACCGCAGGGGCGGGCGGCCTGCCAGGGCCGGCAACTCGCTGACCAGCACCTTGTAAGGGTAAGGCCTGTCAGGCAGGCGCAGGTCGCGCATCCCTTCAGGGCCTTGGGCGAATGCGCGGACCTGTTCGCTGGGCTGGCCATATTCGAACGCGGGGTCGCTGCCGACCACCCAGAAGCGGATACGTTTGTCTTCCTCGCTCAGCAGGTTGAGCTTGTTACTGATCTTGGCCCAGTGCTCGCGGGTACCGTAGCGATTGAGGGTGGATTCGAGCACGCTGAAGCGGGCGTCCAGTTCGGCCGCTGGGAGCATGTCCAGGCTATGGTCGACCTGGCGGTAAAGGGCCGAGCCGATAACCAGAAACACGCCCATCGCCACCAGAATGAACAGCGCCGACAAGCGCAATGCGAGGGAGTTAACCGGCACGGTTTTCCAGGACATAGCCCATGCCTCGAATGGTATGCAGCAGCTTGTTGTCAAATGGCCCGTCGAGCTTGGCGCGCAGGCGCTTGATGGCCACTTCGACGACATTGGCGTCGCTGTCGAAATTGATGTCCCAGACCAGTTCGGCGATGGCGGTCTTGGAGAGGATTTCGCCCTGGCGCCTGGCCAGCACGCTGAGCAGCGAGAATTCCTTGGCGGTCAGGTCCAGGCGTTGGCCGGCACGGCTGGCCTTGCGCGCCATCAGGTCGATCCACAGGTCGCCGACCTGCACCTGCAGCGGTTCATGGCTGCTGCTGCGACGGGTCAGGGCCTGCAGACGGGCGACCAGTTCAAGGAAGGAGAACGGCTTGCCCAGGTAATCGTCGGCGCCCTCGCGCAGCCCGTGGATGCGGTCCTCGACGCGCTCGCGCGCGGTGAGCATGATCACCGGCGTCTGCTTGCGTGCACGCAAGGCACGCAGCACGCCATAGCCATCCAGGCCCGGCAGCATCACATCGAGTACGATCACCGCATAGTCACCTTCAAGCGCCAGGTGCAGGCCGTCGATGCCGTCCCGCGCGAGGTCGACAGTGAAGCCTTGCTCGCTCAGGCCGCGATGCAGGTAGTCCGCGGTTTTCTCTTCGTCTTCGATGATCAGCACACGCATGGTCTTGTCTCAGTGGGGACTCGGCGCGACCGCGCTGGCGGCCTTGGGGCGATGGAACAGGCGCTCCAGCGCCAAGTATATGACCGGGGTGGTGAACAGCGTCAGGGCCTGGCTGACCAGCAGGCCGCCGACCACAGCGATACCCAGCGGCTGGCGCAGCTCGGCACCGGCGCCAAAGCCGAACATCAGCGGCACCGCGCCGAGCAGGGCGGCCAGGGTGGTCATGATGATGGGCCGAAAGCGCGTCAGGCATGCCTGGTGGATGGCCTGCTCAGGCGTCAGGCCACGCTGGCGCTGAGCTTCCAGGGCAAAATCGATGAGCAGGATGCCGTTCTTCTTGACGATGCCGATCAGCAGCACCACCCCGATCAGGCCCATGATGCTGAAGTCCTGGCCCATCGCCCACAGCAGTATCAACGCGCCCAGGCCCGCCGACGGCAGGGTCGAGATGATGGTCAGCGGGTGCACCAGGCTCTCGTAGAGCACGCCAAGGATGATATACACCGCCACCAGTGCGGCGAGGATCAGCCACGGCTGGCTCGACAGCGAACTTTGGAACGCCTGCGCCGCGCCCTGGAAGTTGCCGCTGATCGAGTCGGGCATGCCCAGCTCGCGCTGGGTGCGCTCCAGGATCGCCACCGCATCGCCCAAGGCCACGCCAGGGGCCAGGTTGAACGACAGGTTGGCGGCCGGGAACAGGCCGTCATGGCTGATCGACAGCGGCCCGGTGCTGGGCGCGGCGACATGCGCCAAGGCCGACAGCGGCACCATTTCGTTGGTCAGGGGCGAGCGCAGGTAGAAGAAATTCAGGCTTTCGGCCTTGCCGCGCTGTTGTGCGTCCAGTTCCAGGATCACCTTGTACTGGTTGGTCTCGGTCTGGAATTCGCTGATCTGCCGCTGGCCAAAGGCGTCGTACAGCGCATGGTCGACGTCGGTGGTGGTCAGGCCGAAACGGGCCGCCGCCTGGCGGTCGATGTCGATGCGGGTAACGCTGGCGCCCAGTTGCAGGTCGTTGGACAGGTCACGCAACGCCGGGTTATCGCGCAGGCGCTCGGTCAGGCGTTGGGTCCACAGGTTGAGGGCGACGCCGTCGTTGCTCTTGAGCACGTACTGGTATTGGGTGCGTGACGGGCCGGAGCTGAGGTTGATGTCCTGGCCGGCACGCATGTACAGCACCACACCAGGCACCTGCGCAAGCTTTGGGCGCAGCCGGTCGATCAGCTCGCTGGCCGAAACATCGCGCTCGCCGCGGGGCTTGAGGGCGATCCAGAAACGGCCGTTGGCGATGGTCTGGTTGCTCCCGGTAACGCCCACCGAATGGGAGAAGGCCCTCACGGCGGGGTCGGCTTCGATGATTTTCGCCAGTGCCAGGTGCTTGTCGATCATCGACGGGTATGACACATCCGCCGCCGCTTCAGTGGTGCCAAGAATGAAACCGGTGTCCTGCAGGGGGAAAAAGCCCTTGGGGATGGCCACGTAACCCACCACAGCCAGGGCCAGGGTCAGGCCAAACACGCCGAGGGTCAGGCGCTGGTGGGCCAGGGCCCGGTCCAGGCCTTTTTCGTACCACTTCACCAGCCGCTCGCCGAAGCCACCTTTATGTGCCGAGGGCGGGCGACGCATTAACAAGGCGCACAGGGTCGGTGCCAGGGTCAGCGACACGACCACCGAAATCAGGATGGTAGCGGTGGCGGTCAGGGCGAACTCCTTGAACAGCCGGCCAACCACCCCGCCCATGAACAGCAGCGGAATGAACGCGGCAACCAGCGAGAAGCTGATCGACACCACGGTGAAGCCGATCTCGCCTGCCCCTTTGAGCGCTGCCGTGCGGCTGTCTTCGCCGGCTTCCAGATGGCGGTGGATGTTTTCCACCACGACGATGGCGTCGTCCACCACGAAGCCGACAGCAATCACGATGGCCACCAAGGTCAGGTTATTCAGGCTGAAACCGAACACGTACATCAGTGCGCACGTGGCGATCAGCGACACGGCCAGCACACTGGAGACAACCAGGGTGGCCGACCATTGGCGCAGGAACAGCGCCATCACCCCGATCACCAGGGCCACGGCGATCATCAGCGTCAGTTCCACCTCATGCAGCGACGCGCGGATGGTCTGGGTACGGTCCTGCAGCACCGACACCTCGACCGAGGCCGGCAGCATCTCCTGCAGCTTGGGCAAGGCGCCGAGCACGCGGTCCACGGTTTCGACGATGTTGGCGCCAGGCTGGCGGAACACCACAAGGTTCAGCCCCGGCTGGTTGCCGGACCAGGCTTTGACGTAGGCGTTTTCGGCACCGTCGATCACCTTGGCCACGTCCTGCAGGTGCACCGGTGCGCCGTTGCGGTAAGAGACGATCAGCCTGGCGTAGTCCTCGGGGTGGAACAGCTGGTCGTTGGCGGCGATGGTCGACACGCTGTGCTCGCCATACAGGGCGCCCTTTGCCAGGTTCAGGCTGGTCTGCTGGATGGCCTGGCGCAGGTCGGCGAGCGTAAGGCCCATGGCAGCGAGCTTTTCCGGCTGCGCTTGCACACGGATGGCCGGGCGCAACTGGCCGGTGATGTTGATCAGGCCGACGCCTTCGATCTGGCTCAGCTGGCGTGCCAGCAACGTCTCGGCATAGTCGCTGAGGTCATTGCCAGGCATTTGCGCGGAGCTGACGGTGAGTACCAGCACCGGGCTGTCGGCCGGGTTGACCTTGCGCCAGGTCGGTGGGTTGGGCAGGTCCTGGGGCAGGCGCGCGGTAGCCGTGTTGATGGCCGCCTGGACTTCCTGGGCGGCAGTGTCGATGTTCTTGTCCAGGGTGAACTGCAGGATCAGGGTGGTGGAGCCCAGTGCGCTGCTGCTGGTCATCTGGGTCATGCCGGGGATGGCGCTGAACTGCACCTCCAGCGGCGTGGCCACCGAAGAGGCCATGGTTTCCGGGCTGGCCCCAGGCAACTGGGCGGTGACTTGTATGGTCGGGAAGTCGGCTTCCGGCAAGGGCGCCACGGGCAGCCGTGGAAAGGCGATGGCGCCTAGCAGTACCAGGGCGAAGGTCAACAGCAATGTGGCGATGGGGTGGTCGACGCACCAGGCCGATACGCTGTTGCGGCTGTTCATGGCTGGCCCCGGCCGTCGGCCATTTCCGACGGTGGCGGTGCGTCCGGGGCGACCTCCACGCGCGAGCCGGGCTTGAGCCGCGACTGGCCATCGAGCACCAGACGCTCGCCCGGCTTGACCCCGGCAATGATGTTCAGCCCGCTGTCCTGGTACAGCACTTTGACTGGCACACTGGTGACCTTGTCACCGTCCAGGCGGTAGACGAAGTGGCCATCGGCGCCGCGCTGCACCACCGGCGGTGGCACCACCAGGGCGTTCTCCTGCACCGCGGTGCGTAAACGGATGGTCACCAGTTGCCCTGGCCACAGCCGGCCGTCCTTGTTGTCGAATTCAGCCTTGACCCGCACCGTCCCGGTGTTGGCCGAAATCTGGTTGTCGATCAAGGCCAGGTGGCCCTCACCCAGCAGGGTGCGTTCGCCATCGGCGTCCATGTAGGCCTGCACCAATGCAGGGGCCGACGCCTTGAGCAGGCCTTGCAGGGTTGGCAGCATCTGTTGCGGCAAGGAGAACTCGACCGCGATGGGGTCGATTTGGGTCACGCTGAACAGGCCCTGCGTATCGCTGGCGCGCACCAGGTTGCCGGGGTCGATGTTGCGGATGCCAACGCGCCCGGTGACGGGGGAGCGAATCTGCGTGTAGGAGAGTTGCACTTCGGCATTGGCGATGGCGGCCTGGTTGCCTTTTACGGTGGCCTGCAGCTGGTTGACCAGCGCCTGTTGCTGGTCGAGGGTCTGCTTGGACACGCCGTCATCGCTGCTGAGCAGGCGGTAACGCTTGAGGTCTACACCGGCGACCTGGATTTGCGCCTGGCTCTGGCCGAGCTGAGCGCGGGCCTGGTCCAGGCTGGCGCGGATGCTGCGGTCGTCAAGGGTTGCCAGCAGGTCGCCTTGCTTTACCCACTGCCCCTCTTTGACCAGTACCCGGGTCAGCACCCCTTCGACCTGGGGTTTTATTTCGACGCTGTGCAGCGACAGCACTGAGCCGATGGCGCTGGCGTAGCGCGGCACGTCCTGCTGGGCAACGCTGACCACGCGCACCGGGATGGTGCTTTGCGCGCGCGCAACCGGCGCCTCCTGGCGCTGGCCATACCAGATGCCCAAGGCTGCGAGGGCGAGCAGGGCGGTGGTAGCCAGCAGGAGAGGGCGGGTAGGACGTCGCATCGGCGCGGGCACCTTGGCCAAGAGGGAGGTTGTATTGAAGCTTATAGCGCTGTGACCGGGTCGGCAGCGTGACAGCTGGCTGACAGCGCTGACAGGTTGGGCGGCTTAGCTGGCAGTCCTTAGCGCGTAAGAAGATTCTGAATCTGAAACCAGATGCTTCAAGAGTGCGGCCATGAGGAATTATCCTACGCGCTCTGTCGGATGGCGTCTGATAGTCGGGGAAATGCTTCAGCGATAACTTCGCGGTTCGCCACAACGGCGAGCGGCCGTGAGAAGCCGCAGCTGTATCCAGGATGCCATTTTTCATGGCAGCCGTGCGTGTGCGGGCTTCGGTCCGGGCCGCGGTTCCTGGACGCGGTCTTCTCACCTCGCGTACGGCTGCCACCCAATCCGTGAGAAGAACAAGGTGGTCGCTTTCCAGTAGCATCTTCAGGAAAGTCATCATGAAAAAAATCGTTCCCGATCCACCGATCGCATTCCCGATCCCTTACATCACAATAATCGCCGGCCTCTGCGCCGAGGACGCCAAGGCTCACGCTGCCACGCTGATGGACTGCTTCTGCAAAACCAGCCAGGTCTACCTCGACACCGAAGCCGAAGACCATCGCTACGCGCTGCTGGAAAACCTCGGCATCCTCACTGAACTGCTGCGTGTCCTTGTCGCCCATATGGCGATGCAGGAGATCAACCGTGAGTGATGAACTGAACCTGCGCAGCACAGCCGGTAAGGAAACATTCCTCGGCTTGTACGCCATCCAGCCGGGCATACCGCTCAATCATGCGTTCGATGAGCTGTCGGTCTTGCTCGGTTGTATCCGGCATTTGAGCGAGGAAGCCGAGATGGAGGGCAACATGATCGCTGGCAGCGCGGCACGCATTCTCAGTGCCATGGCCAAAGCACTGATCAACGACATGGAAATGGGCATGAACCGCAGCGCCTAAGCGGTTGTGGGGCCGCTTTGCGGCCCATCGCCGGCAAGCCCGGCACCCACTTGGATTGCGCTGGCCTCTAGAAATTAGGCAAGACGGTTGCTTGCACAGGTAAAGCGCAGGCTTGTCAGAAGCCGATGAAGGCGTAGTACTGCGAAGGCGTGTCGCCGGCCTGCAAACCCTGCGCCTGCAGGCTGGCCAGCAGGGCTGCGTCCTGGACGTGCAAGGCCCACGGCGCACCGTGCGGTGCCGGTATATCCGCCAGCGCTGCAGCCAAGGCCCCCATGTCTGGAAGGTAGGCCGTGAAGCCATTGCCCTTGAGCGCGCTGATGGTCATGCCCAAGGCCTGGCACACGGCAACCTTGGCCGCGATGTCATCGCGATCTGCCTGCCGGGACGCCTGCACCAGTGCCTGCAGCGCCGGGTCCACCGGCAATGAACCATGAATCAGCTCAGGCCCTTGCTCCCAAGCCTCGGGCGGGCAGTCCTTGTTCTCTGGCCGGAGTGGAATGTGCGGGTTGATTTCCACCGGGTAGATGCGGCAAACCAGCGGCCGGCTCTCGTAGATGGTGCACAGGTCGTTTTCGTCCAGGTTGCGGCAGCGCCCAGGGTTGAACGCGGCAAAGGTCACCGAAACCCGCACCTCGCTGTCGCCGCAAGGCACCGGGTGCGAGCGGCGCAGCACATGCTCACGCTGGTCTGCCGGCATCCCCGGGCCGTCCTCCACAAAGGCTTCGATCAGCACTACCACCTGGCCGCCGGAGGCCGCCCACTGGCGCGCCTCGGCCAAGGTCAGTGGCACATGGTGGCCGGTGCAGCACTTGCCACAGCCGGTACAGGCAAAACGCAAAGAGTCGTTCACTTGGCGCCCAGGTTCCATTCGCTGACGAAGGCCCGCTGCTGCTGGCGGTCGTACAGGCACAGCTCGGAGCCGGTGCGTCGCTGCATGTGCTTTTGTGGATACACCCCTTCGATGACCAGGGCGCTGAAGCCCACCTGGTCATCGAACTCCGCAGGTTTGCCGCGGGCGTGGGCATCCTTGAACTGGCTGGCAGCCAGGCAGGCCTTGAGCATCTGCTGGCGTTGTTCGTTCCAGGCCTGGCTGCTGGAGGCCTGGGCAACACCGCTGAAAACGGCGCAGGCGATCAGGAGAGAGCTGAAAAACTTCATACGCTATACCGTGAAACGTTCGAGGGTGGCGAAGTATGACCGACTCATCCCTGGCAACAGGCCAGGGAGTTTGTCGCTGGATATGACAGCACGGCCTTCATCGTTCGGCAAACACTACCGTGCGCGCCGCCACCACCAGGCAATCGGTCAGCTCCGGGGAGGAGAACTTGGTGAGGATGGCATTGGCCCCGGCCAGCCTGGCCTTCTCGGCACTCATCGCGCTGTCCAGCGAGGTGTGCAGCAGCACGTAAAGGTGCTGGAAGTCCGGTGTTTCGCGCAGCGTGCGGGTGAAGGCATAGCCGTCCATCTCCGACATCTCGATGTCGGACACGATGATGTTTATCTCCTGCGCAGTACCTTGCAGCTCCAGCAGCACGTTGATCGCATCCTTGGCACTGCGGGCGGTGTGGCAGTCGATGCCCAGGTTACGCAGAGTGTGCACCGACTGCTGCAGCGCCACTTGGCTGTCGTCCACCACCAGGATGTTGGCGGCGGCCAGCAGGCTGGCGTCTTCTTCGTTCAGTTTGCCCGGAGCAGGCTCCGGCTCCGGCGGGGCGATGGCGTGGATCACCTTTTCGATGTCCAGCACCTGCACCAAGGTGTTGTCGACGCGGGTCACGCCGGTGATGAACGAGCGGTTGCCCGAGCCAAAGGGCGGCGGTTTGATGTCGGTGCTCAGGCAGTGGACGATGCGGCTCACTGCCTGCACATGCAGGCCCTGGCGCGAGCGGCTGATCTCGGTGACGATCAGGCAGCCACCGTCGGGGTCGGCCAGTGGGCGTTCACCGATGGCCCGCGACAGGTCGATCACCGACAGCGGGTTGCCGCGCAGGGTCGCCACGCCTTTCACGTGGGGGTGCGATTCGGGCAACTTGGTCAGCGACGGGCAAGGGATGATCTCGCTGACCTTGAGCAGGTTGATTGCCATCAGCTTGCCGCTGCGCAGGGTGAACAGCAGCAGGGACAACGCGTCCGCGCGGGCATTTTGCGTGGCCATGGTGACCTTCATGGAAGACAGGGGATAACCGGTTATCGGCCTGTTCGGGCCAGGCTTTAACTTGGCGGTCGCCTTCGCTGGCCCTGTCGCCGGCAAGCCGGCTCCCACCAAATGGACCTTCACAAGACATTGGGTTGGTGTCCAACTTCCTGGGGCAGCTCGGGAGCTGCCTTACCCAAGACTTGGAAGCTGACATGACCCCTCCCACCAGATGGACCTCCACAAGACATTGGATTGGCGTCCAACTTCTTGGGCGCAGTCCGGCAGCTGTCTTACCCAACACCTGGAAGCTGACACGGTCCCGGTGGGAGCCGGCTTGCCGGCGATGGCCGCGCAGCGGCCCCTAGCGCTCGCGCAAGGCTTCCTTGGCCCGGTTCAGCGGCTTGATCAGGTAATCGAGAATGGTTTTCTCACCGGTGCGGATATCCACCGTGGCAATCATCCCCGGCACGATCGCAAAGCGCTTGCCGGCCTTGTTCTGCAGGCTGTCCTGCTCGGTACGGATGAACACCCGGTAGTAATAGATTTCCGGCTTCACCTCATCCTGCAGGGTGTCCGGCGAGATGCCCACCACCTTGCCTTCCAACCCGCCATACACCGAATAGTCATAGGCACTGATCTTCACCTTGGCCGCCTGGTCGGGGTGGATGAAGGCGATGTCGCGGGGGGCGATGCGCGTCTCGATCAGCAAGCGTTCGTCCATCGGCACGATCTTCATTACCTGCCCACCAGGCTGTACCACCCCGCCCAGGGTGTTGACCTCGATGTCCTTGACGATGCCCCGCACCGGCGAGCGCAAGGTCAGGCGTGACAGCGAATCGCTGCGCCCGCGGATCACTTCCGAGAGGCTGTCGGCTTCGGCGCTGGCCTTGGCCAGCTCTTCGCGGGCGCGTACCAGATAATCGGAGCGCGCTTCGTTGGCCTTGAGCTCGAGTTCCGAGCGCTGGCGGTTGAGGCGGATCACTTCGACCCGGCTGGAGGCCCCCATCTTGGCGAGGTTCTCGGTAATCTGCAGTTCGCTGCGCACCAGCCGCAGCGAGTCCTCGATACCCGCCAGGGTCTGCTCCAGGCCGCGGCGGCGGGTCTGGTACAGCGCGGTTTCGGCGTCGATCAGCTCCGGCGAGTCGCGCAGGCTGTCGGGGAAAACCAGCGGCTTGCCGGTGACCTCGGCGCGCAAGCGGGCAACGCTGGCGGTGGCCGCACGGTACTTGGCCTCACTTTCACCGACACTGGAGGCCGTCTTGGTCGGGTCGAGCTGGGCCAGCACCTGGCCGCGCTCGACCAGATCGCCTTCGGCCACGTTCATCTCGGCGACGATGCCGCCTTCGAACGACTGGATCACTTGCTCGCGCGAGCTGGGGATCACCTTGCCCGTGCCGGTAGAGACTTCGGTGACCTCGAACCAGGCAGCCCAGGCCAGGAACGCGGCCAGCATCAGTGCGCACACGGTGATCACGCGGCCGGCGCGCAGCACGGCCTGATCGTCCTGGCCATCGAGGTAGGACGCGGGGAGTTCATGGTTGCTCATGCCTGCGCTCCTTGCAGTTTGGCCAGGGCGGCGTCACGGCTGTCGTCGATGACGATGCGCCCGCCTTCGAGCACGATGATCCGCTCCACCCGTTGCAGCACGCTCAACCGGTGGGTGGCGATCACCAAAGTGCGGCCTTGGCAGAAGCGGTCGAGGTTATCGAGCAGCTTGCGTTCGGTCGTGTCGTCCAGCGAGGCGGTGGGTTCATCCAGCAGCAGTACCTGCGGCTGGCGCACCAGCAAACGTGCCAGCACCAATGCCTGGCGCTGCCCGCCGGACAGGCCCAGGCCGCCTTCCAGAATCAGGTGGTCCATGCCTTTGGGCAGGCGGCGCACGAACTCCAGGGCGCCCGTGGCGGCCAGCGCGGCCACCAGCTCCTGGTCACTGGCCTGGCCGGCGCCGAGGGTGAGGTTCTCACGCAGGGTGCCGTGGAACAGCCGCGCATACTGCGCCAGCAAGCCGACGTCCCGGCGCAGGTCGGCCGGGTCCAGGTGGGCCAGGGCAATGCCGTCGAGCGTGACCTCGCCTTGCACCAGGTCCATGGCACCGCCCAGCGCCTGCAACAGCGTCGACTTGCCGGCGCCATTGCGCCCCAGCACGGCGATGCGTTCGCCCGGCCGGATGTCCAGCTGGCCGATGTTCAGCACCGGTGGTGCCTCGGGGTCGTAGCGGAAGTTGGCCTGGCGCAGCCGGTACTCCCCGCGGATGGCCGGCAGGTGTACCCGGGCTTCGCCTTCGGGGTGATCGACCGGCGCCTGCATCAGTTTGTCCAGGCCCTGTAGCGCCACCTTGGCTTGTTGCCAGCGGGTCAGCACATGGGTCAGCTGCGCCAGCGGCGCCATCATCCGCGAGGACAGCATCGAGGCGGCCACCAGGCTACCGGTGGTGAGGTCGCCGGCAATCACCATCGGCGCGCCGATGACGATGACCACGGCAAACACCGCGCCTTGCACGTTCTGGGTCCAGGTCACCAGGCCGTTGGTCAGGGTGCGCAGATGCAGGTTGGTGTGCGCGCAGGCTGCGTTGTACTGGTTCCACTGGCGCTCGAAGCGCGCTTCGGCCTGCAGTGCCTTGATTTCATCCAGGCCCTGAACGCTTTCCACCAGCATGGCGTTGCGCAGGGACGATTCGCGCATCGAGGCATTGGCCAGGCGTGCCAGCCGGCGCTGCGCCAGCAAACCAGGCAGGAGCATGGCCAGCAGCGCCAGCAGCGGGATGAACACCAGCACGCCGCCGATCAGCCAGAACACGAACAGGAACAACAGGAAGAACGGCAGGTCGGCCAGCGCGGTGGCGGTGCTGGAGGTGATCAGGTCGCGGATCGACTCCAGCTCGCGCAGTTGCGAAATGAACGAGCCGGTGGATTTCGGCCGCGCCGAGTTGCGCAGGCGCAGGGCATGGCCGTAGACCAGGTCCGACACGCGCAGGTCGGCGCGTTTGCCGAGCAGGTCGGTAACCTTCAGGCGCAGCAGGCGCATGCTGAAATCGAACACCAGCGCCAGCACCACACCGCCGAACAGCACGTACAGGGTAGGCAGCGATTCGGCGGGGATCACCCGGTCATACACCTGCATCGAGAACAGCACGCCGGCCAGGGCCAGCACGTTGGCCACCAGCGAGGCGACCATCACCTGCCCGTACGGGCGCAGGTCGCGCAACACGATGCGGGCGAACCAATGGCGGTCGTACGGGGCGGTGTAGTCGTCGGTACGTACGTCGCGCAATGGCCGTGCCGGGCGCATCAGTGCCACGCGGTTGATGCGCCCTTCGAGCGCTTCGCGGGGCAGGCGCGAGGTGAGGCCCTGGTCGCCGGCGAACACCACGGCCAGCTGGTTGTCCTCGGTCACGGCTTCGACCACAGCCAGCTGGCCATCGTTGAGTTCCAGCACCAGGGGGGTACGCCATTGCCGCAGGGCCTTGGCATCGAAACGCACGAAGCGCAGGGACAGGCCGGCCTGGCGCGCCATGTGGCGCAGAATTTCATCCAGCGGCCGGGCATCTTCGACGGCCGCCAGGCGGATGCGCTGGGGCGATACATCCAACCGGTAGTGGTGGGCGACCTGCAGCATGACTTCAAGCCAAGGGCCAAGGTCCGGCCGATGGACGACAGCTGGCTCCGGGTTTTGCTGCTGCGTGGCTTGGCTCAGGTTGACCGTATCGTTCATGGCTCGATCTCCACCCCTTGCAGGTTGCGCCCTTCAAGGCCCAAGGCCATGCGCAGGGCGCCGGTGTTGTACAGGCAGTCGACATCCAGGCGCAGCAGGTCGGAACGGGTGCCGGCAAGTTCGAAGCGCGACTGGTAGATTTCCTGCTCGGCATTGAGCAGGTCGAGCAGCGGCCGTGTGCCCAGGTCCAGGTATTGCCGGCCGTAGAGCATGCGTGCCTCCTTGATGCTGGCCTGGCGCGCCTGGAGCGAACTCAGCCGGCGGCCCAGCCCCGAGGTTTGCGCCATGGCTTCGGCCAGACCGCGACGGGCCTGCAGGCGTGCAGCGTCTTCGGCGGAGTCGGCAGCGGTCAGGGCATACCCGGCCGCACGGCTGCGGGCGCTGATGGCACCGCCTTGGTAGATCGGCACCTCGAGGTTCAGGTAAATGCCCGCCTGGGTGCGGTCGAGGCGGTTGTTGTCGCGGTCGTAGTCGTTGTCCAGGTAGTGGTTGACCTGCGGCTGCAGCGACAGCGTCGGGTAGGCCTCGGCCTTGGCCTGTGCCAGTTCGGCTTGGGATTGTGCGCGCAGGGCCAGGGCCATGAGCACTGCAGGCAGGCGGTCGTCGCCCTGCGGTGGGCGCTTGCAGGCCTGGTCGAGTTCGGGGGGCGTTTCTTCGGCCAGGGCCGGCGGTGAAACGCGGCCGAGCAGGGCGGCGAGGGTAGAGCGCCAGCGCTGGTACTGGGCCTGATACTCCTCGAGGGTCGCGCGCGCGCCTTCCACCCGGGACTCGGCCTGGACCACGTCGGAGCGCGTGCTGGCGCCCATGTCGCTGCGCTGGCGCGCCATGCCGGCAATAGCGTTGACGCCGTTGATCTGCTCACGGGCAATCACCATGAGCTGCTCGTAGCGGCGGGTTTCGATCCAGGCGTAGGCGGTATCGCGGGCCAGGTCGTCGATGACCAGCAGGATGTTGGCCTGGGCTCGGGCGGCAGCGGCTTTGGCAGCGTCGACGGCGCTGTCGACCTTGCCGAAATCGTAGAGCATCTGCTTGAGCGACAGGTTCAGCGCCTGGCTGCTGCGGTCGCCGCCATACCCGCTGTCATAGCCGGTACGGATACCGCCGGAAAGCTGCGGGTAGTAACCGGCGCGCGCCACGTTGATGCCTTCGCCTTGCTTGTACAGGTTGCCGACGGCTTCAGCGATGCTGGGGTGCCACTGCGCAGCGGCCAGCACCGCCTCGGCCAGCCCGAGCCGATCGCCATGGGTGGCGGCCTGGCCTGCCGCGGGGCGGGCAGGGATGGCATCGGGGGCATCGCGTAGCAGTGACGGGCCGATGGTGCGTAGCGAGGGGTCTATGTCATCGGCTGCCTGCGCAACCGGGTTCCAAATCAATACCAGGAGCGCGACGGCTCCCGGCAACAGCGGTGACAGCGGACTGCTTCGCTTCACATAATTCCCTTACTGCTGATCGTCCTTGCCGCCGGGCATGGCGCCCGGCGGGTTACTGCGGCCTCAGACGACATGGATGCCGTTCTGCACCCACAGGTGGTGGCTCGGATCCTCCTGGGCCGTGTATTGGTTATAGTCGATGCCGTCGGCGCTCTGGCTGCCGGTCAGGCTCCAGTTATCGGTCATGTGCACCGAATCCTTGTCGTCACCTTTGATCAGCAGCGTGCTGCTGGCGCTTTCGGTGACGGCCACCACATCCGCCAGGCTCAGCGTCAGGGCCACCGCGCTGGTGTCGTTGAGGTCGATGATTTCGATGTCGTGGACACGCTCGGCCAGGGAGCTCAGGTCGATGCTGGCATCGCCGCCGCCCCACAGCAGGGTGTCGGTACCACTGCCGCCGTCGACGCTGGCAAAGGCCTGGTCGACCACCATGAGGGTGTCGTCGCCGGCCCCGCCTTGCAGGCTGATGTGCCCGCCCTGGCTGCCATCGAGGTGGTCATTGCCATCGCTGCCGGCAATCACCTCGGTCGATGCGGCCGCGGCCACACTGGCCAAGGCCGCCCCCTCGTCACCGCTTTCAGCCAGCAGCGAGGTGGTCGCGGTAAACCCGGTGGCGTTGTCCAGGTTGATGGTCAGCGTTGCGGTATCGGTGGTGCCGTTGGGGTGCGTCAGTTCGTAGGTGAAGGTGTCCTGTTGGCCGATCACTGCCGAGGTCAGGCCGGCCTTGAGGGTATAGGTGTAGCTGCCGTCAGCGTTCACCAGAAGCGTACCGTAGGTGCCGGCCACGCTGACGCCGTTGTAACCGGGGATGGCGTAAGTGTTGGCCGCTACCAGCACGCTGAGCACGGTCAGCGTCGAACCGAGGTTGTCGGCTCCGCCCCCGGCAGTGTCGGTCAGCAGGTTGCCGGTCACGGGGGTGTAGCCGCTGACCACGAACTCGTTGGCGTACGTGGTGGTGGTGTTGAGGCTGGTGGTGATCGAGCTGGCCAGGCCAATGCCACCTGCGCTGACACGGATCTCGTAGGTACCGGCGCCCTGGTTCTGGAAGGTGTAGGCCGAACCGCCGCCGAGCAGGCTGACCAGCGACCCACCGGGCACAGACTGCACGAGGACGTACTGGCCGGTAGCCGTGTTGAGTTTGTAAAGGCCGAGGGTGGTGCCGTTGAGCAGGCCCAGCAGGTTGGCGGAGTTGAGTACCACTTGCAGGTTGGCGGTGGTGTCGGCGGCAACGGTGGTGGTGTAGGCCGCCTGCCGCGAGCCGATCAGCGGCAGGGACAGTGTGCCCAGTGTGGCGCTGGCGGTGTCCACCCGGTTCGCCAGGCTGATGTTGGTGCTGTCGATGTCGTTGACGGCATCGACCACCGTGGCGGGCGCGCTGAGGTTGCTGTCGCTCCAGACCTCCGTGGCTTGCGGGCTGTCGATCCGCACATACAGGTTGGCGACATCGGTCAGGCCGTTGCCGTGCACCAGTTGATAGCTGAACACGTCCACCTTGCCGACGCTGGCGGGGGTGCCGTTGGGCGTGTAGGTGTAGCTGCCATCGGCGCGGATCACCAAGGTGCCATACAGGCCCTGCACTTCGGTGGCGCTGCCGGCGGTGACGTAGCTGCCGTTCTTGAGCACTTGCAGCACGGCACTGCTGTCCGGGCCACGGGCATCGGTGGTGCCGTCGACCCCGGGGTCGGTGATGACGTTGCCGGTAGTGGGGGTACCAGTGCCGGTGAACTGGGTCAGGCTGGTGGTTTCTACGTCCAGCGTGGTGGTCACGTTGGTCACCAGGCCGATCCCGCCACTGGCGACGGTCAGCCGGTACTCACCGGCTTGCAGCTCGCCGATGTCGACGCGCACCCCTTGGCCCAAAGGCAGCAGGACCAGGTCCAGCAGGCCTTGGCTGTTACCGGTCGCCACCGTGACCCAGGCCCCGGCAGCATTTTTTACCTGCAAGGTGAAGGTGGTGTTGTCGAGCAGGGCCAGGGCACTGCTTGTGGTCAGCGTCAAGGTAGGGTCAACCGTGGTGCCGGCCCCGACCGTCCAGGTGTAGGTCTTGCTGAAGCCCGCCAGCAGGGTGGTGAAACTGTCGGTGTAGGTCTGCGTGGCGACAACCGGTGCCAGGTTGACGGTGGGGCTCGCCAGGTTGTCGCTGGCGATCACCGGTGCATTGGCGTCGACGTCCGGCGCGGTGATGGTGACGTTGCCGGAGACATTGTTGCGGGGGTCGGTGAGCGACACCGACAGGCTCTGGCCGTTGTCCTGGGCAGGTGTCAGGGTGACGGAGAAGGTGCCGTCGGGCTGCACCGTGCCGGTTTGCAGGACGGTGCCGTTGGCGCTGCGCACCGTGACCGTGGCGCCTGCCTCGCCGCTGCCGGTCAGCGTGCTGCCGTCGGCGCTGATCACCAGGTTGCTGGCCAGCGCTGGCGGGGTGAGGTCTGGAGCGGTCAGTGCGGTGCCGGTCGAAGCGTTGCCGCTGGCGTCGGTCAAGGTGACCGTCAGGGCCTGGTTGTCGATCTGCGCCGCCGCCAGGCTGACCACGAACAGGCCGTTGCTGCCGACTGTGGCGGTGCCGAGCACGGTGCCTGCCGCGTCGCGCACGGTGACGGTGCTGCCGATCTGGCCAGAGCCGCTGACCGTGGTGCCGTTGGCGTTGATGGCGGCCACTGGCGCCGCGGGTGGCGTGGTGTCGGGGGCTGTGACGCTGGCGCTGCCGGACTGGTTGCCGGCGGCATCGGACTGGCGCACGGTGAGCAACTGCCCGTCGTTCTGCGTGGTGGAGAGGTTGACGGTGAAGCTGCCATTGGGTTGCACCACGGCGCTGCCCAGCGGCCCGCCCGGGCCGGTGACGGTGACTGTCGCGCCGGGCTCGCCGACACCGGTCAGCACGGTGCCTGCGCCGCCCACGGCCAGGTTGGTCGGTGCCGCCGGCGCCTGAGTGTCCGGCGCGGTATAGCTGGTGCTGCCCGAGGCATTCGCTGCCGCGTCGACCTGCGTCACACCGAGTACCTGGCCGTTGAGCTGCGCGCTGTCCAGGTTGATGCTGAACACGCCGCCCGCGTTGACCACGCCGGTACCGAGCACATTGCCATTGGCATCGCGCACGGTGACTGTGGCATTGGCTTCACCGGTGCCGGTCAGCACCAGGCCATTGGCGGACAGCGCAGTGACCACCGGGTTGGCCGGCGGCGTGCTGTCGGCCGCCTGCACGAACACCGGTTGCGACTCAGTGCCCGCCACCGCCTCGGCAGTGACCGACAGCGATTGGCCATTCAACTGGGCGCTGTCGAGCTGCAGACTGAAGTCGCCGTTGCCGTCCGCTGTACCACTACCGATCACATTGCCCTCACTGTCATAGACCGTGATGGATGCCCCGCTGGTGGCGTTACCCGTGAGGGTCAGGCCGTCAGGGTCCAGCACCACGTTGGTCGGGGGCGCTGAGGGTGGAACATCCGGGGTGAGGTAGGTCTGTACTGGTGAGGGGTTGGTACCGTCGTCTTGGATCACTTCCAATGTGACGTCTGCGCCAGGTGCGGGGTCGAGGTCGATGGAGAAGTTGCCATTGGCATCGACCACACCGGTGCCGATCACAGCGCCTCCCAGGCTGACAGTCACTGTAGCGTTGGGCTCACCGCGCCCGGTCAGCACGTCGTAGTCGGCATTGATGGCCAGATTGGTAACCGGTGCAGGTGGCGACGTGTCGCCAGCCTGGTAAGTGGCTGGCAGCGAAGCGTTGCCCGCCTCATCAAGGGCGACCACGGTCAGCAATTGGCCGTTGTCCTGCGCCGGGCTCAACGTCACGCTGAAGGTGCCGTCTTGGTTGGCCTGGCTGGTGCCGAGAATGGTGTTGTCCGGGCCACGCACGGTGATGATGCTGTCGGGTTCGGCACTACCGGTCAGCAGCGTGCCCGTCGCGTCCAGCGCCAGGCCGGTGGGTTGCTCCGGTGGCACCAGGTCCGGGGCGGTCACTTCGAGTGGCGCGCTGGGGTTGCCGGTGGCGTCCTGAGCGACCACGGTCAGTACCTGGCCGTCGATCTGTGGGGTGGTGAGGTCAAGCACGAAGGTGCCATCAGGGTCGATCACGCCCTGGCCGACCATGTCGCCACGGTCGTTCATCACGGTGATGCGCGCCCCTGCTTCGCCGCTACCGGTGAGCTGGGTGCCGCTGTCGTTGAGCACCGCGACCACCGTGGCCGGCGGCGTGGTGTCGGCTGCGGTGGCCGAGCTGATGGGCGATACGTTATCGCTGTCGTCTGTCAGGGTTACCTGCACCGTTTGGCCGTTGAGCTGCGCCGAGCTCAGATCGACCACGAAGGTACCGTCGGCCCCCACGGTGGCGGTGCCGATTTCAGTGGTACCCAGGTACACCCGTACCGTGGTGCCCGCTTCGCCGACGCCGCTTAGCTGATCGCCTGCAGCATTGAAACGCAGTTCGGTCGCCGCTGCAGGGGGCGTGAGGTCGGGTGCATCGACGGTGACCGGCGCGCTGATGTTGCCGGGTGGGTCGGCCTGCTGTACCGACAGCACTTGCTGGTTGATCTGGGCGGGCGACAGTTCTACAGAGAAGCTGCCATCGGTGAGCACAATGGTCGTACCGAGCACTACGCCTGCGGCATTGGTCACCGTGACGGTGGCGCCTGGTTCACCCTGGCCGGTGACCACGCTGCCATCGGCATTGATCGCCACCTGTGTGAGGATGGCCGGCGGCGTGAAGTCGGGCGTTTGCAAGGTGGCGACCGCCGACACGTTGCCGGCTGCGTCGGCCTGGCTGAGGCTGAGCAGTTCGGCGTTGCCCAGTGCCGGGTTGAGCGTGACGGTGAAATTACCGCTGGCATCGACCACTGCCGTGCCGATCTCGTCGCCCTGGGCGTTGGTCACACTCACCTGTGCGCCGGGCTCGCCGCGGCCGGTGAGGGTAACCCCGTCGCTGGAAATCGCAAGCTCGGTGGGGGCTGCCGGTGGGGTGGTATCGGCTGCGGTGATGGGGCTGGGGTCGGACTGGTTGCCGGCGGCATCGGTCAGTACCACCTGTACCTGCTGGCCGTTGGCTTGTGGCGCGCTGAGCGTGACCTGGAAGGTACCGTCGGCGCGGACCACTGCGCTGCCCAGTGTACTGCCATCGGCAGCCAGCACTTTGACGGTGCTGCCGGCCTCGCCGGTACCGTTGAGCACGCTGCCGCCGCCGGCGAATGCCAGGTTGCCAGCAGCATCGGGTGCCACGCGGTCGGGCGCAGTCAGGCTGACACTGTCGGACTCATTGCCCGCGGCGTCGCTCTGCTGTGCACTGAGCTGCTCGCCATTGATCTGTGCGGTACTCAGGCCAATGCTGAAATTACCATCGGCATCGACCACGGCGGTGCCCAGGTCGACACCGCCTTCGCCGAGCACGGTCACCGTGGCCCCCGGCTCACCTCGGCCGGTGAGCGTCAGGCCATCGGCGCTCAGCACCAGGTTGGTCAGCGCTTGTGGAGCGGTGGTGTCCGGTGCCTGCAGGGTCGCAGGTAACGAAACACTGCCATCGGTGCCCACGGCACTGACCTGCAAGACTTCGCCGTTGGCCTGAACGCTGTCGAGGTTGACCGTGAAGCTGCCGTCATTGCCCACTGGCGCAGTGCCCAACAGCACGCCGTCAGGGCCATACACACTGACGGTGCTGCCAGGGGATCCATTGCCGGTAACCACCAGGCCATCGGCTGAGAGCGTCAGGTTGTCCGGAATGTCCGGTGCCAGGTCGCCTGGCGCGGTCACGGTCTGTGCCGGCGAGGTGTTCTGCGCGGCATCGGCCTGGGTCACGCTGAGGTTTTCGCCGGCTATCGCTGCAGGGCTGAGCGCGACGGTGAACCGGCCATCGCTGCCGACCGTGGCGGTCCCCAGCGAGGTGCCGTCGGGCGCGCGCACGGTGACCGTGGCGCCGGCTTCGCCGGTACCGGTCAGGCTGGCGCCGTCGGCAGCGACGGCCAGGTTGGCGACGGCGGTGGGTGGTGTGGTATCGGCTGCGGTGTAAGGCGCGGCAGGCGACACGTTGCCTGCGGCATCGGTGGCCGTAACCTGCAAGGTCTGGCCGTTGGTTTGGGCGCTGCTCAGGGTGACCTGGAAGGTGCCATTGCTGCTGGCCACGGCGGTACCCAGGACATTGCCTGCGGCATCACGCACGGTCACGGTGCTGCCTGCTTCGGCGCTGCCGCTCAGTTGCACGCCGCTACTGGCCAGGGCGAGGTCGGTTGGCGCCGCGGGTGGGGTGAGGTCCGGCGCTGTTACCGCAACGGGCGGCGAGGTGTTGTTGCCCGCGTCGGTCTGGGTCACGCTCAAGTTCTGGGCGTTGAGTTGCGCGCTGGTCAGGGTGAGGGTGAAGCTGCCGTTGGCGGCCACCTGGCCGGTGCCAATGATGGTGCCATCGGGGCCGCGCACCGTCACGCTGGCACCCGCTTCACCCAGGCCGGTGAGGGTCAGGCCATTATTGTTGAGCACCACATTGGTCAGCGGGGCTGGTGCGGTGAGGTCGGGTGTGTCGAGGGTGACAGCAGGCGACGTGTTGCCAGCTGCATCCAGCTGGCTCACACCGATCGCCTGGCCGGTTGCCTGTGGCGTATCGAAGGTGACCGTGAAACGTCCATCAGCACCCACGGTCGCGGTGCCGACCACGGTGCCGGCGGCGTTGCGCACCTGCACGGTGGCGCCGGCTTCGCCACTGCCTGACAGCTGCCTGCCATCGGCGCTGAGCACGGGGTTGCCGACCGCCGCCGGTGGCGTGCGGTCCGGTGTCGCCAGGCTCGCCGGGCCAGACACATTGCCAGCGGCATCGCTGAGGGTGACCTGCAAGGCGCTGCCGGTGGTTTGCGCACTTGGCAGGGTGATCTGGAACTCGCCGCTCTGGTTGACGGTGCCGGTTGCCAGCACCGCGCCACTGGCATCGCGCACTGT
The DNA here is from genome assembly GCF_044748785.1 of Pseudomonas sp. NPDC089743. Classification (NCBI taxonomy): domain Bacteria; kingdom Pseudomonadati; phylum Pseudomonadota; class Gammaproteobacteria; order Pseudomonadales; family Pseudomonadaceae; genus Pseudomonas; species Pseudomonas sp. NPDC089743. The sequence continues at coordinate 197,169 of NZ_JBIVGS010000003.1, forward strand.
CACCGTGGCGCCCGCCTCACCCTGGCCGCTGACGACGGTTGCCGCGCTGTTCAGGCTCAGGCCGGCGGGCGCATCAGGCGCTTGCAGGTCAGGCGCCTGCAAGGTTGCGGCCAGCGAGCTATTGCCCGCCGCGTCGCTCTGGGTGACGGTGAGGTTCTGGCCGTTGGCTTGCTGGGGTGTCAGTGTGACGCTGAACAAGCCGTTGCTGCCAACGATGGCGGTGCCCAGTTCGGTGCCTTGGGCATCGACCACGCGCACGGTCGCGCCCACCTCGCCCTGGCCGGTGAGGGTACTGCCGCTGCCGTCGAGGGCAAGCTGGGTGGGGGCATCCGGGGCGGTATTGTCTTCGGCCACGATTGTGGCCGGTACGGAAGGTTTACCGCCGGCTGAAAGGCGTGCGCTGACCTGCAGGGTCTGGGCATTGAGCTGGGCGTCGCTGAAGAACACGCGGAAGATGCCGTCGCTGCCGACCGTCGCGGTGCCCAGCGTGGTGCCGCCGGAGGTCACGGTGATCAGCGAGCCCACGGTGCCTTCGCCGGTCAGGAGGAAGCCGTCGGCACTGATGGTCAGCGCCGTTGGTGTGGCGACCTCGGTGCCGTCTGGCCCGTCCACGTTTACTGGGGTCTCGTTGCCAGCGTCGTCCCGGACCACCACCTGCACGGTGTCGCCGGCAACCAGGGGTGGGTCGACTTCGACCACGAAGGTGCCGTCCGGCCCGGCGGTTGCGGTGCCCAGTTCAGTGGTGCCGTCGCGAACGATGATGGTGGCGCCGGGTTCGGCAGTACCCCCGATGGTCCCGCCATCCGGGCTGATCGTGATGTCGGTGGCCGCATCAGGCGGTGTGGTGTCCGGCGCGGTAACGGTCGATGCGCCAGAGTCGTTGCCGGCCCCGTCGCTGACCACCACGGTCAGGGTCTCGCCATTGGTGAGCGGGGTATCAAGCGGCACGCTGAAGCTGCCGTCACCGTTCACTGCAACGGTGGTGGAATTGCCACTGGGGTCGGTCACCGTGACCGTACTGGCCCCGGGGGCGTTGCCGGTCACCGTGGTGCCATCCGGGCTGACGTCTACATCGGTCGGCAGCGCAGGCGGCGTGAGGTCCGGCGCAGTGGCCTGGGCTGCGAGGGAGGTGTTGCCGGCAGCATCGGTGAGGGTCACCTCAAGGCTCTGCCCATCCAGTTGCGCTGGCGACAGCGGCACGCTGAAGTTGCCGCCCACCGGCACCACGACCGTGCCCAGCAGGTCGCCGTTGGCATTGCGCACTTCAACGGTGGAGCCGACCTCCCCGTTGCCCTGCAGGGTTGTGCCATCGGCACTGACTTGCACGCCGGTCGGGGTGGCAGGGCCGGTTGAATCGTCAGCGGTGAAGGTGGCCGATGGCGAGGTATTGCCCTGATCGTCGACAAGCACCACCGACAGAACTTCGCCGTTGGTCTGGGCAGGGGCGAGGGTGACGGTGAAGCTGCCGTCGGGTTGCACTTGGGCATCGCCCAGCAATTGCCCGTCAGCATCGCGCACTTCTACGGTGGCGCCTGGCTCACCTTGCCCGCTCAACACACTGCCATCGGCGCTCAGCCCCAGGCCTTGTGCAGGTTGCGGTGCTTCCAGGTCGTTGGCGGTGACGGTGTCGGCAGTGGAGGTGTTGCCCGCAGCGTCCGCCTGGGTGACGGACAGCGTCTGGCCGTTGAGCTGCGGTGGGTCGAGGGTCACCCGGAAGCTACCGTCGGCCTCCACCACGGCAGTGCCCAATACTGCGCCGCCGGTGCCGATGACGCGCACCTGCGCGCCGGGCTCGCCGCTACCGGTGAGCACGCTGCCATCGGCGGAAAGGGCCAGGCCGGTGGGGGTGTCGGGCGCCTGATTGTCCGGGGCTGGCAGGTCGACCGCTGCAGACACGTTACCGGTTGGGTCGCGTTGCTCCACGGTCAAGGCCTGGCCATTGGTCTGCGGTGGGGCAAGGGTGAGCTCGAAGGTACCGTCGCCGGCCACCTCGACGCTGCCCAGTACAGTACCGTCTGGGCTGCGCACGATCACGGTGGCACCTGGTTCGCCAGTGCCGCTGACGGTGGTGCCGCTGTCGTCGATGCTCGGGTTGCCGACGACTTGCGGTGGGGTACTGTCGGGAGCGGTGAAGTCGACCGGCCCGGCACTGTTGCCCAGATTGTCGGTGGCCTCTACGGTCAGGCTCTGGCCGTTGCGCTGTGGCGGGTCGAGGGTGACATCGAAGCGCCCGTCGGCGCCGACTGTCGCGGTGCCCAGTACGGTGCCGTCCTGCGCGCGCACCGTGACGATCGAGCCGCTCTGGCCCTGGCCGGTGAGGTGCAGGCCTGTGCTGTCGATGGCCAGCGCGGAAGGTTGCAACGGGCCGTCCAGATCCGGCGCGGTCAGGGTTGCGGTCGATGTGTTGCCGGCAGCGTCACTCAGCGCCACGTCGAGCATCTGGCCATTGGTTTGGGCCGGTGTCAGGGTGACGGTGAAGACGCCGTTCGCACCCACCACTGCCGTGCCGAGCACTGTGCCCTCGGCATCGCTGACCTGCACGGTGGCCCCGGGTTCACCGCGGCCGGTGAGGGTGACGCCATCGGCGCTCAGGGCCAGGTCACTGGCAAGGTTGGGCGCGGTGATGTCCGGTGCGCCGACCTGGGTCGGCAGCGAGCTGTTGCCGTCTGCGTCCAGGGCCACCACATCGAGCAGTTCGCCGTTGGCTTGAGGGGGGGTCAGGCCGATGGTGAAGGTGCCGTCATTGCCCGCTTGCACGCTGCCCAGCACATTGCCTTGGGCATCGCGCACTTCGACAAAGCTGCCTGCAGGCGCCGTGCCGCTGACGGACGAGCCATCGGGGGCCACCACCAGCCCGGCCGGGCCTTCCGGTACGGGCGTCTGCGGCACGGTGATGCTCAGCTCAGGCGATGCATTGCCGGCAGCGTCGGTTTGCACCAGCACGATGCTTTCGCCCGCCACCACCGGAGCATCCAGTTCGACCAGGAAGGTGCCATTGGCTGCCACCGTGCCACTGCCGATCACATTGCCGTCGGCATCCAGCACTTGCACGGTGGCACCCGCTTCACCGCGGCCCGCGATCACGACACTGCCGGCGCCCACTATCACGCCGGTGATCAGTGCCGGGGGCGTGATGTCCGGGGCTGTATACGCCAGTGGTGCGGAGCTGTTGCCAGCGGCATCTGTGACCGTGATGGCCAAAGGTTGGCCGTTGGCCTGGGCAGGGTCGAGGGTGAGGCTGAAGCGGCCATCCGGCCCGGCGATAGCGCTGCCGATCAGGTCGCCGGAGCTGTCACGCACCTCTACCCGTGCACCGGGTTCGGCGCTGCCGGTCAGCGTTTGGCCGTCGGTGAGCGCCAGCCCGGTCGGTTGCCCGGGGGCTATCAGGTCTGGTGCCGTCAGTGGGCTTGTCGGTGATACGTTGCCAGCGGCATCGGTCAAGGTCACTTGCAGCGACGAGCCATTGGTCACGGGCGTGGTCAGCTGCAGGGTGAAGGTGCCATCAGGCTGCACCGTCCCGGTGCCCACGACCTGCCCCTGGTCGTTCGTTACGGTTACCGTTGCACCTGCTTCACCGCGCCCCGATACGGTACGGCCATCGCCGCTGATGATCAGGTCAGTGGCGGGCGCCGGCGCAGTGGTGTCACCCCCGCCGGTATCGATGTCCGGCGCGTTGACGGTGCCGGCAGTGGAGATGTTGCCAGCGGCGTCACTGGCAGTGACTTGCAGCGCCTGCCCCTCGGTTTGTGGGGGTTGCAGGGTGACGTTGAACAGGCCGTCGGCACCTGCCACGGCGGTACCCAGCACGGTGCCGTCAGCGGCACGCACTTGCACGGTGGACCCGGGTTCGGCACGGCCGCTGACGACTCTACCGTCAGCGCTGACAGCCAGGTCGGTCGGTGGCGTGGGCGGGGTGGTGTCGGGCGGGTTGCTAACCCCGTCATCGGGTGCGTTGATGGCTGCTGCAGGTGAGGTGTTCCCGGCGGCGTCGCTGGCAGTGACTTGCAGCGCCTGTCCATCGGTTTGTGGGGGTTGCAGGGTAATGCTGAACGAGCCGTCGGCGCCTGCCACGGCGGTACCCAGCACGGTGCCGTCGGCGGCACGCACTTGCACGGTGGATCCAGGTTCGGCACGGCCGGTGAGTGTGGTTCCCTGCTCGTTCACGGCCAGTTCGGTGGGCGCCACGGGGGCGGTTGCATCCGGCGCGGTCACGTTGCCCGGCTGCGAGATGTTGCCAGCCGCGTCGGTCAAACTGACGTCCAGGCTTTCGCCATTGACCTGGGGTGGGTTCAAGGTGACGGTGAAGGTGCCGTCGGCGTCCACGGTACCGGTGCCCAACAGGTTGCCAGCGGCATCACGCACGTTCACCGTGGCGCCCGCTTCGCCGCGGCCAGTGAGGCGCAGGCCATCGGGCGATACCAGCAGGTCGATAGGTGTGGCGGGTGGCGTGGTGTCACCTGGGGCGGAGCTGCCGCTACTACCGCCACCGCCGCCGCTGCCTGCGGCGGCGGCAGCGCCACCAACGCCCAGCAGGCTCAACCCGGCAATCGCCCAGGTTGGGGTTTCGCTGCCCGCGACGCCGATGCCGGCGACCAGGTCATCGAGCGAGTCGACTTCCTGGAAGGTGAAACCGGTGAAGGCTTCGGCATCGTAGTTGGCGTACCACAGGGTGCCGTCTTCGCCGACGAAGACCATGTCACTGCCCACACCTGCCTGGTCCACGGCAAAGAAGTTGCCGACGGTGACCTTTTCCCCAGACTTGAGGGTGACGATCAGGTCCTGACCCCGCCGGGTCACGGTTGCCACCTGGTCCGGCGCAACGGGCATCTGCACCACGCCTGGGCCGTTGAGCGTGATATTGCCCCAGGCATTCTGGGTGGCGACGGTGGTTTGCTTATCGGCAACGACGATATTGTCCATGGAGGCTCCCTGCTGATTGCGGTACACAGGGTCGGCGTAAGCGATCCTGCTGGCGCAACCGCTTGTGCAGTAGCACGCAGCCCGGTCGTCTAACGGTCCTGTTACCGGTGGTAAGGGAGATATAGCAGCCCAACGGAAAGCAACCAGAGGCTTTCTGGGTTAATCCTTTTGTACGAAACGCGTCTAGCGCAGGCCCAAGCGCCGCGCCAGGCGGTTCAAGTTGGCCCGGTCCAGGCCGAGCTCGCGGGCGGCGGCGGCCCAGTTGTCCTGATGGCGCTGCAGGCAGGCATCGATCACCTGGCGTTGGTAGCCGTCGACAGCCTCGCGCAAGCCACCTTCGGCCAGCGCCGGCGCCGGCAAGGGCGCCGGGGCGGGGGCCTGTACCACGCCCGCCTCGGTACGCAGGTCCAGGTCACTGGCTTGCAGTGTGAGAATACGTGGCCGGTCCGGGTGCTGGCCCAGTGCCTTGAGGGCTGAGCGGCCGATCAGGTGTTCCAGTTCGCGCACGTTGCCGGGCCAGCCGTAAGCCAGGAGCGACGACTGCGCGTCGTTGCTCAGGCGCAGACTGTTCAGGCCCAGGCGTGATCGATTCTGTTCGAGGAAGTACCCCGCCAACAGCAGCACATCACGCCCACGCTCGCGTAGGGGCGGAACCTGCAGCGGGTACACGCTCAGGCGGTGGTAGAAGTCGGCGCGGTAGTTGCCGTTGCGTACCTCGGCGGCAAGGTCGCGATTGGTCGCTGCGATCAGGCGCACATCGACTGTGTGTTCGCGGTCTGAGCCCAGGCGCTGCAGTTGCCCGCTTTGCAGTACCCGCAGCAGCTTCGCCTGCACCGCCAGCGGCAGTTCGCCCACTTCGTCGAGAAACAGCGTGCCGCCATTGGCCAGTTCGAACTTGCCGCGGCGCTCACCGTGGGCACCGGTAAAGGCCCCGCGTACATGGCCGAACAGTTCACTTTCCACCAGCGTGTCGGGCAGCGCGGCGCAGTTGAGGCTGATCAGTGGCTTGTGGGCACGGTGGCTGGCCTGGTGCAGGGCCTGGGCCACCAGTTCCTTGCCCACCCCGGTTTCACCGGTGATCAGCACCGTGAGGTCGCTGCCGCCGACCAGGCGTATTTCATCCAGCAGGCGCTTGTGCGCCGGGCTTTGGCCAATCAGCTCTTTGCCCTGGCCGCTGGCCTGGCGGTAGATTTCGGCGCGCTGGTGCTCATCCTCGGCGCGCAGGGCCAGGTGTTCGATGCGTTCGGCCACCGTGACCGTGGCGGCTGCCAGGCTGGCGAAAGCCTGCAGGGCATCCAGCTCCAGGCTCTGGAACTGGCCAGGGGTGAGGGCATCGAGCGTCACCAGGCCCCACGGGCGCTCGTCGACCATCAGCGGGCAGCCCATGCAGTCATGCACGTGAAGGTCGACGTCGTGGGCATTGACCAGCCCGTCATAGGGGTCGGGCAACTGGGAATCGCTGGGGAAGCGCGTAGGCTCGGCGCGGCTGAGCAGCACCTGGAAGCGCGGATGCTCGCTCACTTTGAAGCGCCGGCCCAGGGTATCGGCAGACAGCCCGTCGACAGCCAGTGGCACCAGCCATTCGCCATCCAGCCGCAACAGCGCAGCGGCATCGCAGGGTAGCAGGCCGCGCATGGCTTGCAGCAGGCGGCGGTAGCGTTCCTGGTCGGGCAGGTCGCGGGACAGGTCGCTGACCAAGGGGAGCAGGGCGGTGAGCAACGGCTTTGCGGTCATAAGGACTCCTGTTGGTCTAAATGACTATACTCCGCGGCTGGTCTTTTTGACATCAAATAGTATAAGTGCTTGATTTTTATGGAATTAAAGTTTGGCACGAATACTGATACTGCACATGCAACCTTTCCAAGCCCCTGGTTCAGGAGTCGTTGCAAATGCTCAATGCCGAACAACGTGCAATCATCAAAGCCACCGTCCCGCTGCTGGAAACCGGTGGAGAAGCGCTGACCACCCACTTCTACCAGTTGATGCTCAGCGAGTACCCGCAGGTGCGTCCACTGTTCAACCAGGCCCATCAGGCCAGTGGCGATCAGCCGCGCGCCCTGGCCAATGGCGTGCTGATGTACGCCCGGCACATCGACCAGCTGGAACAGCTCGGCGGCCTGGTCGGCCAGATCATCAACAAGCACGTCGCCTTGCAGATCCTGCCGGAGCACTATCCGATCGTTGGCAGCTGCCTGCTGCGGGCCATCGAGGAAGTACTCGGTAAGGACATCGCCACTGCCGAGGTGATCGCTGCCTGGGGCGCGGCCTACGGGCAGTTGGCCGAGATCCTCATCGGCGCCGAGGAAGGCCTCTACAAACAGAAGGAAGAGGCCGTCGGTGGCTGGCGCGGTACCCGCGAATTCCGCTTGGTGCGCCGCGAGCAGGAAAGCAGCGAGATCGTTTCGTTCTACTTCGCCCCCGTGGACGGCAAACCGGTGCTCAAGGCTGAACCGGGCCAGTACATCGGCTTGCAATTGTTCATCGACGGCGCCGAGCAGCGTCGCAATTATTCGCTCTCGGCGTTGTGCGATGGCAAGCAATACCGCATCAGCGTCAAGCGTGAGGCGGGCGGCAAGGTGTCCAATTACCTGCATCATGAAATGATGGTTGGTGACACACTGCAACTGTTTCCGCCGTCCGGCGACTTCACCCTTGCCAGCAGTGACAAGCCGCTGGTGCTGATCAGTGGTGGGGTGGGCATCACGCCGACCCTGGCGATGCTGGAGGCGGCCCTTCAGACCCAGCGCCCGGTGCACTTCATCCACTGTGCACGCAATGGTGCGGTGCATGCCTTCAGCGAGTGGGTGGATGGGCTGGCCAAGCAGCATCCTCAACTCAAGCGCTTCTATTGCTATGCCGAGGATGATGGGTCGCGCGATGCCAATGCGGTTGGGCTGTTGAGCCAGGAGCTGTTGGCTGAATGGATGCCGAGTGAGCGTGATGTGGAGGCGTATTTCCTTGGGCCCAAGGGCTTCATGGCGGTGATCAAGCGCTACCTGGAAGCGCTGGGTGTGCCGCCGCAGCAGAGCCGCTATGAGTTCTTCGGGCCAGCGGCAGCCTTGGAATGATGTATTGACCGGGCTGCCCCCATCGCCGGCAAGCCGGCTCCCACCGGGATCGCGGTTGGCTTTGGGGCAGGGGGGGGCCTTCAAAGGCCTGCGCTGAGATTGAGGGCAGTGGGGTACTTTGTGAGCCGGCTTGCCGGCGATGGGGCCGGTACATCCCATGCAAGGCTCAAATGAACCCCCATAAAGGTCATCCCCGCTACAAACCTCCCCCCAAGCACGCTGCCGGTCTCAGGGCCGGCGGCGTATCGTCGATTGCTCATATAAAGGAAAGATGAACCACGCCGGCCATCTTTCATCCTTAATCGTCCTTTAATCACTGTATCCTTCACTCCCGGGTGTCGAGGGGCTTGCCTCTGCGCGGCATCCGGGCAACTGCTTTTTTACCGGCCGGCGTTGAACCGACGGCACGCCCGCCGGTCTCAAGCCCACTCCGGATAGCCCTCGCAGTGCTGTCTGCCGCTTCCTCGACACGCTAACGGTCAGACCTGCGTGTAGAATCGCGCCAGGCAGGTGGACCACGCTGCCCCTATCCATCGAAGGAACCGGCAATGAACGAACAAACATCGCGCCTGAATCGGGAACGGCGCTTTCTGGTGCTACTGGGGGTGATCTGTCTCGCCCTGATCGGTGGCGCTTTGTACATGCAGGTGGTGCTCGGCGAAGCGCCCTGCCCGCTGTGCATCCTGCAACGCTATGCCCTGCTGTTCATCGCCGTGTTTGCCTTCATCGCCGCGGCGATGCCCGGGCGGCGCAGCCTCACGCTGTTCGAGGGGCTGGTGGTGCTTAGCGCAATTGGCGGAATCGTTGCGGCCGGCAACCATGTGTATATACTCGCCAACCCCATGGTCAGTTGCGGTATCGACACCCTGCAGCCGATCGTCGACGACCTGCCGCTGGCCAAGCTCTGGCCGCTCGCCTTCCAGGTCGACGGGTTCTGCAGCACGCCATACCCGCCGATCCTCGGCTTGTCCCTGGCGCAATGGGCATTGATGGCGTTCGTGCTGACGGCCATCCTGGTACCGCTGGGCATCTATCGCAACAGGCGCCAGCCTTAGACATAAGTCCCGATTTTGCTGTGGTCTTTTGCACCCACAGAGAAGAGGGAAAAGTCGCCCACCGCTTGATCCAGATCAACCACAAAGCCTTGCAGGACGCGGGTTTGAGGTCTATCAAGCGGGGTGCGACAAACTGTCGCGAAGTTGAATTTCCAATCACTATTGTTACGCATTCTGTAAAAGACTGTTGCTCAATAAGTCATAGTCAAGGGTTGGCGACCTCACTACAATCGCCCCCAATTTCCGTTCGGCACTGCTTGCGAGTCGCAGGATTGAAGGAAGCCCCAGCGCTTTCTTTTGCTGACTTCGTCAAGTTTCGCCCAGCGGCGATACCGGGCGGATACCCCTCCGCGTTTTCCCGCACCAAACGGACTTGGTCTGAAGTACAGGCCTGTTGCCTACGAAACCATAAGCACCGCTAACACGCTTGAGCCAAGGTCCTGCAGTCGGGCCCCAGGCAGGAGCGTATTCGGGCGCGAAATGCCTCACTTGGCAGGACGAAGTGTTGGCTACCAAAACACAAATTGCATTGAAGCAAGCTGATCTAGAGGTCGTGAGATGAGTAAAAAGCGTTACCCCAGACTGTTTGGCATATTGCCCTTTTTAGGCATGCTTTTACTCAGCGGGTGCAACTGGACCCTGCTCGACCCGAAAGGTCAGGTCGGCATTGAGCAAAAGAACCTCATCCTCATCGCTACCGGCCTGATGCTGCTGGTGGTGATCCCGGTCATCATCATGACCGTGGCGTTCGCCTGGAAGTACCGTGCTTCCAACAAGGCGGCCACCTACACCCCAGATTGGTCGCACTCGACCAAGATCGAGGCTGCGGTGTGGATCATCCCGATCCTGATCATCATTGCCCTGGGTTATGTCACCTACAAGTCCACCCACAAGCTGGACCCCTACCGTCCACTGGATTCGGACGTGAAGCCGATTCAGATCGACGTGGTCGCACTGGACTGGAAGTGGCTGTTCATCTACCCGGAACAAGGCATCGCCACGGTCAACAAGATCGTCTTCCCGGCTAACACCCCGGTCAACTTCCGCGTCACCTCCGACGCCGTGATGAACTCGTTCTTCATCCCGGGCCTGGGCGGCCAGATCTACGCCATGGCCGGCATGACCACCAAGCTGCACCTGATCGCCAACGAAAACGGCGTGTTTGACGGTATCAGCGCCAACTACAGCGGTGCTGGCTTCACCGGCATGAAATTCAAGGCCACTGCAACCTCCCAGGAAGACTTCGACAAGTGGGTCGCCGAGGTCAAGCAGTCGCCGAAGAAGCTGGACAAGGCCGAATACGACGCCTTGGCCAAACCAAGCGAAAACAACCCAGTCGCGCTGTATAGCGAGGCCTCGCCTGACCAGTTCCAGATCATCGTCGACAAGTACGAAGGCATGAACCGCGGTCGTCCGAGCCACGAAGAAGCAGGCAGCAAAGATCTGGCCACTACCAAGGGTGTGGAATCGAGTATGCAACCAGCTGCCGGTGCAGAGGAGTAAGAGATGTTCGGTAAATTAAGCCTGGAGGCGATACCCTATCACGAGCCGATAGTCATGGTGACGCTTGCCATGATCGCGCTCGGTGGTATCGCTGTCGTCGGTCTTATCACCTATTTCCGCAAGTGGACCTACTTGTGGACCGAGTGGCTGACCACGGTCGACCACAAGAAAATCGGGGTGATGTACATCATCGTCGCGATGGTCATGCTGCTGCGCGGCTTTGCCGACGCCATCATGATGCGTACCCAGCTGGCTGCTGCTACCGGCGGCTCCGAAGGCTACCTGCCGCCTGAACACTATGACCAGATCTTCACCGCGCACGGTGTGATCATGATCATCTTCATGGCGATGCCGTTCTTCACCGGCCTGATGAACCTGGCGGTTCCTCTGCAGATCGGTGCACGTGACGTTGCCTTCCCGTTCCTGAACTCCCTGAGCTTCTACCTGCTGCTGGCAGGCGTGCTGCTGGTCAACATCTCGCTGGGCGTTGGTGAATTCGCCAAGACCGGCTGGGTTGCCTATCCGCCGCTCGCGGGCATTCAGTACAGCCCTGGGGTGGGTGTCGATTACTATATCTGGGCGCTACAGCTATCCGGATTGGGTACGACGCTTACCGGTGTGAACTTCCTCGTCACCGTGATGAAGATGCGCGCACCTGGCATGAAACTGATGGACATGCCGATCTTCACCTGGACCTGCACCTGGGCCAACGTGCTGATCGTCGCTTCCTTCCCGATCCTGACCGCTGCACTGGCACTGCTGACTGTTGACCGTTATCTGGACTTCCACATCTTCACCAACGAGCTTGGTGGGAACCCGATGATGTACGTCAACCTGTTCTGGGCGTGGGGTCACCCTGAGGTTTACATCCTGATCCTGCCGGCCTTCGGCGTGTTCTCGGAAGTGACTTCGACCTTCTCCGGCAAGCGTCTGTTCGGCCACCACTCGATGATCTACGCATCGGGCGCGATCGCCATCCTGGGCTTCGCCGTATGGCTGCACCACTTCTTCACCATGGGTGCCGGCGCCAGCGTCAACACCTTCTTCGGCCTGGCGACGATGCTGATCTCCATTCCGACCGGTGTGAAGTTGTTCAACTGGCTGTTCACCATGTACCAGGGCCGTGTGCGCTTCACCGCACCGATGATGTGGACCCTGGGCTTCATGATCACCTTCTCCATCGGTGGCATGACCGGCGTTCTGCTGGCTGTTCCAGGTGCTGACTTCGTGCTGCACAACAGCCTGTTCGTTATCGCCCACTTCCACAACGTGATCATCGGTGGTGCGGTATTCGGCTACATTGCCGGCTTCGCCTTCTGGTTCCCGAAAGCCTTCGGCTTCACCCTGAACGAGAAGTGGGGCAAAGCTGCCTTCTGGTTCTGGATCTCGGGCTTCTACGTAGCGTTCATGCCGCTGTACGCCCTGGGCTTCATGGGCATGACCCGTCGTCTGAACCACTCCGACAACCCGCTGTGGGAACCCTACCTGTACGTTGCCGTCGCCGGCGCCGTGCTGATCCTGTTCGGTATCGCTTGCCAGCTGATCCAGATCTACGTTTCGGTCCGCGACCGCAACCAGAACCTGGACGTGACCGGCGACCCATGGGGCGGCCGTACCCTGGAATGGTCGACTTCGTCGCCACCTCCGTTCTACAACTTCGCTCACATGCCTGAGAAAGTTGGTCTGGACTGCTGGCACGAAGCCAAGGAAGCCGGTGTTGCGTACAAGGCTCCGGCCAAGTACGAAGCCATCCACATGCCGAGCAACACGGCTACCGGTCTGTTCATGGGCCTGTTCCTGACCGTCTTCGGCTTCGCCTTCATCTGGCACATCTGGTGGCTGGTGGGTGCGAGCCTGGTTGCGACCATCGCTGTCTTCGTTCGCCACGCTGCGCGTGACGACCAGGGCTACATGGTTCCGGCCGAAGAAGTGGCGCGCATCGAAGGCGAGCGCATGAAAGCGCTGGCCAAAGCAGGTGCTCTGCCTGCCGGCGCACGTGTCGAATCGTTTGAGCGGGTGTAATCAATGTCCAGTCAAGTAATCCACGGCGATGCTCATGGTCACGACCATGGGCACGACGATCACCACCACGACTCGGGCCAGATGACCGTACTCGGTTTCTGGCTGTACCTGATGACCGACTGCATCCTGTTTGCGTCGCTCTTCGCCACCTACGCGGTGCTGTCCGGCAGTTTTGCCGGCGGCCCGTCGGGTCATGACATCTTCCAGCTCGATTTCGTAGCTGTAGAAACACTGTTCCTGCTGCTGTCCTCGATCACCTTCGGCTTCGCCATGCTGAAGATGTTCGACGGCAAGAAAGCAGGCGTGCTGGGCTGGTTGGCAGTGACCTTCCTGTTCGGTGCTGCGTTCATCGCGATGGAAATCTACGAGTTCCATCACCTGATCGTTGAGGGCTACGGCCCGCAGCGCAGTGGCTTCCTGTCGGGCTTCTTCGCCCTGGTAGGCACCCACGGCCTGCACGTGACCGCCGGCCTGATCTGGATGGCAATCATGATGTACCAGATCAACAAGCACGGCATCACGCCGACCGCTAAGACCCGCATGAGCTGCCTGAGCCTGTTCTGGCACTTCCTGGACGTGGTCTGGATCTGCGTATTCACCGTCGTCTACCTGCTGGGGGTTCTGTAATGGCTAACGCACACGACACTCATCACGAAGGTAACCACGGTAGCGTGAAGTCCTACATGATCGGCTTTGTACTGTCGATCATCCTGACCGCGATCCCGTTCGGCCTGGTGATGTACCCGAGCCTGCCGAAGAACCTGACCGTCCTGATCGTGGTGGCCATGGCCGTCATCCAGGTGGTAGTGCACCTCGTGTACTTCCTGCACATGGACCGCTCGAAAGAGCAGCGTTCCAACGTGTCGACGTTCCTGTTCACCACCCTGGTGATTGCACTGCTGGTCGGCCTGTCGCTGTGGATCATGTTCAGCATCCACTACGAAATGATGGCCAAGTGAGGTAAGACTGCATGTCCGTTAAGCACTTTATCCAAATCACCAAACCGGGGATCATTTTCGGTAACGTGCTTTCCGTGGCAGGCGGTTTCTTCCTTGCCTCGAAGGGCCATGTAGACTTCGCCCTGTTCCTGGCGGTGGTAATAGGTACGTCCCTGGTGGTTGCGTCCGGTTGCGTGTTCAACAACTGCATCGACCGCGACATCGATATCAAGATGGAACGCACCAAGAACCGCGTCATGGTCCAGGGTGGCATGTCGCTGACCCTCGCGCTGGTCTACGCCACCCTCCTCGGGGTGGCGGGCTTCAGCCTGCTGTATGTCCAGGCTAACCCGCTGTCGGCGTTCTGCGCGCTGATCGGGTTCATCGTCTACGTCGGTTTCTACAGCCTCTGGCTGAAGCGCAAATCGGTGCACGGCACCTTGGTCGGCAGCCTGTCCGGTGCCATGCCTCCGGTGATCGGCTACTGCGCCGTCAGCAACAGCTTCGACCTGGCGGCAGTGACCCTGCTGGTGATGTTCAGCCTGTGGCAGATGCCGCACAGCTTCGCCATCGCAATCTTCCGCTTCAAGGATTACAGCGCTGCCAACATTCCGGTCCTGCCGGTGGCGCGCGGTATTCTTGCGGCCAAGAAGCAGATCGTGCTGTACGTGCTGGCCTTCGTGCTCGCGACCCTGATGCTCACCCTCGGCGGTTACGCCGGCCTCGGCTACCTGGCCGTGGCAGCAGCCATGGGCCTGTACTGGCTGTATATGGCCTGGGGTGGTTACAAGGCCGAGGACGACAGCAAGTGGGCCCGCAAGGTATTTGGCTTCTCCATCCTCACCGTCACCGCCCTGAGCGTGATGATGTCGGTGGACAGCCAGACTGCCGCGGACGTGCTGATGACCTACGCGCGCTGATACAGTCGCCTGCAACATCGAAAACCCTGGCCTTGGTGCCAGGGTTTTTTTATGGGTGTCAGTCAGTGCTGGCCTCTTTGGGGGGCAAACGGCAACCGTGTGAGGGGCTTTAGCTTGGAAGAGGGCAGTGCAAACAATGAAAATCCTGGTAATTCAAAAAATAAGCCTGAAAAGTTCTAAGTAATCAGGAAATTATCCTTTACACATACGCCTGCTCGGCACTATCTTCTGAATCAGGCCGCCGCAGCGGCCAGCGTCGCTCGGACGGTTCCGGGCGCTTACGTTTCGTTGAGGAAACCATGGCCGACCAAGGTTCGCCGCGCCGCTTCGCGCGCATCGATCGTCTCCCCCCGTATGTCTTCAACATCACTGCCGAGCTCAAGATGGCCGCCCGCCGCCGTGGTGAGGACATCATCGACCTGAGCATGGGCAACCCTGATGGCGCGACGCCGCCGCACATCGTCGAGAAGCTGGTGCAGGTCGCCCAGCGTGAAGACACCCACGGCTATTCCACCTCTCGCGGGATCCCGCGCCTGCGCCGGGCCATTTCCAACTGGTACAAGCAGCGCTACGAGGTCGACATCGACCCGGACAGCGAAGCCATCGTCACCATCGGCTCCAAGGAAGGCCTGGCCCACCTGATGCTCGCCACGCTCGATCAAGGCGACACGGTGCTGGTGCCCAACCCGAGCTACCCGATCCACATCTACGGCGCAGTGATCGCCGGTGCCCAGGTGCGTTCGGTGCCGCTGGTGCCCGGTGTCGACTTCTTCAACGAACTGGAGCGGGCGATCCGCGAGTCCATCCCCAAGCCGAAGATGATGATTCTGGGCTTCCCGTCCAACCCCACTGCCCAGTGCGTGGAGCTGGACTTCTTCGAGCGCGTGGTGGCCTTGGCCAAGCAGTACGACGTGCTGGTGGTGCATGACCTGGCCTACGCCGATATCGTCTACGACGGCTGGAAGGCGCCCTCGATCATGCAGGTGCCGGGGGCCAAGGACATTGCGGTGGAATTCTTCACCTTGTCCAAGAGCTACAACATGGCTGGCTGGCGGATCGGCTTCATGGTGGGCAACCCTGAGTTGGTCAGCGCCCTGGCGCGGATCAAGAGCTACCACGACTACGGCACCTTCACCCCACTGCAGGTGGCGGCCATCGCCGCGCTGGAAGGCGACCAGCAATGCGTGCGCGACATCGCCGAACAGTACCGCCAGCGCCGCAACCTGCTGGTCAAAGGCCTGCACGAGCTGGGCTGGATGGTCGAGAACCCCAAGGCGTCGATGTATGTCTGGGCCAAGATCCCCGAGCAGTACGCCCACCTGGGGTCGCTGGAGTTTGCCAAGAAGCTGCTGGCTGAAGCCAAGGTGTGTGTCTCGCCGGGTATCGGTTTTGGCGATTACGGTGATGACCACGTGCGCTTCGCCCTGATCGAGAACCAGGACCGGATTCGCCAGGCGATCCGGGGCATCCGGCAGATGTTCCGGGCTGATGGCCTGAGCCGTAAATAGCGCAGTTTCAGGGGCCGCGATGCGGCCCCTGATGTTTGCCGGATCGACGGCAAACTATTTTTCATTGCCCCTCTTCTCAGCCGACCTGGCTTCGATTACAAATGGCGCCGCGGGCCAGCCCCGATAACAATAACCTTCCCCTTCCGTGCCATCATGTCCGAATACAACCCTTGCCTTGACTGCGGCGCCTGCTGCGGGTACTTCCGTGTGTCCTTTTTCTGGGGCGAATGCCAGTCAGCCGGTGGCCTTGTGCCCGATGACCTGGTGGTGCAGATCAACCCAACCCGGGTAGCCATGATCGGCACCGATGCCAAGCCCTGCCGTTGCGTCAGCCTCAAGGGCGAAATCGGCAGCGAAGTGGCGTGCACCATCTACGCCAACCGTTCCAGCCCTTGCCGTGAGTTCGAAGCATCGTGGGAGGGCGGCGTGCACAACCCCAGTTGCGACGATGCACGTGCTGCTTACGGCTTGCCACCGCTGACGCCACCGGGGGCCAATGAGCCGCATTGGCCGGATGATGGGGCCGAGGTGGCTTGAGCCCTTTGCGGCGGCCTGCGGCGTAACTGCCGCAGGCCGTTGTAAGAAGTTTCTGAACCTGAAACCAAATGCTTCAGAAACACGGGCTTGGCGAATTATCCTACGAGCCCTGTCGGATGCCGTCTGATAGGCAAGCCTGTACCTCATAGGTAACTTTTCGCGGTCGCTGTGGTTTGGCGACCGGGTGTGAGAAGCCTGTAGTTTGAGATCGCTTGCCAGATATGGCAGCTGTGCGCGTGCAGGCTTCGGTCTGGCCGTGGTGATCTCGGACACGGTCTTCTCACCTCGCGCATGGCTGCCACCCAATCTGTGAGAAGGATGTGAGTGGTTGCTTCTGAAACCTCTACCGAGAGAAGTGACTATGAAAAAGCTCGTTCCCGATCCACCCGACAGCTGCCCCATTCCCTACATCACGATAATCGCCGACCTTTCCCTTGAAGACGCCAAGGCTCACGCCGCCGCGCTCATGGATAGCCTTTCGAGCACCATCGAGCTCTACCTCAGCACCGTGGGCGAAGACCAACGCAGGGTGGTGCTGGACAACATGGGCATCCTCACCGATCTTCTGCGGGCCCTTTTCAGCCACATGACCACGCTGGAGAGGGAGCATGAGTGATGACCTCAAAGCGCGAACCACGGCGGGTCGAGAGACCTTTCTCGGGCTGTATGCCATCCAGCCGGGCGTGCCGCTCGATCACGCGTTTGACGAACTTTCTGTTCTGCTTGGCTGCATTCGGCATTTGAGTGAGGAAGCGGAGATGGAGGGAAACCTCGTTGCTGGCAGCGCCGCGCGTATCCTGAGTGCCATGGCCAAGGCGCTGATCAATGACATGGAGGTGGGGTTGAACCGCAGTGCCTGAAGCGTGTGGGCCAAGGGTGCTGCAGTGCTCTTGAGAGTGGGCGCCGCCCGCGCGGTGCTCAGTCTCCAGCACAGCCTGATACGCCGAGCATGCCCCAGCCCTCGCACATGACGTTAAACTGTCATCTCCCCAGCAATGGACAGGAGATGCGGCGTGACCCCACCCCGAAGTTTCCCCACCGACCTCTGCCTCGACAGCCCGCGTCTGCAGCTGCGCCCGATGCGCCACGCCGATGCCCAGCAATGGCTGACGATCATGGCCGACCCCGAGGTCATGCGTTACTGGCACCATGCCCCCTGGCAGGACCTGGCCGAGGCACAAAGCGCCTTGGCTGCCGACCGGGAGGCCTATGCCAATGGTGACCAGCTCAAGCTGGGCATGTACCGCCGTGACACTGGCGAACTGATTGGCATGGTCCAGCTGTTCAACATCGACGACACCTCCCGCCGTGGCGAGATTGGCTACTGCCTGGCCAGCGCGGTGCAGGGCAGGGGCTACATGGACGAGGCGCTGACCTGCTTCATCGACTACCTCGCCCATACCCTGCACATGCGTCGCCTGGAGGCAGAGATCGACCCCCGCAACAATGGCTCGGCACGCACGCTGGAACGTCAGGGGTTCGTCCTTGAAGGCACATTGCGCGCACGCTGGTGCGTGGCGGGTGAGTTCTCCGACTCGGGCATTTACGGGTTGTTGCTCGAGCCACCTGTTGCATGACGGCTTTCTACGTCACGTTCAGCCTTGCCCTGTATTTGCTCGGCCTGTGTTTCGATGGCGCGCTGATGAGCGCCGGCAGGCACATGCCGGCCTTGCAGATGTTGCTGTATGGGCCTTGGGGTGTTCCGTTCGGTCTGTTCCAGTGGTTTGCCAACCCGCTGCTGGCCATCGCAGTCCTTGCCCACCGGCGTTTTAGGCGTTTGGCGCTGGTCGCCGGGTTGGCCGCGCTGTACCTGGCGGCGAGCAGTTTTGGCATCGAACGGCTGCCGGATAACATCAGCTACGCGTTTCAGGACCGCACTGGCTTTGGTGCGGGTTTTTACCTTTGGCTGGCATCTATCGTGGTGTTCTGCGCGGGGCAGGCATGGCATGTCTGGAAGGCGCAAGGCGCACAAGACATGCCGGGTTGGCGCTGGCTGGACGTTGCGTTGATTGCAGCATTGGCACTGGCGGTGTATGCCGCCACGCAAATGCCGTCGCTGCGTTTTGTGCCGGGCAAGGTACTGATGCCTCCCGAGCAGCCGCAGGCGTTTTGAAATTGACCAGGAGAGGGTGATGAACAAGCAGTTTTTGCTGGGGTTGAGCTTGGCTTGCTGTATGCCTGTGGCGATGGCCGAGGACACCTCGCCGAGCTACACCCAGTGCATGGACAAGGCTTCCAGTACGGTGGCGATGAGCAGTTGCATCCAGGCTGAGACCCAGCTGCAGGACGCGCGGTTGAACCGGGCTTACAAACAACTGATGGGCAAGCTCGAGGCGGGCCCGAAGAAGAGCTTGCGCGATGTTCAGCGCCAGTGGATCGCTTACCGGGATGGCAACTGCAAATTCCACGTGCAAGCCAGCGGCGGCACGATGGCCCAGCTGGAGGGCGGGATGTGCATGATGGACATGACCCGCGAGCGGGCGGCAGAACTGGAGCGGGTGCTAAGCCCCGGGCAATGATGTTGCTCCTGCGGGCCCCATCGCTGGCAAGCCAGCTCCCACATGGATTGCGCCGGCTTTTAGAAATGCCTAGAAGCTGACGCGGTCCCTGTGGGCCGGCTTGCCGGCGATGGGCCGCAAAGCGGCCCTAGCGATGGCGAGCCTTGAGGTACTCGCGCACCTCCACAGCATCCCCTGCAAACTCGATCCGGTCCGCCTTGGCATCACGCTGGTAGGCATACATCGGGTCGTAGTATTCCTTGAGCAACCCCTCGATCCACCCCCGGTGTAAATCGATACCCCCGGTGCGCTGCTGCTCATCCAGCGCCAGGCGCATGATCTCTGACAGGCGCTGACAGCGCTCGCCACCCAGGCGCTTGTGGATGTTGCTCATGCTCTGTAACAGGCGCTCAGCGAACAGCCGGCGCCCGAGCTCTTCGCCATGGAGCGCGACGAATTCGGCGCACAGGTTAACCACGTAGTCGCGCAGAATGCGTTCCACGCGGTTTTCGAAGCTGTCCTCCAGCCATACCAATGGGTACTGCTGCATACCCTGGTACAGCTCCAGCGGCACGGTGCAGCTCCCGACGATACGGCCCTCGTCCTCCAGCACGAATTGCTCGATACCGCGGGCGCGTTTTTTCAGCACGTCGATGGCCAGCTTGTTCTCGAAATCGATCTGCGCCGGCTGCCCGGTGGCACGTTTGCCGAAGCTCGAACCTCGATGGTTGGCATGCCCTTCAAGGTCGATCACGTTGCTCAGCTGGTGCAGCACATCGGTCTTGCCAGTGCCGGTCAGGCCGCCGAGCAGAACGAAATCGCATTGCTCCACGGCCTGCTGGGTTGTTTCCAGCAGGAACGTGCGCATGGCTTTGTAGCCACCCTTGACACGCGGGTAAGCGATGCCCGCTTCGTCGCGCAGCCACTGCTGAACGATCAGCGAGCGCAGGCCGCCGCGGGCGCAGTACAGGTAGCCATCGGGGTGGGCCTTGGCAAAGCTGGCCCAGGCGTGCAGGCGCTCGCGCTTGAGGGTGCCGCTGACCAGTTGATGGCCAAGGGTGATGGCGGCGGCCTGGCCCTGCTGCTTGTAGCAGGTACCGACCTTTTGCCGTTCCTGGTCGGTCATCAGCGGCAGATTGACCACGCCGGGGAAGGCGCCCTTGGCAAATTCGACGGGCGCACGCATGTCCATCATCGGCACATCGTCGAGGAACAACTGGCGGAAGTCGGTGCAGTCGTGGCGCATCAGTTCACCTCGACTGCGTGGCTCTGTCGCTCAGCCAGCAGGCCGATCGGCGCAAGGTCCAGGCCCAGTTCGGCGGCGACGGCAAGAAACGCCTGCTCGCCCTCGGGGGTGACCGCTACCAGCAGGCCGCCACTGGTTTGAGGATCGCACAGCAGGTGCTTCTGATCGTCGGTCAGTGCACCGATCTTGTGCCCGTAGCTGTCGAAGTTGCGCAGGGTACCGCCGGGGATGCAGCCCTCGGCCATGTAGTGCTCGATACCCGGCAGGCGCGGAACGGCGGCGTAGTCCAGGTGTGCGGTCAGCCCGCTGCCCTCGGCCAACTCGACCAGGTGGCCGAGCAGGCCGAAACCAGTCACGTCCGTCATCGCCTTGACACCGTCGAGCTTGCCAAAGCGGCTGCCGGGGGTGTTGAGCGTGCACATCCAGTCGCGGGCCAGGCCCTGGTCCTGTTCGCGCAGCTTGGCCTTTTTCTCGGCGGTGGTGAGGATGCCGATGCCCAAGGGCTTGGTCAGGTACAGGCGGCAACCCTCTGTCGCGGTGTCATTGCGCTTGAGGTGGCGCTTGCTGACCACGCCGGTGACTGCCAGGCCGAAGATCGGCTCGGGGGCATCGATCGAATGCCCGCCGGCCAGGGGGATGCCGGCTTCGGCGCACACGGCGCGGCCACCGCGAATCACTTCACGGGCCACTTCGGGCGGCAGCACGTTGACCGGCCAGCCGAGGATGGCGATGGCCATCAACGGGTCGCCGCCCATGGCGTAGATGTCGCTGATGGCGTTGGTGGCGGCGATGCGGCCGAAGTCGTAGGGGTCATCGACGATGGGCATGAAAAAGTCGGTGGTGGAAACCACGCCGCGCTCATCATCCAGGGCGTACACGGCGGCATCATCGCGCGATGCGTTGCCGACCCACAGGTTCTGGTCATGGGCCTGGACGCCACTTTCGGCCAGGATCACATCCAGCACCTTGGGGGAGATCTTGCAGCCACAGCCAGCACCATGGCTGTATTGGGTCAGGCGAATCGGCTCGCTCATTACGCACCTCATTTTTCGTGATGGGCGATTGTAGCAAAGCTGGCCTTTGCGTCCGTGCCACTTATAATCCATCTCCGTCTGCCTATCGCTGACACTTTCCCCGCTATTGAACCGGAGAATCCCATGCTCAAACGCCCTCTGGCGCTCGCCGCCGGCCTCGTGATGTCCTGCTGTGCCGTTGTAGCGCAGGCCGCTGACACCTTGCGGGTCAGTGCCATTCCCGACGAAGCGCCGACCGAGCTGCTGCGCAAGTTCGAGCCGCTGGGCAAATACCTGTCCCAGCAACTGGGCATGCAGGTAAAGTTCGTGCCGGTAGCCGACTACCCGGCAGTGGTTGAATCGCTGGCCAGCGACCGTCTGGACCTCGCCTGGCTGGGTGGTTTCACCTTCGTTCAGGTGCACCTCAAAGACCCGACCGCCACGCCTCTGGTGCAGCGTGAGCAGGATGCCCAGTTCACCTCCAAGTTCATCACCGCCAACCCACAGGTGAAGAGCCTGGCCGACCTCAAGGGCAAGTCCTTCGCCTTCGGTTCGATTTCGTCCACCTCTGGCAGCCTGATGCCGCGCTACTTCATGCTCAAGCAAGACAACATCAAGCCTGAGGGCTACTTCAGCCGGGTCGCCTACTCCGGAGCCCACGACGCAACCGTGGCCTGGGTCCAGGCCGGCAAGGTCGATGCTGGCGTGCTCAACGCCAGCGTCTGGCAGAAGCTGGTCGATGCCGGCAAGGTCGATACCAGCAAGGTCAAGGTGTTTGCGACCACCCCGACCTACTATGACTACAACTGGACCGTGCGCGGCAACATGGACCCAGCGCTCAAAGACAAGATCAAGCAAGCCTTCCTCGCCCTGGACCCTTCGAACCCGGAGCACAAGAAGATCCTCGACCTGCAGGCCGCCAGCCGTTTCATCGAAACCAAGCCTGAGAACTACCAGGGCACCGAGCAGGCGGCACGTGAGGCCGGCCTGCTCAAGTGACTATCACGCTGCTCGACGCGGGGCTGCGCCACGGCCAGGTTCGCGCGCTTGACTCGGTGTCTGTGCGTATCACCCAGGGTGAGCGTGTTGCGATCATCGGCCCTTCAGGGGCCGGCAAATCCAGCCTCCTGCACCTGATGGCCACGGCCGTACAGCCCAGCGCAGGGCGCCTGGATTTGTTGGGTGAGCAGCCTTGGGCGTTGTCGGCAAAGGCTCGCCAGCGGCTGCGCGCCAGGGTTGGCCTGGTACATCAGGCGCCGCCCTTGCCGCCTCGCCAGCGGGTGGTGACTGCCGTGCTGGCCGGGCGTCTGGGGCAGTGGGGTACGTTGCGTTCGCTGCTCAACCTCGTGTACCCCACCGATGTGCAGGGTGCACGCCAGGTGCTGGCCGAGCTGGGCTTGGCGGAAAAGCTGTTCGTCCAGTGCGGGCAGCTTTCCGGGGGCCAGTTGCAGCGCGTCGGCATTGCGCGTGCGCTGTATCAGCGGCCCGAGGTACTGCTGACCGATGAGCCGGTGTCAGCGATGGACCCTGTGCTGGCCGAGCACAGTCTGGCCCTGCTCAACCGCCATGCTCAAGCTCACGGCGTGACGCTGGTAGCCAGCCTGCATGCAGTGGACCTGGCCTTGGCGCATTTCCCGCGGGTTATCGGCATTCGTGAGGGCAGGGTGGCGTTCGACTGCTCTGCCGAGGCTGTGACCGAGCAGATGCTCGATGCGCTTTACGCCAACGAGCAGTTGGGGTCGCCACTGCCCCAGGCGCCGACCTTGGCTGTGCAGATTCCGCGATGCTGAAGGCCAGCGCCCGGGATCCGGCATTTGTGCCGCGCCTGTTCGTCGCCCTGGTTGCGCTGGCCCTGCTGTGGCCTGGGGCGCAATTGAGCGAGCTGAACCCGGGTGTGCTGCTGCAAGCGGAAAACCGCCAGCAGATTGCCAGCTTCACCAGCGCCTTCTGGCCGCCGGCGCATGATGGCGAGTTCCTCAAATTACTCTACGAGGCGACCCTGCAGACGTTGGCGGTGGCCACTGCCGGCATGGTGCTTGCGCTGCTGCTGGCAGTCCCGGCCAGCCTGCTGGCCAGCCGCGCCTTGTCGTTGCGCGCAGCCTCTCGCGGCGGCCGTTCCGGCGCTTGGTCCCGCCTGCTCAGGATGCCGGTGCGGGGGCTGTTGATTTTCCTGCGCAGTGTCCCCGAGGTCGTCTGGGCGTTGCTGTTCGTGCGCGCGGTAGGGCTGGGGCCAACGGCGGGGGTGCTGGCCATCGCCATCACCTACAGCGGTATGCTCGGTAAGGTCTATGCCGAAATTTTCGAGTCGGTCGACCAGCGCCCGGCGCATGCCCTGCTGCAAGCGGGCAGTGGCCGGCTGACCGCCTTCTTCTACGGCATCCTGCCCAGTGCTGGCACCGAGCTTGTGTCGTACACCGTCTACCGCTGGGAGTGCGCGGTGCGCGCCTCGGTGGTGATGGGTTTCGTGGGTGCGGGGGGGCTGGGCCAGCAGATCGACCTGTCGATGCGCATGTTCGCAGGCGGGGAGGTGGCGAGCATGCTGCTCGCCTTCTTTGGCCTGGTGCTGCTGGCGGACCTGCTCAGCCGCTTCCTGCGGGGGCGGTTGGCATGAGCCGCGTGATCAATCTGCTGGTGATGGCTGCCCTGGTTGGCGCGGTAGTCGCCTCGTTCAGCTACCTGGACCTGGACCTGCAGGCGCTGGTGGGTAACGGCGGGCTGGGGCAGATGGCCGAGTATGCCGGGCGTTTTCTGCACCCGGACGTTACCCCCGAACATCTGCAAGCGGTGGCGCGCGGTGCCCTGGAAACCCTGGCCATGTCCGGGCTGGGTACGCTGCTGGCAATGGTGCTGGGCATGCTGCTGGCATTGCCCGCAGCGGGGCGTTTCGGTTGGCCGCTGCAGGCTTCGGCGCGCCTGCTGCTCAATGCCCTGCGGGCCATCCCCGAGCTGGTATGGGCGGCGCTGATGGTACTGGCCGCAGGGCTTGGCCCCAATGCCGGGACGCTTGCACTGGCTCTGCACACGGCAGGTGTGCTTGGCCGGTTGTACGCCGAGGCATTGGAAAATACCCCGGCCGAGCCGGCGGCGGCGATCCGCCTGCAAGGTGGTGGGCAACTGGCGGCGTTCTGCTTCGGCACCTTGCCCAACCTGTGGCCGCAGTTGCTGGCTTACAGCCTGTACCGCTGGGAAAACAACATCCGTATGGCCAGTGTGCTTGGCCTCGTTGGCGCAGGGGGGCTGGGGCAGATGCTCTACACCACGCTGAGCCTGTTCCAGGAGGCCCAGGCCAGCACGGTGATCCTGGCCATGCTGGTCCTGGTGCTGCTGGTGGACGTATTCAGTGATGTCATGCGCCAGCGTTATGTGCGGGCCTGAACGCCTCAGCGCCTAACTCCCCGCACTGCGCTTCACGTTGCATCGACTCCAGGTTGCGCTCGATGGTCTCGCAAATGGCGTCCATCTGGATCTGGTGTTCACTGAAGCGGAACGGGCTCTGCAGGTCGGTGCCGATCCGCTCGATGGCGAGCAGCATGAACCCCACCACGGTAGACGCCAGTGGCGTGAACCAGCCCAGCGACTCGACCAGGCCCACAGGCACGATCAGGCAGAACAACGAGATGAATAGCCGCGGAAAGTACACGTAAGGGTAGGGCAGCGGCGTGTTGGCGATACGCTCCATGCCGCCTTGGGCGTTGGACAGGTCCACCAGCGTCGATTCCAGCCGCGCCAGGCGGATGCTGTCCAGCCGCCCGGCCTTGTATTCGCGGGCGAGCAGGGTCGCCGAGCCACTGAGGATATCGTTGGCGAAATTGTTTGAACGGTTGCGCCGCTCGAACTCTCCTGGGGGAATGAACGCCATCAGCTCGTCTGGGCAGGCTTCGCCTTTGAGGTGTGCAGCCAGGCAGTTCACATAAGCGATATGCCGGCGCAACAAGGTGGCCTTGACCGGGTTCAGGCCGTCGTCGGTGTCGTCGATCAGCGTCAGCGTCTGCCGGGCGAAGCTGCGTGAACTGTTCACCAGCGCGCCCCACAAGGTGCGCGCCTCCCACCAGCGGTTGTAGGCGCTGCTGTTGCGAAAACTCACCAGCACCACCAGCGCCGAACCCAGCAGTGTCAGCGGGATCAATGGCAGGGTGAATTTGCTGTTCAAGAACAGCATGAAATCGATGGTGACCAGCACGTCCCAGATCAGCAGCCAGAACAGCGACCAGCCGATGTAGCCGAAGGTCTTCACCACCAGGCGATACTTGCGGGCGATGATCTCTTTCACGCGGGGAACCTCGAAAGGGGGATGCAGGATCGGACGTCGAGGGTCGAAGAAGGTTCGCGGGTGGGTGTTGCAAGAGGTTTTGATCTCGCCAGCGCGACCCTTTTGCCCTCCTGCGCCTGCCGTGGCAGGCCCCTTTGCATGAGTCGTGCTGGCCTGAGCTCAGGTTCAATTCAAGGTTTGGCGGCGACCGCGACATACCCTTTGATTGCGGCAGGCGCGGCCTTGGGCTTGGTTTTATCGGCCAGGTACTGGAAGCGGCGCCATTCCTTGTCGATTTCGCTATACGACATGAACACGCTGACACGCTCTTTGTCGGCCAGGTCCGGCCGGCTGCGCGCATCGATTTCATCTTTGGCGATGAAAGCGACATTGATCCCCACGACCTTGCCGTCGTCGGCGAACACCGGGCCACCGGACATGCCTTTGACCATCGGGCCGTCGTGCACCGAATAGAACACGCTGCCTGGCGTGCCCTGCAGGCGTACCAGCGAAGCCAGGGTGTGGCCCTTGCCCTGCACGGGCATCATCAGGCTGTTGAAGCCGACTGCTGTCACAGACTCGCCTGGCACGTACTGCCGCCAGAGCGGCACCTGCGCCGCCTTGTGCTTGAAGAACACCACATCACCCAGGCCTTCATGGACCACGTTGCGCAGGAAGGGGGTGTGCTTGGCGGTTACTGCGTAGTCTTCGTTCCACTGGATGGCGGTGGCCATCAGCAGCATCGGCAGCGGTGCACCGGAGGTGACCACGAATGCCTGATCGTAGACTGGGTCCGACACGTAGGACGTTGGCACTCCATTGCACCCACTGAGCAGCATCATTGCTGCCAGGCAAGGCACAGTTGATTTCATGATTGGCACAGATATCGAGAAATGGGAGCGCGACTATGGCGAAGTGCTATTACGCCATCAATACTTTCTGTGTATATCCGACGAATGACATCTTAGGTGGGGGCAAAGGTGCTGGCCAATAGATTCCAGGCATGGCTGGAGAGCCCGTGGCCATTGGGGTGGCGTCAAAAACTGCGGGTTGAAAAGGGGCTTGCATTCAAAAGTGAAATGGCCTCAGCTCATTGAGCTGGATTGAGCTGGATTGAGCTGGATTGAGCTGGATTGAGCTGGATTGAGCTGGATTGAGCTGGATTGAGCTGGATTGAGCTGGATTGAGCTATATTGAGCTGCATTGAGCTGCATTGAGCTGCATCCGGAGACGCCATGACATTGCTGAACAAGATTCTGAAACTGCTTCAGGAGGATCGGAGCCTTAGATCGCGTGAGATCGCCGAGCGTCTCGATGCAAGTTGGGCCACAGTCAAGCGTCACCTCGATGCGTTGTTGGAGGCTGGCCAGGTTCAGCGCGAGAAGGACGGACGTATCACGCGTTACCGGCTGGTCACGGCAGATGCTCGATTGCCAGACAGTGCGCCTGCGCAGTCTCCTTCCGCTGATCTGCCTTGGTCGCCTGCGAGCCTCGCCCTGCGCAAGTCGTTGACCCGTCCATTGGCAATGCGCGAAGTCGTCACCTATCAGCGCGACCTTGTAGACAGCTACGAGCCGAACCAGACTGCCTGGCTGCCACCCAGCTTGACGGCTGCGCTAGAGGCTGAAGGCCGGATGAGGGGGCAGCAGCCAGCCGGCACCTACGCGCGCAAAGTACTCGAACCTTTGTTGATTGACCTGTCATGGTCTTCGTCACATCTGGAAGGCAACCGCTATACGCTGCTCGACACCAAGAAGCTGTTCGAAAGTGGTGTGACGCAGGGAGATCTCGATGCGGTGATGTTGCTCAATCACAAGGCGGCCATCGAATTCATGGTCGATGCAGTACCTGAATACGGCCTCAACTCCGCCGTCATCCGCAACCTGCATGGCTTGCTGATGCAGGATCTGCTAGCAGACAGCAATGCCTTGGGCAGTATTCGCCAGACAGTCGTGAACATCAGCGGGACTACCTACTTCCCAACCCAGGTGCCCTCACTGCTGGAAGAGATGTTCGACTTGATACTCGACAAGGCACGGCAGATCAAGAATCCCATCGAGGCGGCATTCTTCTTGTGGATAAACCTGGCCTACCTGCAACCCTTCGAAGATGGCAACAAGCGCACAAGTCGGTTGGCGGCGAACATACCGCTGATGCTCTATAACTGCTCGCCTTTGTCGTTCCTGGACGTAAACCCGCAGGACTATGCGCTGGCGATGATGGGGGTGTATGAGCAGCGTGATATGGCGATGGCAGCGGATCTGTTTGTCTGGGTCTATCGCAGGTCGATCAGCAAGTATGGCGTGATGCTTGAAGCAATGGGGGTTCCAGACCCCGTGCGCCTGCAGTATCGAGAGGTGTTGAACGAGACGATTGGTGCCGTCGTACGCGACAGGCTCACTGTCCGCTCCGTGGTAGCCGGGCTGCCTTTTTCAGAGGACGAGAAAAGGCAGTTTCAGCCTCTGTTGCAGGCTGAACTGGATATCCTGGCGCTGCACAACTGCGCCAGGTATCGGCTGACCATGAGGCAGGTAACGGAATGGATCAAGGCCGGGAGACCCTCATGATTTCACGGGGCTGCTTAGTGAACCTATGCCCCGTGCCTGCAAGATGGTAACGGGCGCGTAGTGTGCTGCGCCGAGGCATTTGCCTGTGTAGTGATACTGGGCGTTTGCTTGGGCGGATGACGATGCACTGGGCCAGGAGCTTGCTGGTCCAACCGCAGGCATAAAAAAACCGACCATACGGTCGGTTTTTTCCGGATTTTGGTGCCCCGAGGGAGACTCGAACTCCCACTCCTTTCGAAAACGGATTTTGAATCCGCCGCGTCTACCAATTCCGCCATCAGGGCGTGTGGCGCGCAGTATAGAGAGCTACCTCTGGTCGGTCAATCGGCTTTCATGGTCAATTTTCACACATTGGGCTAAACTTCCCGGCCCTGCCGAACCCGAACATCATCATGCGCGTCGCCGATTTTTCCTTCGAACTCCCCGATTCCCTGATCGCCCGCCACCCGCTGGCCGAGCGCCATGGCAGCCGACTGCTGGTCCTCGATGGGCCAAGCGGGGCGCTGGCGCACAAACAATTCACCGATCTGCTCGACTACCTGCGCCCCGGCGACCTGATGGTGTTCAACAACACCCGGGTCATCCCGGCGCGGCTGTTTGGCCAGAAAGCCTCCGGCGGCAAGCTGGAAATGCTGGTCGAGCGGGTACTGGACAGCCACCGCGTGCTCGCCCATGTGCGTGCCAGCAAGGCCCCCAAAGAAGGCGCGGTGATCCTCATCGACGGCGGTGGCGAGGCCGAGATGGTTGCCCGCCACGACACGCTGTTCGAACTGCGCTTCACCGAAGAGGTGCTGCCGTTGCTCGAGCGTGTCGGGCACATGCCGCTGCCGCCTTACATCGACCGCCCGGACGAGGGCGCCGACCGTGAGCGCTACCAGACCGTGTACGCCGAACGCGCTGGTGCCGTAGCCGCACCGACCGCGGGCCTGCACTTCGACGAAGCGCTGCTGGACAAGATCGCCGCCATGGGCGTGGAGCGTGCCTTCGTCACCCTGCATGTCGGCGCGGGCACCTTCCAGCCGGTGCGGGTCGACAAGATCGAAGACCACCACATGCATAAAGAGTGGCTCGAAGTGAGCCAGGATGTGGTCGATGCCATCGAGGCCTGCCGGGCCCGGGGTGGCCGCGTGGTTGCGGTCGGCACCACCAGCGTGCGCTCGCTGGAAAGCGCTGCGCGCGATGGCGTGCTCAAGGCCTTCAGCGGCGATACCGATATTTTCATCTACCCGGGCCGGCCGTTCCATGTGGTCGATGCCTTGGTCACCAACTTCCACCTGCCGGAGTCCACGCTGCTGATGCTGGTCTCGGCATTCGCCGGTTACCCCGAGACCATGGCTGCCTACACGGCGGCGGTCGAGCAGGGGTACCGCTTCTTCAGTTACGGTGATGCCATGTTCATCACCCGCAATCCGGCGCCACGCGGCCCAGAGGATCAAGCATGAGTCGCACCTGTCGAATGTCCTTCGAACTGCTGGCCACCGACGGCAAGGCCCGTCGTGGCCGCCTGACGTTCCCCCGTGGCACGGTCGAGACCCCGGCGTTCATGCCGGTGGGCACCTATGGCACGGTCAAGGGCATGCTGCCACGTGACATCGAGGCCATTGGTGCCGAGATCATCCTCGGCAACACCTTCCACCTGTGGCTGCGCCCGGGCACCGAGGTGATCAAGAAGCACAACGGCCTGCACGATTTCATGCAGTGGAAAGGCCCGATCCTGACCGATTCGGGTGGTTTCCAGGTGTTCAGCCTGGGCGCCATGCGCAAGATCAAGGAGGAGGGCGTGACCTTCGCCTCCCCAGTGGACGGCTCCAAGGTGTTCATGGGCCCGGAAGAGTCCATGCAGGTGCAGCGCGACCTGGGTTCGGACATCGTGATGATCTTCGACGAGTGCACACCGTACCCTGCAGAGCACGATGTGGCGCGCACCTCCATGGAGCTGTCGCTGCGTTGGGCGCAACGCTCGAAGAACGCCCACGGGGACAACACCGCGGCGCTGTTCGGCATCGTCCAGGGCGGCATGTACCAGGACTTGCGCATGCGGTCGCTGGAAGCACTGGTCAATATCGACTTCGACGGCCTGGCCATCGGTGGTCTGTCGGTGGGCGAGCCCAAGCACGAAATGATCAAGGTGCTGGATTACCTGCCAGATCAGATGCCTGCTGACAAACCTCGTTACCTTATGGGGGTAGGCAAACCTGAAGATCTCGTTGAGGGTGTGCGCCGCGGCGTCGACATGTTCGACTGCGTGATGCCGACGCGTAATGCGCGCAACGGCCATCTGTTCGTCGATACAGGGGTGATCAAGATCCGCAACGCGTTCCATCGCCACGATGATTCGCCGCTGGATCCGACCTGTGATTGCTACACCTGCACAAACTTCTCCCGCGCCTATCTCCATCATCTGGACAAGTGCGGCGAAATGTTGAGCAGCATGCTGAATACCATCCACAACTTGCGCCATTACCAGCGCTTGATGGCCGGTTTACGCGAGGCTATTCAACAGGGTAAATTGGCCGCCTTCGTCGACGCCTTCTATGCCAAGCGCGGGCTACCTGTGCCGCCTTTGGACTGATTGTTCGCACCATCTAATTAAAACTTACGCAACTGGAGTGCCCAATGAGCTTCTTGATCCCCGCCGCCTATGCGGACGCTGCTGCACCCGCCGCTGGCCCAGCCGGCACCGGCTTCGAGTGGATTTTCCTGGTCGGTTTCCTGGTCATCTTCTACCTGATGATCTGGCGCCCGCAGGCCAAGCGTGCCAAAGAGCAGAAGAACCTGCTGAGCAACTTGCAAAAAGGTGATGAAGTTGTCACCAACGGCGGCATCGCTGGCAAGATCGTCAAGGTTTCCGATGATTTCGTGGTGCTGGAAGTGTCCGACACGGTCGAGCTGAAGTTCCAGAAGGGCGCCATTGCCGCGACCCTGCCAAAAGGTACGCTCAAGGCTATCTGAGTTACCGGTTTTTTTTCCAGTCGGGGCGCGCAACGCGCCCCGCGTCTTGAACGGGCGGCGTGATGCTGAACAAATACCCTCTGTGGAAATACGCACTGATCGTGATGGTACTGGCGATCGGTTTTATTTATTCCGCTCCCAACCTCTACCCGGATGACCCGGCGGTGCAGATCAGCGGTGCCAGCTCGGCGCTGCAGGTTAACCAGGCCGACCTCGACCGCGTCAGCAAGGCGCTGACCGAAGCCGGTATCACCGTCAAAGGTGCGAGCCTGGGTGAGAAGGGCAGCGCGCTGGTGCGCCTGAGCAACCAGGAAGACCAGTTGCCAGCCAAGGATGTGGTGCGCAAGGCACTGGGCGATGATTATGTCGTGGCCCTGAACCTGGCCCAAACCACTCCGCAATGGCTGCGTAACCTGGGTGCAAGCCCGATGAAGCTGGGCCTGGACCTGTCCGGTGGTGTGCACTTCCTGCTGGAAGTGGACATGGACAAGGCCATGAGCGCCCGCCTGAAAGTCTACGAAGGCGAGGTCAAGACCTTGCTGCGCAAAGAGCGCGTCCGCTACCGCAGCCTGCCCCAGCAGGATGGCGGCATCATGCTGGGCTTCGCCGACGATGCAACCCGCGAACAGGCACGTGCCCTGATCCGCAAGAATTTCAGTGATTTCGACCTGACCACCAGCGAACGTAATGAAACCGCTGTGCTGCGTCTGGCGCTGACTCAGGCGAAAGTCGCCGAGATCCGCGAGTACTCGATCAAGCAGAACCTCACCACCGTGCGCAACCGCGTCAACGAGCTGGGCGTCGCCGAGCCGCTGGTTCAGCGCCAGGGCGCCAACCGCATCGTGGTCGAACTGCCAGGTGTGCAGGACACTGCCGAAGCCAAGCGTATCCTCGGCAAGACCGCCAACCTGGAGTTCCGCTTCGGCGCCGAGCCGGGTGCGTCCAGGGCCACTACCGAGGTCTTCGAGTTCCGTGAGGGCGGCCGCTCCGCCCAGGTCGAGCGTGGCCTGATCATCACCGGTGACCAGGTTACCGACGCCCAGGCCAGCTTCGACGAGCATGGCCGGCCGCAGGTGAACATTCGCCTGGACGGCCACGGTGGCGAGCTGATGAGCCGCGCGACCCGCAGCAATGTCGGGCGCAGCATGGCGGTGATCTTCATCGAGCAGAAGCCGGTGACCCGCTACGTCAAGCAGACTGTCAACGGCGTCGAGAAGGACGTGCCGGTACAGAGCTTCGTGGAAGAGAAGAAGATCATCAGCCTGGCGACCATCCAGTCGCCGCTGGGCAGCCAGTTCCGCATCACCGGCCTGAACGGGCAGGGCGAATCGTCCGAGCTGGCTCTGCTGCTGCGTGCTGGTGGCCTGGCCGCGCCGATGTACTTCGCTGAAGAACGTACCATCGGCCCGAGCCTGGGTGCCGACAACATCACCAAAGGTATCGATGCGTCGCTGTGGGGCATGCTGTTCGTCTCGCTGTTCATCATCGCCATCTACCGCGCGTTCGGCGTGCTGGCGACCATCGCCCTGGCGGGCAACATGGTCTTGCTGCTGGCGTTGATGTCGCTGTTGGGCGCTACCCTGACCTTGCCAGGCATCGCCGGCATCGTGCTGACCATGGGCATGGCCGTCGACGCCAACGTACTGATCTTCTCGCGTATCCGTGAAGAGATCGCTGCCGGCATGTCGGTGCAGCGGGCGATTCATGAAGGCTTCAACCGCGCGTATTCGGCGATCGTCGATGCCAACCTGACCACATTGCTGGTCGGCGGCATCCTCTTTGCCATGGGTACCGGCCCGGTCAAGGGCTTTGCGGTCACCATGTCCCTCGGGATTTTCACCTCGATGTTCACCGCCATCATGATGACCCGTGCGCTGGTCAACCTGACCTGTGGCGGGCGTGACATCAAGAAGCTGTGGGTTTGAGGGGGCGACGATGAAAACCATCAATTTCATGGGTGTGCGCAAGGTCGCGTTCGCCGTAACCGTGCTCCTTACCGTGCTGGCACTGTTCAGCTGGTGGCAGAAGGGCCTGAACTTCGGCCTGGACTTCACCGGCGGTACGCTGATCGAGCTGACCTACGAGCGCCCGGCCGACCTCAAGGCGGTGCGTGCCGAGCTGGTCGAATCCGGTTTCCACGAGGCCGTGGTGCAGAGCTTCGGCGCTACCACCGACCTGCTGGTGCGTATGCCTGGCGATGACCCGATGCTGGGTAACAAGGTGGCCGAAGCCCTGCAGAAGGTTGGCGGTGACAACCCGGCGACGGTCAAGCGCGTCGAGTTCGTTGGCCCGCAAGTGGGTGAAGAACTGCGCGACCAGGGTGGCCTCGGCATGCTCCTGGCGCTGGGCGGCATCCTCATCTACCTGGCTTTCCGCTTCCAGTGGAAATTCGCCGTGGGCGCGATCATTTCGCTGATCCACGACGTGGTGGTGACGCTGGGTATCCTGTCGTTCTTCCAGATCACCTTCGACCTGACGGTACTGGCGGCGGTGCTGGCGATCATTGGTTACTCGCTCAACGACACCATCGTGGTGTTCGACCGGGTGCGTGAGAACTTCCGCGTGATGCGCAAGGCCTCGCTGATCGAGAACATCAATATCTCGACCACGCAAACCTTGCTGCGCACGGTGGCCACTTCGGTATCGACCCTGCTGGCAATCGCTGCGCTGCTGTTCTTCGGCGGTGACAACCTGTTCGGCTTCTCCCTGGCCCTGTTCATCGGTGTCATGGCGGGTACCTACTCCTCGATCTACATCGCCAACGTGGTGCTGATCTGGCTGAACCTGAACAGCGAAGACCTCATTCCGCCGGCCAAGACCGACGGTGTGGATGACCGCCCTTAAGGCTTAGCCCTACGCCGTTCGGCGATCGAAAAGGCGCGAGTGTTGAACTCGCGCCTTTTTTTTTGCTCCAAGGCTGGGAGCAGGCGGGTTTACCCCGCGGGTATGAATCAGGAGGTTCAATGTGAACAAATCAATGCTGGTGGGTGCGGTACTGGGTGCTGTCGGTGTGACTGCCGGAGGTGCTGTGGCGACCTACAGCTTGGTGAACAAAGGCCCCGAATACGCCCAGGTCACCGACGTGCAGCCGATCAAGCAGCAGGTGAAAACCCCTCGCGAAGTGTGCAAGGACGTGGCCGTGACGCGTCAGGCGCCGGTCAAGGATCAGCATCAGATCGCCGGTACCGTGGTAGGCGCCCTGGCGGGCGGCTTGCTGGGCAATCAGATCGGTGGCGGCACCGGCAAGAAGATCGCCACCGTGGCCGGTGCTGTCGGTGGTGGCTATGCCGGTAACAAGGTGCAGGAGGGCATGCAGCAGCGTGACACCTATACCACCACGCAAACCCGTTGCAACACGGTCAATGATGTCAGTGAGAAGGTCGTGGGTTACACCGTGACCTATTCAATCGATGGCCAGGTGGGCAAGGTGAAGATGGATCGCGAGCCGGGCTCGACCATCCCACTGGACAAGAACGGCAAGCTGATCCTGAGTGACGCCGGGCAGCAATGATATTGCAGGCACAAAAAAAGCACCTCGCGGTGCTTTTTTTGTGCCTGCAATCTGCGCTTAGCGCTTCATGTGCTCTGGCAGGTGCGGCTGGATAGCGGTCAGCACGGCCTTGAAGCATTTGATGTTGCCGGCAACGATGTGGCCTTTGTCGAGGAAGTCGTGGCCACCGTTGAAGTCGCTCACCAGGCCGCCCGCTTCCTGGATCAGCAGCACGCCTGCTGCCATGTCCCACTCGGACAGGCCCGACTCCCAGAAGGCGTCGAAGCGGCCGGCCGCCACGTAGGCCAGGTCCAGGCTGGCGGAGCCGGCGCGGCGGATGCCGGCGGTCTGGCCAGTCAGGGCGCGGAACATGCCCAGGTAGTTGTCCATGTCAGCCATCTGGTTGTCACGGAACGGGAAGCCGGTGCCCAGCAGGGCGCCGTCCAGGCTGGTGCGGGAGCTGACGCGCAGGCGGCGGCCATTGAGCTGGGCGCCACGGCCGCGGCTGGCGGTGAATTCTTCCTGGCGTACCGGGTCGACGATCACGGCGTGCTCGAGGCGGCCACGGTATTTGCAGGCGATGCTGACGGCGAAGTGCGGGATGCCACGCAGGAAGTTGGTGGTGCCGTCCAGTGGGTCGATGACCCAAAGGTAGTCTTTGCCTTCTTCACCGGAGCCCGCGTGCAGGCCGGTTTCCTCACCCTGGATGGAGTGGTTCGGATAAGCCTTGCGCAGGGCGTTGACGATGCTCTGCTCGGCGGCGCGATCAACCTCGGAAACGTAGTCCTTAGCCTCTTTCTCGTCCACCTTGATGCTATCCAGGCGTTCGATGGAGCGGAAAATCAGTTCACTGGCGCTGCGAGCGGCGCGCAGGGCGATATTCAGCATAGGCTGCATGGGCGGGTCACCTGGAGATGTTAAAGAAGAAAGCCGAACATTCTAGCAGAAAAGTTTGGCGGCAGAAGTGTCACATTTGCTTTCATGGCGTTACGCTGGTCGGTTCTGTAAGATCGGATCCCCCAAAACCCGCATCTGTGAGCA
The DNA here is from genome assembly GCF_044748785.1 of Pseudomonas sp. NPDC089743. NCBI lineage: Bacteria > Pseudomonadati > Pseudomonadota > Gammaproteobacteria > Pseudomonadales > Pseudomonadaceae > Pseudomonas > Pseudomonas sp. NPDC089743. Next base: position 232,696 of record NZ_JBIVGS010000003.1, read on the forward strand.
CAACACCTTGCTGCAAAATATTCGTGTTGTTCTGGTCAATACCAGCCACCCCGGCAACATCGGCGGCGCTGCGCGAGCCATGAAAAACATGGGCTTGTCGCGTCTGGTGCTGGTGCAGCCAAAAGAATTCCCCGCCGCGGACGCCAGTGCGCGGGCCTCCGGTGCCGACGATGTGCTGGCCGGTGCCCAGGTGGTCGACAGCCTCGAGCAGGCACTGGTCGGCTGCAGCCTGGTCATGGGCACCAGCGCCCGTGAGCGCAGTATTCCCTGGCCGTTGATCGACCCCCGTGAATGCGGGGCCAAGGCCGTGGAGCATGCCGTCGGGGGAGAGGAGATCGCCTTGGTGTTCGGGCGTGAGCACGCCGGCCTGACCAACGAAGAACTGCAGCGATGTCACTTCCACGTGCACATTCCCTCGAACCCCGACTTCAGCTCGCTGAATCTGGCCGCAGCGGTCCAGGTGCTCTCTTATGAGGTGCGCATGGCCTGGCTGGCGGTTGAAGGCACGGCGCAGAAAGTCGAAAAGGTCGACGCCAGCGAGCTGGCGACCATGGACGAAATGGAACTGTTCTATGAACACCTGGAGAAAACCCTGGTGGACATCGGCTTCCTTGACCCCGCAAAGCCCAAGCACCTGATGGCGCGCCTGCGCCGGCTGTATGGGCGCAGTTCGGTGGAGCGTCCGGAGATGAGCATTTTGCGCGGTATCCTCACCGAGACCCAGAAGGTCGCGCGGGGCGAGCCGCATAAAAGGAAGGACTGACAGATGTTCGAACGTCTGCGTGAAGATATTCAAAGCGTTTTCCATCGGGACCCGGCGGCGCGCAATGCCTTCGAGGTGCTGACCTGCTACCCGGGTATGCATGCCATCTGGCTGCATCGCCTGGGCAATGCCTTGTGGAGGCGCGATTTCAAGTGGCTGGCTCGCCTGGTGTCGAATTTCGGCCGCTGGATGACCGGTATCGAGATCCATCCCGGCGCCACCATCGGCAGGCGCTTCTTCATCGATCACGGCATGGGTATCGTGATCGGCGAAACCGCCGAGATCGGTGACGACGTCACGCTTTACCAGGGCGTGACCCTGGGTGGCACCAGCTGGAACAAAGGCAAGCGCCATCCGACCTTGGAAAACGGCGTGGTGGTGGGTGCAGGGGCCAAGGTGCTCGGCCCGTTCACCGTCGGTGCCGGGGCCAAGATCGGCTCCAACGCGGTGGTGACCAAGGCGGTGCCGGCAGGTGCCACGGCGGTCGGCATCCCGGGGCGGATCATCGTCAAGCGCGAAGACAGCGAAGTCGAGGCCAAACGCAAGGCCATGGCGGAAAAGATCGGCTTCGATGCCTACGGTGTCAGTGGCGACATGCCTGACCCGGTGGCGCGCGCCATCGGCCAGATGCTCGACCACCTGCAGGCTGTCGACGAGCGCCTGGAAGGCATGTGCGGCGCACTGACCAAGATGGGCAGTGACTACTGCGCCAAGGAGCTGCCGGCCCTTCCTGAAGACGACTTCAGCGAGACCGCGGCAGCGGCCCCACGCGACGCTCGGTCGCATTGATCGCGCCACAGTGACGGCAGGTTGGCATAGGGGGCGTGTGCTCACGCCCCTTTGCTGCTACAATCGCGCCCGCCTCCCAGATGCAAACCCGACTAAAGCAGTAGGTCTAATAGTTGACTTAAATGCTCGGGAATCGCATACTCGCTCACATCCTGTAACTCTCGTGGTATCCATTTAGCCATGCGACTGACTACCAAAGGCCGATACGCCGTGACAGCCATGCTTGACCTGGCGTTGCACGCGCAGCATGGGCCTGTGTCTTTGGCCGACATTTCCGAGCGCCAGGGCATTTCCCTCTCTTATCTGGAGCAGCTGTTCGCCAAGCTGCGCCGCAGCAGCCTGGTATCCAGCGTGCGCGGCCCGGGCGGTGGTTACCAGCTGTCTCGTGGCATGGAAACCATCCAGGTGGCCCAGGTCATCGACGCGGTCAACGAATCGGTCGATGCCACCCGTTGCCAGGGGCTTGGGGATTGTCATGCCGGTGACACCTGCCTGACCCACCACTTGTGGTGCGACCTCAGCCAGCAGATCCACGAATTCCTCAGCGGCATCAGCCTGGCTGACCTCGTCATGCGCCGTGAGGTGCAGGAAGTCGCCCAGCGCCAGGACCTGCGTCGTGTCGCAGGCCGTTCTGCCCAGCTGGACAAGATTGAGACGTCCGCCGTCGACTGACCTTTTACAGTGACGAGCGACGCCACCGCCTGATAGGAGATACTCAATGAAGTTGCCGATCTACCTCGATTACTCCGCGACCACACCGGTCGATCCCCGTGTCGCCCAGAAGATGGCCGACTGCCTGCTGGTCGACGGTAACTTCGGTAACCCGGCTTCGCGCTCCCACGTGTTCGGCTGGAAAGCCGAGGAAGCGGTCGAAAACGGCCGTCGCCAGGTTGCCGAGCTGATCAACGCCGACCCCCGCGAGATCGTCTGGACCAGCGGTGCAACCGAGTCCGACAACCTCGCCCTCAAAGGCGTGGCGCACTTCTATCAGACCAAGGGCAAGCACATCATCACCTCCAAGATCGAGCACAAGGCGGTCCTGGACACCGCTCGCCAGCTCGAGCGTGAAGGTTTCGAAGTCACCTATCTGGAGCCCGGTGAAGACGGCATCGTCACCCCGGCCCAGGTCGAAGCGGTGCTGCGCGACGACACCATTCTGGTCTCGCTGATGCACGTCAACAACGAAGTCGGCTCGATCAACGACATCGCCGCCATCGGTGAACTGACCCGCTCGCGCGGCGTGCTGTTCCACGTTGACGCCGCCCAGTCGGCCGGCAAGGTCGAGATCGACCTGCAGAAGCTGAAGGTCGACCTGATGTCGTTCTCCGCGCACAAGGTCTACGGCCCGAAGGGCATTGGCGCGCTGTATGTCAGCCGCAAGCCTCGCGTGCGTCTGGAAGCGATCATTCACGGCGGTGGCCATGAGCGCGGCATGCGTTCGGGCACCCTGCCGACCCACCAGATCGTCGGCATGGGCGAAGCATTCGCCATCGCCAAGCAGGAAATGGCCGCGGAAAACCAGCGCATCAAGGCCCTGAGCGACCGCTTCTTCAAGCAGGTCTCGGACCTCGAAGAGCTGTATGTCAACGGCAGCCAGACTGCCCGCGTACCGCACAACCTGAACCTGAGCTTCAACTATGTCGAAGGCGAGTCGCTGCTGATGTCGCTCAAGGACATCGCGGTATCGTCAGGTTCGGCTTGCACCTCCGCTTCGCTCGAGCCGTCGTATGTACTGCGCGCTTTGGGCCGCAACGACGAGCTGGCGCACAGCTCGATCCGCTTCTCCTTCGGCCGCTTCACCACCGAGGAAGAAGTCGACTACGCCGCGCAGAAAGTCTGCGAGGCTGTAAACAAACTGCGTGAGCTGTCGCCGCTGTGGGACATGTACAAAGACGGCGTTGACATCTCCAAGATCGAGTGGGCCGCCCACTAAGCAGTCGCCAGCAAGAGCGGCTCCCTGATGAGGAAGGAATTGCACCATGGCATACAGTGAAAAGGTCATCGACCACTACGAAAACCCACGTAACGTCGGCAAGATGAATGCCGAGGACCCGGATGTCGGTACCGGCATGGTCGGCGCCCCAGCGTGCGGTGACGTGATGCGTCTGCAGATCAAGGTCAACGAGCAAGGCATCATCGAAGATGCCAAGTTCAAGACGTACGGCTGCGGTTCGGCCATCGCTTCCAGCTCCCTCGCCACCGAGTGGATGAAGGGCAAGACCCTGGACGAAGCCGAAACCATCAAGAACACCCAGCTGGCGGAAGAACTGGCGTTGCCGCCGGTCAAGATCCACTGCTCGGTACTCGCCGAAGATGCCATCAAGGCAGCCGTTCGCGATTACAAGCAGAAGAAAGGCTTGATCTAAGTCGCCTGTTGCGAAGTACCGACGTTGAGGAATAAGTACCGATGGCTATCAGCATGACAGAAGCCGCCGCCAACCACGTGCGGCGTTCCCTCGAAGGGCGCGGCAAGGGCGAGGGCATCCGCCTGGGCGTGCGCACCACCGGTTGCTCGGGCCTGGCCTACGTGCTGGAGTTCGTCGATGAACTGGCGGACGAGGACACCGTGTTCGAAAACCATGGCGTCAAGGTGATCATCGATCCCAAGAGCCTGGTTTACCTTGACGGCACTGAGCTGGACTTCGTCAAGGAAGGGTTGAACGAAGGCTTCAAGTTCAACAACCCCAACGTACGCGGTGAGTGTGGCTGCGGCGAAAGCTTCAACGTCTGAGGCTGGCTGTGGGTACTCCTTGTCATTTCGCTCTGTTCGACCTCCAGCCGTGCTTCCGGTTGGACCTCGACAAGCTGGCCACTCGCTATCGCGAGCTGGCCCGCGAGGTTCATCCTGACCGCTTCGCCGACGCTTCCGAGCGAGAGCAGCGGGTAGCGCTGGAAAAATCCGCCGCCCTCAACGACGCCTACCAGACGTTGCGCAGTGCCCCGCGCCGTGCCCGCTATTTGCTGGCCATCGGTGGCCACGAGGTGCCTCAGGAAGTCACGGTCCACGACCCTGACTTCCTGCTGCAGCAGATGCAGTGGCGCGAGGAACTCGAAGAGCTGCAGGACGAAGCCGACCTCGACGGTGTCGCCGTGTTCAAGAAGCGCCTGAAGGCTGCTCAGGACACGCTCAACGAGGATTTCGCCGCCTGCTGGGATGTGCCTGCCGAGCGCGACAAGGCCGAGCGCCTGATGCGCCGCATGCAGTTCCTCGACAAGCTCGCCCAGGAAGTGCGCCAACTAGAAGAGCGCCTCGACGATTAACCCGGCGTTGCCCGTGATGACGCCTAAGGTATTCAGATAAGCATGGCCCTACTGCAGATCGCCGAACCCGGTCAAACCCCCCAGCCGCACCAGCGTCGCCTGGCGGTGGGCATTGACCTGGGTACTACCAATTCTCTGGTCGCTGCCGTGCGCAGCGGTCGCAGCGAACCCCTGCCCGATGCGCAGGGCAACGTCATTCTGCCCTCCGCAGTGCGCTATCTGGCTGGCCACAATGAGGTCGGCCTGGCAGCGCGAGAAGCTGCCGCCAGCGACCCACTGAACACCGTGCTTTCGGTCAAGCGCCTGATGGGGCGTGGTCTGGCCGACGTCAAGCAACTGGGTGAGCAGCTGCCGTATCGCTTCATTGGCGGCGAGTCGCACATGCCGTTCATCGAGACTGTCCAGGGGCCAAAGAGCCCGGTGGAAGTGTCCGCCGATATCCTCAAGGTGCTGCGCGAGCGCGCCGAAGCGACCTTGGGTGGCGAGTTGGTGGGCGCGGTGATCACCGTGCCGGCTTATTTCGACGATGCCCAACGCCAGGCGACCAAGGATGCCGCCAAACTGGCTGGCCTCAACGTGCTGCGCCTGCTCAATGAGCCGACCGCCGCTGCCGTTGCCTATGGCCTGGACCAGAATGCCGAAGGCCTGGTGGCCATCTATGACTTGGGCGGCGGTACGTTCGATATTTCCATCCTGCGCCTGACCGCAGGTGTGTTCGAAGTGCTTGCCACCGGTGGTGACACGGCCCTTGGCGGGGACGACTTCGATCACGCCATTGCCAGCTGGATCATCGAGCAGGCCGGGCTGTCCGCCGACCTCGACCCGGCTACCCAGCGCCAGCTGCTTCAGGCTGCCTGCGCCGCCAAGGAAGCCCTGACCGACGCCGACCTGGTCTGCGTCAGCCATGGCGCCTGGCAGGGCGAGCTCAGCCGCGCCGCTTTCGAAGCCATGATCGAACCGCTGATTGCCCGTAGCCTCAAGGCCTGCCGCCGCGCCGTGCGCGACAGTGGCGTCGAACTGGAGGAGGTGGGTGCGGTGGTCATGGTCGGTGGTTCGACCCGCGTACCGCGTGTCCGTGAAGCGGTAGGCACGCTGTTCGGCCGTACCCCGCTGACCTCGATCGACCCCGACCAGGTGGTCGCCATCGGCGCTGCCATTCAGGCTGACACCCTGGCCGGCAACCGCCGCGAAGGCGGTGAGCTGCTGCTGCTCGACGTCATTCCGCTGTCCCTTGGTCTTGAGACCATGGGCGGGCTGATGGAAAAGGTGATCCCGCGCAATACCACCATCCCAGTGGCCCGCGCGCAGGAATTCACGACGTACAAAGATGGCCAGTCGGCCATGATGATTCACGTTCTGCAGGGTGAGCGCGAGCTGATCAGCGATTGCCGTTCGCTGGCGCGCTTCGAGCTGCGTGGTATTCCGGCCATGGTTGCCGGCGCCGCGAAAATCCGCGTGACCTTCCAGGTCGATGCCGATGGTTTGCTCAGCGTCGCGGCGCGTGAGCTGGGCTCTGGCGTAGAGGCCAGCATCCAGGTCAAGCCATCCTACGGCCTGACCGACGGCGAGATCGCGCGCATGCTCAAGGACTCCTTCGAGCATGCCGGCTCCGACAAACAGGCGCGTCAGCTTCGTGAACACCAGGTTGACGGCGAGCGCCTGCTTGAAGCTGTGCAGGGCGCCCTGGACGCTGATGGCGAGCGACTGCTCAGCCGTGAAGAGCGCGAAGCCATCGAATTCCAGATGCAAGAACTACGTGATTTGCTGACCGGCACCGATGGCCCTGCCATCGAGCAACAGACCAAGCGTCTGTCGCAGGTGACCGATGCATTTGCCGCCCGTCGCCTTGATTCGACGGTCAAAGCCGCACTGGCCGGGCGCAACCTGAATGAGATCGAGGAGTAACCGATGCCGCTGGTGACATTCCTGCCGCATGAGAAGTTCTGCCCAGAGGGGCTGAGCGTGGAGGTCGAGCCCGGGACCAATATCCTGGAGCTGGCCCACGACCATCACATCGAGATGGAAAGCGCTTGCGGTGGCGTGAAGGCCTGCACCACCTGCCACTGCATCGTGCGCAAGGGTTTCGATTCGCTTGAAGAAGCCGACGAACTCGAAGAGGACATGCTGGACAAGGCCTGGGGCCTGGAGGCGCAATCGCGTCTCGGCTGCCAGGTGGTCGTCGGTGATCAGGACCTGACCATCGAGATTCCGAAATATTCGCTCAACCACGCTGCCGAAGCGCCCCACTGAGGATTTTTCAATGAGTCTGAAATGGGTTGATGTACTTGAGATCGCTATCCAGCTTGCAGAAAGCAAGCCGGACGTCGATCCTCGTTATGTGAATTTCGTCGATCTGCATCGCTGGGTGCTGGCCTTGCCGGAATTCAGCGACGATCCGTCACGCGGCGGTGAGAAAGTGCTCGAGGCCATCCAGGCGGCCTGGATAGACGAAGCCGACTAAGCGTGACGCTGCAGGTTAGGCAATCCCCTGGAACCCGCGTATAATTCGCGGGTTTAATTTTTCGCAACACTCATATTCTGGAGTTTTCCATGGCTGTTCAACGTACTTTCTCGATCATCAAGCCTGACGCAGTCGCCAAAAACGTCATCGGCAAGATCACCACTCGCTTTGAAGAAGCCGGCCTGAAAATCGTTGCTTCGAAAATCAAGCAACTGTCCAAAGCCGAAGCCGAAGGTTTCTACGCTGAGCACCGCGAGCGCGGCTTCTTCGGTGACCTGGTTGCCTTCATGACTTCCGGCCCGGTTGTCGTTCAGGTTCTGGAAGGCGAAAACGCCATCGCTCTGAACCGTGAGCTGATGGGCGCTACCAACCCTAAAGAAGCTGCTGCCGGCACCATCCGTGCTGACTTCGCCGAGTCGATCGACGCCAACGCCGTTCACGGTTCGGACTCCGAAGCTGCTGCTGCTCGCGAAATCGCTTACTTCTTCGCTGCTACCGAGGTAACCACTCGCTAAGCGAAAGCTTACGGGTGAGGGTGAATCCATGACGACATCTACTGGCAAAATCAACCTGTTGGGCCTGACCCAGCCGGAAATGGAACAATTCTTCGACTCTATCGGGGAGAAGCGCTTCCGTGCCGGCCAGGTGATGAAATGGATTCACCATTTTGGCGTCGATGATTTCGCCGCCATGACGAACGTCGGCAAGGCCTTGCGCGAAAAGCTCGAGGCTGTTGCCGAAATTCGTCCTCCGGAAGTGGTCAGTGAAGACATTTCCGCAGACGGCACCCGTAAATGGGTGATCCGCGTTGCCTCCGGCAGCTGCGTCGAGACCGTCTACATCCCAACCGACGATCGCGGCACCCTCTGCGTGTCGTCGCAAGCCGGCTGTGCCCTGGACTGCAGTTTCTGCTCCACCGGCAAGCAAGGCTTCAACAGCAATCTCACCGCCGCCGAAGTGATCGGCCAGGTGTGGCTTGCCAACAAATCCTTCGGGACCGTCCCGGCCAAGATCGACCGCGCCATTACCAACGTGGTCATGATGGGCATGGGCGAGCCTCTGCTGAATTTCGACAATGTCATCGCTGCCATGAAGATCATGATGGATGATCTGGGCTATGGCATTTCCAAGCGTCGCGTCACCTTGTCCACCTCCGGCGTGGTACCGATGATCGACGAACTGGCCAAGCACATCGACGTGTCCCTGGCCCTGTCGCTGCATGCGCCTAACGACGCGCTGCGCAACCAGCTGGTGCCGATCAACAAGAAATACCCGCTGAAGATGCTGCTGGAGTCGTGCATGGGCTACATGGCCACCTTGGGTGGCAAGCGCGTGCTGACGGTCGAGTACACCCTGCTCAAGGACGTCAACGACCAGCCAGAGCATGCCGCGCAGATGATCGAACTGCTGCGCGATGTACCGTGCAAGATCAACCTGATCCCGTTCAACCCGTTCCCCCATTCCGGTTACGAGCGCCCTAGCAACAACGCTATCCGCCGCTTCCAGGACCTGCTGCACCACGGTGGCTTCAACGTCACCACCCGTACCACCCGTGGCGATGACATCGATGCCGCCTGTGGCCAGCTGGTCGGCCAGGTCAATGACCGTACCCGCCGCAGCGAGCGCTACATCGCCGTACGTCAGCTGTCTGCCGACGCCGAGCTGCAAGACAGCGCTGTGCGCCACTGAGTCCGGGCCCGCCATGAGCCTGCGCGCCGCGCTGTCGATCCTTGCACTTTCGCTGCTGGCCGGCTGCGTGTCGGGTGGTGCGAGCGACCCACTGGCCACGCACCAGGGGCGAGTGGAGGCAGGGCGTGCTTATGTGCAGCTCGGGCTTGGCTATCTGCAACAAGGTTTGACCGAACAGGCCAAGGCGCCGTTGGCCAGGGCACTGGCGCTGGATGCCAAGGATGCCGATGCGCACGCGGCGTTGGCGCTGGTGTTCCAGGCCCAAGGTGAAGCTGCGCTGGCCGAGCAACACTTCCAGAAAGCGTTGTCGGCACGCCCCGGTGACACGCGAATTCGCAACAATTACGGCAGTTTCCTATATGCTCAGCAGCGTTTCGCCGAAGCCGAGCAGATGTTTCGCCTCGCCAGCGCCGATACCCTGTATCCTGAACGTTCGCGCGTTTACGAGAACCTCGGCCTGACAGCCCTGAAGCTCGGCAACCGTGCCCAGGCGCAGGCGTACCTGAGCAAGGCTCTGCAACTCAATCAGCGGCAACCCAGAGCGTTGCTGGAAATGGCTGAGTTGTCCTACGAAAACAGGCATTATGTGCCGGCCCGGGGTTTCTACGATCGTTTCAGCCAGTTGAGCGATCACAATGCCCGTAGTCTCCTGCTGGGCAGCCGTCTTGCCCGGGTGTTCGACGAGCAGGGCACACAGGCCGAATTGGGCCAGCAACTACAACGACTTTATCCCGGTACGCCGGAATATCAGCAATACCTGTCGGAGCAACGATGAAAGCCGCGCATCCCGAAGTAGCAGCAGCGACTGGCCAGAACCCCGGTGAATTGTTGCGCCAGGCCCGCGAAAGACGGGAGTGGTCGCAAGCCGAGGTGGCCCGCAAGCTCAACCTCACCGTCAGTTCGCTGAACCACGTGGAAACCGGTGCCTTCGACAAGTTGCCAGGGCACACCTTCGCCCGTGGCTATATCCGTGCCTACGCCAAGCTGATGGACATGGACCAGGCGCCGCTGGTCGAGGCCTTCGACCAGTACACCGGCACCCATGCCAAGGGCAGCGACGTGCACTCACTGGGCCGCATCGAAGAGCCGGTGCGCCTTTCGCACAACATTCTGCGCGGCGTCAGCCTGTTGCTGCTGCTTGTGGTGGTCGGTGGCAGCTTCCTGTGGTGGCAGGACCAGGGCAGCCTGCGCGGCAAGGACCTGGCAAAGATCGCCCTGGAGCACGTCGAGGTCGAAAGCGCCGACGGTACCACCCAGATCCACCCGCTGGACGAGCCTGAAGACCAGGCCGTTACCTTGGGCCAGCAGGGCGAAAGCGCGCCGCTGCCGCTGGAGCAGGCACCTGCCGAGCCGGTGGCCGGGGCCGCCCCCGAGGCCGCCAGCGCCGCCGCCCCTGACGCCGCAGCACCCGCACCGGCCCAGCAGGCACCTGCCCAAGCTGCAGCGCCAGCGCCGACAACGGCAGCCGCACCGGCTGCATCGGCCTCGCCAACCGCACCCGTAGCCCAGGCCGCCCCCGTTGCGCCCGAGGCCAGCGTGCCGGCCAGTACCGCCGAGCCTGCCGCCGTACCTGCCGGCAGCGCCAAGGTAGCCATCCAGTTCACCGCCGATTGCTGGACCCAGGTGTCCGATGGCAACGGCAAGGTGCTGTTCAGCGCCATCAAGCGCAAGGGCGACAACCTCGAGTTGACCGGCAAGCCGCCGTTCGCGGTACGCCTGGGCTTTGCCCGCGGCGCCCAGGTCAGCTACAACGGCCAAGCCGTCGATGTCGCCCCGTTCACCAGTGGCGAAACCGCTCGCCTGAAGTTGGGACAGTAAGTCATGCACGGCGAATCTCCGATCAAACGTCGCGAATCCCGCAAAATCTGGGTCGGCAATGTACCGGTGGGTGGTGATGCCCCCATTGCGGTGCAGAGCATGACCAACACCGACACCAATGATGTCGCCGCCACAGTGGGCCAGATCCAGCGCCTGGTCGATGCCGGTGTAGACATCGTCCGTGTTTCGGTGCCGGACATGGACGCCGCCGAGGCGTTCGGCAAAATCAAGCAACTGGTCAGCGTACCGCTGGTCGCTGACATCCACTTCGACTACAAGATCGCGTTGCGCGTGGCCGAACTGGGCGTCGACTGCCTGCGTATCAACCCGGGCAACATCGGCCGTGAGGACCGTGTTCGTGCTGTGGTCGATGCCGCTCGTGACCGTGGCATTCCGATCCGTATCGGTGTCAACGCAGGCTCCCTGGAAAAGGACCTGCAGAAGAAATATGGCGAGCCGACCCCGGCGGCGTTGGTCGAATCGGCCCTGCGCCATGTGGAGCACCTCGATCGCCTGGATTTCCAGGACTTCAAGGTCAGCGTCAAGGCCTCCGACGTGTTCATGGCCGTCGAAGCCTATCGCTTGCTGGCCAAGCAGATCATCCAGCCGCTGCACCTGGGTATCACCGAGGCCGGTGGGCTGCGCTCCGGCACGGTGAAATCCGCCGTCGGCCTCGGTATGCTGCTGGCCGAAGGCATCGGCGATACCATCCGCATTTCGCTGGCGGCCGACCCGGTCGAGGAAGTCAAGGTCGGCTACGACATCCTCAAGTCGCTGCACCTGCGTTCGCGTGGCATCAACTTCATCGCCTGCCCGAGCTGCTCGCGGCAGAATTTCGATGTGGTCAAGACCATGAACGAACTGGAAGGGCGCCTGGAAGACCTGCTGGTACCGCTGGATGTGGCGGTGATCGGTTGTGTGGTCAACGGCCCTGGCGAAGCGAAGGAAGCCCACGTGGGCCTGACCGGCGGCACGCCGAACCTGATTTACATCGATGGCAAGCCGGCGCAGAAACTGACCAATGACAACCTGGTCGATGAGCTGGAAAAGCTCATCCGCCAGAAAGCGGCCGAAAAGGTCGAGGCCGACGCGGCGCTGATCGCCCGCGGCTGACACACAGATTCGTAAGGACTTTTCGTGAGCAAATCGCTGCAAGCCATCCGTGGCATGAACGACATCCTGCCAGAGCAGTCGCCGCTGTGGCGCTACTTCGAAGGCACCGTCGCCGGGCTGCTGGACACCTATGGGTACAGCCAGATCCGCACGCCGATCGTCGAGTTCACCGAGCTGTTCAAGCGCTCCATCGGTGAAGTCACCGACATCGTCGAAAAAGAGATGTACACCTTCGAGGACCGCAATGGCGATTCGCTGACCCTGCGCCCCGAAGGCACGGCTGCCTGCGTACGTGCGGTGCTCGAGCACGGCATCACCGGCAACGGCCAGGTGCAGAAACTGTGGTACATCGGCCAGATGTTCCGCCACGAGCGCCCGCAGAAGGGCCGCTACCGCCAGTTCCACCAGATTGGCGTCGAGGTGTTCAACCTGGACGGCCCGGACATCGATGCCGAGCTGATCATGCTGACCTGGCGTTTGTGGGGCCTGCTGGGCATCCAGGATGCGGTCAAGCTCGAGCTGAACAGCCTGGGCACCAGCGAGGCCCGCGCCCGCTACCGTGACGCGCTGGTCGAGTTCCTCTCGGCGCGCCTGGAGCAACTCGACGAAGACAGCCAGCGCCGCCTCAAGAGCAATCCGCTGCGCATCCTCGACAGCAAAAACCCCGATACTCAGGCGGTGCTGGTCGGCGCGCCGAAGCTGGAAGACTACCTCGACGAAGACTCCCGGGTGCACTTCGAGGGCCTCAAGGCCCGTCTGGATGCTGCCGGTATTCCATTCGTGATCAACACCAAGCTGGTGCGTGGCCTGGACTACTACAGCAAGACCGTGTTCGAGTGGGTCACCGACAAGCTTGGCGCCCAGGGCACTGTCTGCGCAGGCGGCCGCTACGATGGCCTGGTAGAGCAGATGGGTGGAAAGCCGACCACCGGCGTTGGTTTCGCCATGGGTATCGAGCGCCTGATCCTGCTGCTGGAGACCCTGGGCAAGGTCCCGGAATCCATCAACCGCCAGATCGATGTGTACCTGTGCGCCTTTGGCGAACAGGCGGAGCTGGCTGGCCTGCGCTTGTCCGAAAGCCTGCGCGACCGTCTGCCGGGCCTGCGCCTGGCGGTCAACGCCGGTGGCGGCAGCTTCAAGAGCCAGTTCAAGAAAGCCGACAAGAGCGGCGCGTTGTTTGCCCTGATCCTGGGTGACGACGAGCTGGCCAAGCAAGAGATTGGCCTCAAGCCCCTGCGTGGTCAGGGCGAACAACAGAACATTGCCTGGGATGCTCTGGCTGAGCACCTGGAAACCGCGATCGCTCAGGCGTAACGCGGTTCAACAAGCGAATAGGCGAAAAGGAGTATTGGGGTGTCGAGTACCGATGATGATGACCTGGCAGGGTTCAAGGACTGGTGGAGCCGCAACGGCAAGCCACTGCTGACCGGTGCACTGCTGGCGGGCGTGGTGGTTTTGGGTTGGAACGCGTGGCACAAGTACCAGGACAACCAGTCGCAAGGCGCATCGCAGCTGTATCAGGCCCTGCTTGAAACCAGCCTGACGCCGAGCGGGCAGCCGGACGCGGCCAAGGTCGCTGAGTTGGCCGGCAAGCTCAAGAGCGAGTTTGGTGGTACCGCCTACGCCCAATACGGCAGCCTGTTCGTGGCCAAGGTCGCGGTCGAGAGCGGCAAGCTCGACGACGCCGCTGCCGAGCTGAAGAATGTGCTCGACAAGCCTGCTGACGACACCCTGGGCGAAATTTCGCGCCAGCGCCTGGCACGCGTGCTCGCGGCTCAGAACAAGGCCGAAGATGCGCTCAAGCTGCTCGACGGTGACGCTGACAAGGCGTTTCTGGCCAGCCGTGAAGAATTGAAGGGCGACCTGCTGGTGCAGTTGGGTCGTGCCGACGATGCTCACAGCGCTTATGAAAAAGCCAAGGCCGCGCTGTCCGATGAGGCGGCGGTCGGTGGCTTGCAACTGAAGCTGGATGACTTGGCCAAAGGGGACGCGTGACGTGATCGGTTGGAAACAAGCAGCAGTGCTGACCCTGGCCGTACTGGCCGCAGGTTGCAGCAGCAACAGCAAGAAGGAACTGCCTCCGGCCGAACTGACCAAGTTCACCGAAGAAGTGGTACTGAAAAAACAGTGGAGCCGTTCGATCGGTGACGGCCAGGGCGAGACTTACAATACCCTGGTACCCGCCATCGAGAACGACCGCATCTACGCCAGCGACGTCAATGGCGAAGTCTTCGCCCTCGACCGCATCACGGGCGACGTCGTGTGGAAGAAGGACCTGGAGCTGCCGGTTTCCGGCGCCGTCGGCGTTGGCTATGGCCTGGTCATGCTCGGCACGCTCAAGGGTGAGGTGATTGCCCTGGACTCCAGCACCGGTGAAGAGCGCTGGCGCTCCCGCGTCACCAGTGAAGTGCTGGCGCCGCCTGCCAACAACGGTGACGTTGTGGTGGTGCAGACCCAGGACGACCGCCTGATCGGGCTCGATGCCGCTACCGGCGACCGCCGCTGGATCTACGAGAGCACTCCGGCTGTCCTGACCCTGCGGGGCACCGGTGCGCCGATCGTCACTAACCGTCTGGCCGTCGCCGGCCTTTCCACCGGTAAAGTGGTGGCGGTCGACATCAACAACGGCGTGCCAGTTTGGGAGAGCCGTGTGGCCATCCCGCAGGGCCGTTCCGAGCTGGACCGTGTGGTCGACATCGACGGCGGCCTGCTGCTGTCCGGTGGCACGCTGTACGTCAGCACCTACCAGGGCCGCGTAGCGGGCCTGGACCTGGAGAGCGGCCGTGTGCTGTGGCAGCGTGATGCGTCGAGCTACGTGGGTGTCGCCCAAGGTTTCGGCAACGTCTATGTCAGCGAGGCCTCAGGCAGTGTCGAAGGTGTCGACGAGCGCTCTTCCAGCGCCCTGTGGACCAACGACTCGATGGCCCGCCGTCAATTGTCGGCGCCGGAAGTGTTCTCCAGTTACGTGGCTGTAGGTGACTTCGAAGGTTACCTGCACCTGCTCAGCCAGGTCGACGGCCGTTTCGTCGGCCGTGAGCGTATCGACAGCGATGGCCTGCGCGCCCGGCCCCTGGTGGTCGGCGACACCATCTATGTCTTTGGCAACAGCGGCAAGCTCGAGGCACTGACCATCCGCTGAAGCTATGCTCAAGACCACGACAGGTCTTGAGTTGCGGCGTAGGACACGCCGCCCGAACTCCGGCCGCTGCCTTGCAGCGGCCTTTGCATTTTCAAGAATTCAAGAGTGGAGAGCCGCATGGTTCCCGTAATCGCCCTGGTGGGACGGCCGAACGTCGGCAAATCCACCATGTTCAACCGCCTGACCAAAACCCGCGATGCCATCGTGGGTGACCTGTCGGGTCTGACCCGTGACCGCCAGTATGGTGATGCCAGCTGGCAGGGTCGCTCCTTCATCCTGATCGACACCGGTGGTATCACCGGTGACGAAGTGGGCATGGACGAGAAGATGGCCGAGCAGTCGTTGATGGCTATCGAAGAAGCCGACTACGTGCTGTTCCTGGTCGACGCCCGCGCCGGTATGACTGCCGCCGACCAGATGATTGCCGAGCACCTGCGCAAGCGGAACAAGTCGGCCATCCTGGTGGCCAACAAGATCGACAACATCGACGCCGACGTCGCCCGCGCCGAGTTTTCGCCGCTGGGTATGGGCAATGCCATTCCGGTGGCGGGCTCCCAGGGCCGTGGCATCAATCAGCTGATGGAGTCGGTGCTGGGCCACATTCCTCGCGATGCTGAGGAAGAAGCCCTCGACCAGGAGGTTGCCGAAGGCGAGGAAGCGGTACGCATCCCCGGCCCGAGCGAAAAGGATGGCATCAAGATCGCCATCATCGGCCGCCCCAACGTGGGCAAGTCGACCCTGGTCAACCGCATGCTCGGCGAAGAGCGCGTGGTGGTCTACGACCAGCCGGGTACCACCCGTGACAGTATCTACATCCCGTTCGAGCGCGATAACGAGAAGTACACCTTCATCGACACCGCGGGTGTGCGCAAGCGCGGCAAGATCCACGAGGAAGTCGAAAAGTTCTCGGTGGTGAAGACGCTGCAGGCGATCAAGGACGCCAACGTGGTGATCTTCGTCATGGATGCCCGCGAGGGGGTGGTCGACCACGACCTCAACCTGCTGGGCTTCGCCCTGGAAGCGGGCCGCGCCATCGTCATCGCCCTGAACAAGTGGGACGGCATGGAGCCGGGTGAGCGTGACTACGTCAAGACCGAGCTGGAGCGCCGGCTGTTCTTCGTCGACTTTGCCGACATCCACTTCATCTCGGCGCTGCACGGCACCGGCGTGGGTCACCTGTACAAGTCGGTGCAGGCCGCGTTCAAATCGGCGGTCACCCGCTGGCCAACCAGCCGTCTGACGCAGATCCTCGAAGACGCCGTCAGTGAGCACCAGCCTCCGCTGGTCAATGGCCGCCGCATCAAGCTGCGCTATGCCCACCTCGGGGGTGCCAACCCGCCGCTGATCGTGATCCACGGCAACCAGACCGAGAAGATCCCCAAGTCGTACTCGCGTTACCTGGAAAACACCTACCGCCGCGTGCTGAAACTGGTCGGTACGCCGATCCGCATCGAGTACAAGGGCGGTGAGAACCCGTATGAGGGCAAGAAGAACACCCTCACCGACCGCCAGGTCAACAAGAAGCGCCGCTTGATGTCGCACCACAAGAAAGCCGAGAAGAAGCGCCGCGACAAGCGCTGACAAGCGGCAGACTTCAAGTCGCAAGCCACAAGAATGAGCGGACGCTGATACATGTCGCTTTTTCTTGTGGCTTGGAGCTTGTAGCTTATAGCTCTCCGTCCCGCAGGAAAGAGGGCTCCATGATCCGCAGCAAACTGCCGAACGTCGGCACGACCATCTTCACCACCATGTCCCAGCTCGCTGTGCAGACGGGCGCGCTCAACCTGTCCCAGGGCTTCCCTGACTTCAATGGCCCGCAGGCCCTGCTCGATGCAGTGGGCCGGCACGTGGCTGCCGGGCACAACCAGTATTCGCCAATGACCGGCCTGCCGGCCTTGCGCCAGCAGGTGGCTGCCAAGGTGGCGCGGCTGTACGGTGCGCAGGTGGATGCCGACCAGGAAGTGACCATCACCCCCGGTGCCACCGAGGCGATTTTCTGTGCCATCCAGGCAGTGGTGCATGCGGGTGACGAGGTGATTGTCTTCGACCCGTGTTACGACAGCTATGAGCCTTCGGTGGCGCTGGCCGGTGGTCGCTGCGTGCATGTGCAACTGAGCGACGGCGACTTCCGTATCGACTGGCAGAAGTTCAGCGATGCCCTGAGCCCGCGCACCCGCATGGTCATCCTCAATTCGCCGCACAACCCCAGTGGCGCGCTGATCACCCGCGAAGACCTTGAGCAGTTGGCAACGCTCGTTGCCGACCGCGATATCTACCTGATCAGCGACGAAGTCTACGAGCACCTGGTTTACGACGGCGTCCGCCACGCCAGCGTGCTGGCCCACGAACAGCTGTATCAACGTGCCTTTGTGGTCAGCTCGTTCGGCAAGACGTACCACGTCACTGGCTGGAAGACCGGCTACGTGATCGCGCCTGCGGCGTTGAGTGCAGAGCTGCGCAAGGTGCACCAGTACGTCAACTTCTGTGGCGTGACGCCGCTGCAGTGCGCCCTGGCCGACTTCATGGCCGAGCACCCCGAGCATATCGACGAGTTGCCGGCCTTCTACCAGGGCAAGCGTGACGTGTTCTGCGGTTTGCTGGAGGGTTCGCGTTTCAACTTTACCCGCACGGCGGGCACTTATTTCCAGCTGGTGGACTATTCGCAGATCCGGCCAGACCTGAACGACGTCGACATGGCCCTTTGGCTCACCCGTGAACACGGCGTTGCGACCATTCCAGTGTCGGTGTTCTACCAGCGACCCATCCCCGAGCAACGCCTGATACGCCTGTGCTTTGCCAAACGTGAGGAGACGCTGCGTCAGGCAGCGGAAAAACTATGCGCGATCTGAGTGCACTGCCCAACCTGAAAATCGCCTTGGTGCAAACGGCCCTGGCCTGGCACGACCGCGAGGCCAATTACGCTCATTTCGAGGTTTTGCTCGACCAGGCTGGAGATGCCGACCTGGTGATCCTCCCCGAGATGTTCACCACGGGTTTTTCCATGGAATCGGAAAGCCTGGCCGAGCCTGAGAACGGCCCGACGTACAAATGGCTCAAGGCGCAGGCCAAGCGCATCAACGCCGTGGTTACCGGCAGCGTGATCATCCAGGCCGCCGATGGCAGCCACCGCAACCGCTTGCTGTGGGCGCGGCCGGACGGCGAGATCCTGTTCTACGACAAACGCCACCTGTTCCGCATGGCCGGTGAACACAAGCATTACACCCCGGGTGAGCGTCAGGTGCAGTTCGAGATCAAGGGTTGGCGGGTACGCCCGCTGATCTGCTACGACCTGCGGTTCCCGGTGTGGAGCCGCGATGCTCAGGATACCGACCTGCTGTTGTACACCGCGAACTGGCCGGCAGCGCGCCGCCAGCACTGGAACCGGCTGCTGCCGGCGCGGGGTATCGAAAACCTGTGCTTCGTGGCCGCGGTGAACCGGGTGGGCACCGATGGCAAGGGTTTCGCGTATTCAGGCGACAGCCAGGTGCTGGATTTTCAGGGTGAAAGCCTGCTCAGCGCAGGTGAGGCTGATGGCGTGTTCACGGTGGTGCTGCGGGCAGCGGAGCTCGCCAACTACCGCACCCGCTTCCCGGCCAACCTGGATGCCGATACCTTCGAGCTGCACTGAGTCTGCACGGCCAATCGCCGGCAAGCCGGCTCCCACCGGTGCGGCGCAGGCTCAAGATAGCGGACTGCCCCAAGACATTGGATTGCTGTCCAACTTCTTGGGGCAGTCCACATTAGAGTGGGAGCCGGCTTGCCGGCGATGGGGCCGGTGCTGGCTGCATCACCCCCCGATCAGTAAACATCCCGCCGATAACGCCCATCTTCGATCAACTGCTCGACAACCGCTTCGCCGAGCATGCCTTTGAGCGCCGCATCGACACCGGCCGCCATCCCTTGCAGGCTGCCGCAGACATACACATAAGCCCCATCGGCAACCCAGCGCTTGAACGCTTCGGCCTGCTGCAGCAATACATCCTGCACATACACCTTCTCGGCCTGATCACGCGAGAACGCCAGGTCCAGCCGCGCCAGGTCGCCGTTAGCCAGCCAGCCTTGCAGCTCATCGCCACACAGCAGGTCATGCGCGCGGTTACGCTCGCCGAACAACAGCCAGTTGCGCTGCTCGCCGGCATTGACCCGCGCCCGCAGCAGGCTGCGCAGGCCCGCAATGCCAGTGCCGTTGCCGATCAGGATCATCGGCGCGGCGCTTTCGGGCAAATGGAAACCACTGTTGCGGCGCAGGCGCAGGCCAAGGGTGCCTGCGACTGGCAGGTATTCGGTCAGCCAGCCAGAGCCCAGGCCAAGGGTGCCATCGGGGTGACGCTCCTGGCGTACGATCAGTTCCAGCACACCATCGCTGGCGATCGAGGCGATGGAATATTCGCGGCTGCCGATCGGTACCAGCGCATCGATCAGGGCTTGTGGCTGCAAGCCGATCAGGTGCTCCCGCTGGGTGGGTAGCTGGCGGCTTGCCAGGGCCTGTGCGAGGGTTTCGTTCAGGCCGTGAAGCTGCACTGTAGCGTTGGCGTCGACGGCCAGGCCGCTGAGGAATGCATCCACGCGTGGCTGGCCATTGAGCGGCAGAATTTCAACCAGGTCACCGGCCTCCCAGCTGGCGGGCGCTTCGCAGCGCAGGCCGATCAGGTAGACCGCTTGCCCTTGGCTGCCAGGGTTGAGCCGTTCGCGGCTGACCAAGGTCCAGTTGCCGAAACTTGGCGGTTGCCAGGCAGCGACGGGCTGGGCGCCAGTCAGCTGCGCCAGCTCCTGTTGCCATTGCTGCAGGGCCGCCTGGTCGGCGTTGTCCACCTCCACCGGGCTGAACGCCGTGCTGGCACCGCGCTCGCCGAGCCATGCCTGCAGGCGCCGGGCAAAGCCGCAGAAGTGCGGGTACTGGCGATCACCGAGCGCCAGCACGGCATAGCTGAGGCCGTTCAGTGCCCAAGGCTGGCCCAGCACCTTGCGCTCGAAGGCTCGGGCGCTGTCAGGCGCCTCGCCGTCACCGAACGTACTGACGACGAACAGCGCGCGGCGCGTCTGGCGCAGGTCCTCTTCGCCCAGATCGGCAAGCGCACGTACTTGCACCGGCAAGCCTGCCGCCTGCAGCTGGCCGGCGCTCTGCCAGGCCAATTGCTCGGCGAAACCGCTCTGGCTGGCAAAGCCGATCAACCAGCTGTCGCCGCTGCTGGCAGTGCTGTCGACGCTGCCACGGGCGGCGCGGACCTGGCGTTTTTTGCGGCGGCGATCGAGGTACAGCAGCCAACCGGTGACGAAGAACAGCGGCATGGTCAGGCTGGCGAGGGTGACGATGATCCGCCCCGGCAGGCCGAAGTATTCACCCACGTGCAAGGCATAGACACTTTGCAACAGCTGGGCCTTGAAGGACTTTTCGCTGTAGCGCTCGTGGCTTTTCACCTGGCCGGTGGCCGGGTCCAGGGTCAGGGTATCGAAGGCGCGTGGGTGCGCAGCGCTGTCGAGCAGGTAGAACAGGCTGGCGGGCTGGCCCCCAGCAGGCGGCAGACGCAGGTTGTACATGGCAAGGCGTGGGCCGGCAGCGTTTTTCAGGCTGGCCCAGATGGCGTCGTAGTCGACCACCAGCGGCGGCGCGTTCTTGTCCACCTTCTGCGGCCCATGGCGGCCACGACCTTCGCCGCGCTTGTGCTGCTGCCCTGCGGCAGGGGCGTCGGCCAGCAGCCTGTTCAGGCCTTCGCGGTACCATTCGTAGGACCAGAACAGCCCGGTCAGCGCGAACAGAAGGTAGAACAGCAGGCACCAGGTGCCTGCAACGGCGTGCAGGTCCCAATTGAAGGCGCGGCCTTTTTTGGCCCAGTCCAAGGTCAGCCAGGTGCGCCAGTTCAGGGCTTTGCGCGGCCAGCGCAGGTACAGGCCGGAGAGGCAGAAAAACACCAGCATCAGGGTGCAGGCGCCCGTGATTTGCCGGCCCGTGTCACCCATGGCGAGGAACCGGTGCAGGGTGAGCATCAGTTTGAAGAAGTCTTGCCCTGCGGCCTGGCCCTTGAGCTCACCGGTATAGGGGTCGGCATAGCGCAGCTCACCGCGGCGCTCGCCCGGTGGTGGTGTGAAGAACACCCGTGCGGCGTTGCCTTCGCGTACATCTACCCACAGCATCGACACTTTGTCGCCTTGAGCGGCCTCGACCCGGCGCACCAGCTCAGCCGGAGGCAGCACACCCTCGGCGCGGACCTCGACGTTCAAGACATCGGCGTTGAAAGCACGCAGGAGTTCTTCCTGGAACGAATAGAGCGCCCCGGTAATGCCCATCAAGGCCAGCACCAGGCCGGCGGTGATGCCAAAGAACCAGTGCAATTGGAACAGTGTCTTCTTCACCACATCGATCACCTTGTATTGCTGCCGCGCCTGGCGCGGCGTGCATTATGCCTTGATACGCAAAAGCCCCGCTCACAGGAATGAACGGGGCTCCGGGCTGTTGCTTCAGAAGTGGACGCTGGTGGTCAGCAATGCGGTCCGGCCCGCCGCCTGGTTGGCGAAGTGGGTGGAAAACGCCTTGTCGTAGTACACCTCATTGGTGAGGTTCTGCACGTTCAGTTGCAGGTCGATGTTCTTGGTCAGCTTGTAGGCAGCCATGGCGTCGTAACGTACATAGCTGTCGACCATGGTGGTGTTGGCCACGTTGCCGTAGACGTCATCCACATAGAACGCGCCGCCGCCGACCGTCAGTTTCGGGGTGATCGAGTATGTGGTCCACAGGCTGGCGCTGTTGTTCGGCGTGTTGGGCAACTGGTTGCCGTCGTTGGCCTTGCCCAGCGGGCCGCCGTCGACCTGGCGGGCCTGCAGGTAGGTGTAGCCGGCGAACACTTGCCACTTGTCGGTAAGCTTGCCGCTGGCCGACAGTTCGATGCCTTGCACACGGGTTTCGCCGACGTTTTCGTAGGTGGTGGTGTCCACCTGCACACGGGCGTTTTCCTTTTCGGTGCGGAACAACGCGGCGGCCAGGGACAGGCGCTCGTCGAGCAGATCCCACTTGGTGCCGATTTCGTAGTTGGTGGTTTCTTCCGGCTCCATGTCGCTGGCCAGGATGTTGCCACCACGGTCGGTGGTGCCCGACAGCGGGTTGCCTTCGGTTCCCTCGCCGAGCATCGCCCCGGGCGGGGTGGCGGAAGTGGCATAGGAAACGTAGATGCTGCCGTTCTCAGCCGGTTTCCAGACCAGGCCCAGCTGGCCGGTGAAGAACTCGCTGGTGTCGCGGCCTTTGGTCTGAACGCCGTTCTTGTTCACCACTGTCGCGCCCGAGGCATCGTACGTGCGGAACTTCGTGTCAAAGTGGTCGTAACGCAGGCCCATGTTCAACAACCACTCAGGCGTCAGTTCCAGCGTGTCGAAGGCGTAGATTGCACGGGTCTTGCTGCTGGTTTTGGTGCCGGCGTAGTTGCGCGAGATAGTGCCATCCCAGACATCGTCGGGGTTCGGGTCGCTCAGCGATGTACAGCTGCCACCATTGCTCGGGCCGGTGCAGGTGAGCTTGCTGTTTGGCGACACCGCGTAGCTCTGGCGGTCCGAGTCCTCCTTGCTGAACTCGACCCCTGTGGAGAAGCTGTTCTTGAAACCGCCCACGAAGAACTCACCGAACAGGTCGGTCTGGTTGGTGGTGGTGGCCGTGTTGCCCACACGGGTGTTGGCACGCCGCCATACGCCGTTGTTGTTGACGTTGCCAATGCTGTCGTCTGGCTGGGTCAGGATGTAGTCCTGCATGCTGTTGCCATGACGCAGGGTGTTCTTGATGGTCAACGATTCGCTCAGGTCGTGTTCCACGGCGATAGTGGCGATGTCCACACGGGTCTTGCGGAAGTCGCGACCGGTCAGGCCATAGAAGTTGTCGCTGTCGCCACCGTCGATCGGCTTGCTCGGGTGCGCCGAGGTACGTGCGCCGCTGCCTCCGGTCGGGATGCTGTACGGGATGCCCGAATCCGGCAGGTCGTCGCTTTCCAGGTGGTAGTAGTCGAGGTTGACGCGGGTTGGCGTGCCCAGGCCGAAGGCCAGGGAGGGGGCGATACCCCAGCGGTCATAGTTGACCTTGTCACGGCCGGCGACGTTGCTCTCGTGGGTCATCAGGTTGAGCCGGCCGGCAGCGGTGTCGCTGAACTGGTAGTTGCCGTCGAAGGTGTAGCGTTGGGTCTGGTCGCTGCCCCAGGTCCAGGCACCGTCCAGGGAGTTGCCCAGGTGTGCACGCTTGCTCACCAGGTTGATGGTGCCGCCTGCCGCGCCGCGGCCACCGATGGCCGAGTTTGGGCCTTTGGCCACTTCCACCGATTCGATGGCGAAGATTTCACGGGTTTGCGCGCCGGTGTCGCGGACACCGTCCAGGTAGGTGTCACCCTGGGCGTCGAAACCACGAATGAACGGGCGGTCGCCTTGCGGGTTGCCGCCTTCGCCTGCACCAAAGGTGATGCCCGGTACGGTGCGCAGGGCATCCTGCAGGCTCAGGGCGTTGGTGTCCTTGATGACTTGCTGGGGGATGACGGTAACCGAGCGCGGGGTGTCCACCAACGGTGCGGTGTACTTCTGCGAGGAGGCCTTCTCGACCTTGTAATCGGTGCTGGCCTGTTCGGCCTTGCCGTTGACGCTGGTAGCATCGAGGGTAATGGCGCTGCTGGTAGCGGGATCGGCGGCGTAGGCGGACGAAGCGCTCAGGGCGACGCCGATGGCGGACACGATCAGGCGTGGCGAACTCACTGCAGATGGCACGTATTGACGCATTGTTATGGACCTTCCCCAAGGTGTGAAGGCCGCGGATCATAATGCAAGTGATTGTAGGTCACAATTGAGAGTCGTTACCATTCACTGCGAATTTACAATCTTTACAAATTTTCTTTACGGTCAAAGGAAGCTGAAACGTCTCGGCTGCAGAAAGGGCTTGTGTGGCGTAAAAGGGAATCAATATCATTGGCTTCTTTACAATTCGCTACGGTGCTGCCGCCATGCTGCTTCATATTCCCGGCCTGTTCGACGCCGACGAGCTTGCCCGCATTCGCGCGGCACTGGAGCAGGCTGATTGGGCCGATGGCAAGGTCACGGCCGGCTATCAGTCGGCCAAGGCCAAGCACAACTTGCAGCTGCCAGAAGGCCACGCGCTGGCGAAGGAAATCGGTAGCGCGCTGATCGACCGCCTGTGGAAAACGCCGCGGTTCATGTCGGCGGCCCTGCCGCATAAAGTCTTCCCGCCACTGATCAACTGCTACCGTGAGGGTGGCAACTTCGGCTTCCACATCGACAATGCCCTGCGCCAGCCCAAAGGCAGCCCGGAGCGGGTGCGCACTGACCTTTCCTCTACGCTTTTTCTCAGCGATCCGGACAGCTATGACGGTGGCGAGTTGGTGATTCAACACACCTATGGCGAGCAACAGGTCAAGCTGGCGGCCGGTGACCTGGTGCTGTACCCGGGCACGAGCCTGCACAAGGTCAACCCGGTGACGCGCGGCGTGCGTTATGCGGCCTTCTTCTGGACCCAGAGCCTGGTGCGGGAGGACAGCCAGCGTGCGTTGCTGTTCGAGATGGACAATGCCATCCAGCAACTCACTGCCGATGTGCCGGAGCACCCCTCGTTGCTGCAATTGACTGGCACCTACCATAACCTGCTGCGCCGCTGGGCAGAGGTCTGAGCCGTGTCCTATCCGTTGCGCCGTGAAGAAGTGGTGGATGTCGCCGGCCTGAAGGCCATGCTTGAAGATAGCCCGGGCAAAGCCGCCCAAGCCATTCTCGCGGCGGCAGGGCAGGGCGTGATCGAGGCCCAGTTGCTGCTCGGGCAGATCCTGCTCGACGGCCGCGGCATCGAAGCGGATGCCGGAGTGGCCCGGCGCTGGTTCGGTATTGCCGCCCAGGGTGGCAGCGCCATGGCGCACAATATGCTCGGGCGGTGCCTGGAGCATGGTTGGGGTGGCGAGGTGAATGTGGCGCAGGCTGCGGTTCACTATGCCCGCGCGGCCGATGCCGGGCTGGACTGGGGGTTGTATAACCTGGGCAACCTGCTGGCTACCGGGCGTGGGGTGCCGGCCAATCAGGCGCAGGCATTGATGTGCTACGAGAAGGCTGCGCAGCTGGGGCATGCCAAGTCGATGAACCTGTATGGGCGTTACCTGGAGCAGGGTATCGCTACGGCGCCAAGCCCGGTGCGGGCGGTGCGCTGGTATCGGCGCTCGGCCGAGGCGGGGGATTTTCGTGGGATGTTCAGTTTGGCGATGGTGCTGGCCGAGCGTGGCCAGATGGCCGAAGTGGGGCCATGGCTGGAGCGGGCGCGGGTTGAGGGCAACCTGAATTTTTTGCGCAGTGCGTTGGTGACCTTGCAGGGGGCTGGGCCAGGGTTGATGGCCTTTGCGGCGCGGTATGCCGCTGAGATAGAACAGCGCCAGGTGTGATGGTGTCGGCACTGGCCCCATCGCCGGCAAGCCGGCTCCCACATGGATTTGCGCTGGTCTTTGGAAATTGCTTCCACAGGTAAAGCGCAGGCCTGAGGAGCTGCGCGGCCGGGGTGGGAGCCGGCTTGCCGGCGATGGGGCCAAGCCAGGCACCAATGAAAACGGGGCCTTTCGGCCCCGTTCTGCATTACAGGTAGTAAGCCTTCAGCGGCGGGAAGCCGTTGAATTCCACTGCGCTGTAGCTGGTGGTGTAGGCACCGGTCGATAGCCAGTAGAGGCGGTCACCGATCGCCAGGTTCAGCGGCAGGCCGTACTTGTAGTGCTCGTACATGATGTCGGCGCTGTCGCAGGTCGGGCCGGCGATGACCACTTCTTCCATCTCGCCTTTCTTTTCAGTCCAGATCGGGAACTTGATGGACTCGTCCATGGTTTCGATCAGGCCGGAGAATTTGCCCACATCGGTGTACACCCAGCGCTCGACAGCGGTACGCGATTTGCGCGCAACAAGCACGACTTCGCTGACCAGGATACCGGCGTTGGCGATCAGCGAACGGCCTGGCTCAAGGATGATTTCCGGCAGGTCGTCACCGAAGTCTTCCTTCAGGAAGCGGATGATCTCTTCAGCGTAGGTTTCCAGGCTGTTGGTGCGGGTGATGTAGTTGGCCGGGAAGCCGCCACCCATGTTGATCAGCTTCAGCTCGATGCCGTCTTCTTCCTTCAGGCGCTCGAAGATCACTTTGACCTTGGCGATCGCGGCGTCCCACACACTGATGTCGCGCTGTTGCGAACCCACGTGGAAGGAAATGCCGTATGGCACCAGGCCCAGGTCGCGAGCCAGGATCAGCAGGTCCATGGCCATGTCGGTCTGGCAGCCGAACTTGCGCGACAGCGGCCAGTCGGCGGTGGTCGAGCCTTCGGTCAGGATGCGTACGTAGACCTTGGAGCCCGGGGCGGCCTTGGCGATATTGCGCAGGTCGGCTTCTGAATCGGTGGCGTACAGGCGCACACCTTTTTCAAAGAAGTAACGGATGTCCTTGGACTTCTTGATGGTGTTGCCGTAGCTGATGCGGTCGGCGCTGACGCCACGGCCCATGACCTTGTCCAGCTCATAGATCGAGGCGATGTCGAAGCTCGAGCCTTTCTCTTTGAGCAGGTCGATGATCTCGACCGCCGGGTTGGCCTTGACCGCGTAGTAGACCTTGGCGAACTCGAAACCGGCGCGCAGGTCGTCGTAGGCCTGGCTGATCATCTGGGTATCGATGAGTACGAACGGGGTTTCCTGCTTGTCGGCGAACGCCTTCATTTTCTGGAAGGTGTCACGCGCGAAATAGTCTTCGACCTGGATCGACATGCTCAGGGACTCCATGGGCAAACTGAAAAGATAAGTGGCTGCAAACTGAACGTCCTCCGTATCCCCACTTTGGTTCGCCTACTCAGTACTTGAGCCGGATGGATCGTTTCCAGCATGGACGTTCGGCGCGCACTTTAGGGCGTGAAGAACCCAAGATCAACAGGCAATCAGGGCGTGTCGGCCCACGATCGACGCGCTGCCACTTGAATAACCGACTCGTGTGACCAGCAGATGTTCCCTGAACCCTGGCAGGCGTAAAAAATTGTGGAATAGACCGTCTTTGGCCCATTTCGGGCAAGCCCGTTTCCATAGGCTTGGCGGGCTTTCTGCAAAGTGGCCTGGCCTGCAAAAAAAAGCGAAGGTGTTCATATTAATGGCCACGGTCATGGCTACTGCAGTGCCTGAAATTCCCCATAAATTTTTTGTTACCGACTGGCGGATTTCCTGCGTTTTATGAGGAGCACTGCTAATTTTCGCCATGGGCTACGGACCGAAGATGGTCAACCTGAGATTGGCGGCGGGGGTGAAGCACTTCTTTGACAAGCCTTTGGGCAGGCCGGTATAGGGTTCCGATATCACCATCCCCCCCATCGCCGGCAAGCCGGCGATGGGGGCACGAAGCGCCCCCTTCGATCAGGAAACCGCCGCCTCGGCCGGTGACACGATACTGGTCTTGGCCCCGCGCGATCTCCCCGAGCTCAGGTAAGCCGCGATCGACTCCTGCGTCACCTCGCCCAGGAACACCTGCTCGGCATCCAGCACCGGCAACCACGCGCGGTTGAACTCGTACATCCGCGACAGCAGGATGCGCAGGTGCTCATCGTGCGAAGCCGTTGCATTGAACTGGCGCAGGAAGTCTGCACAGGTACCTTGCTGGCGGTGCATGTCGCGCCGGCGTACATACCCCAGCGCCTTGTTCTGCGCATCGGTGACCACCACATAGCGGCGATCGTGCTCGTCCAGCAGCTCCAGCGCATCGCCCACCGGCGTTTGTGGGCTTACCGAAGGGGCGTTGTCCGCCGCATCTTCGGCGCGCACCAGCAACAGGCGTTTCAAGGTGCTGTCCTGGCCCACGAAGTTGCTGACGAAGTCATCGACCGGGTGGGCCAGCAAGGTGTCCGGGTGGTCCAGCTGCAGCAACTTGCCGGCGCGGAAGATAGCAATCTTGTCGGCCAGCTTGATCGCTTCGTCGATGTCGTGGCTGACCATGATCACGGTCTTGTTCAGCGCCCGCTGCATCTCGAAAAACTCGTTCTGGATCATTTCGCGGTTGATCGGGTCGACGGCGCCGAACGGCTCGTCCATCAACAGCACCGGCGCGTCTGCAGCCAGCGCACGGATCACCCCGATGCGCTGTTGCTGGCCACCGGACAGTTCACGCGGGTAGCGTTGCAGATACTGCTTGGGCTCGAGCTTGATCATGTGCATCAGCTCGCGGGCGCGGTCGTGGCACTTTTGCTTGTCCCAGCCGAGCAGGCGCGGGACCACAGTGATGTTTTCCTCGATGGTCATGTTGGGGAACAGGCCGATCTGCTGGATCACATAGCCGATGTGGCGGCGCAAGGTCACTTCGTCCAGGCCGCTGGTGTCTTCGCCATTGATGAACACCTGCCCGGAGGTTGGCGTGATCAGGCGGTTGATCATCTTCAGCGTGGTGCTCTTGCCACAGCCCGAGGGGCCGAGGAACACGCAGATTTCGCCTTCGTTGACGGTCAGGCTGACCGCCTCGACGGCTTTGACGTCCTTGCCGTTGACGTTGAAGGTTTTGCTGAGGTTCTTGAGTTCGATCATGAGCGCAGTCCTTCTGGAGTCAGGGCACGTTGCAGGGTTTGCAGGAGCAGGTCGGCGATGATTGCCAGCAGGCTGACCAGTACGGCGCCAACCAGCAGCATCGACATGTCGCTACGGCTGATGGAGGTGAGGATGAGCACGCCCAGGCCACCGGCACCGATGGTCGCGGCAATGGTCATCACGCCGATGTTCATCACCACGGCAGTGCGCACGCCGGCGAGGATGACAGGCACGGCAATCGGTAGCTCGACCATGCGCAGGCGCTGGCCGAAGGTCATGCCGATACCGCGCGCGGCTTCACGGATGCCGGGCTCGACGTTGGTCAGGGCCAGGTAGGTGTTGCGCAGGATGGGCAGCAGTGAATAAAGGAACACCGCGGTGATCGCAGGCAATGGCCCCAGGCCCTGGCCGAATTTGGAGTAGAACGGCAGCAGCAGGCCGAACAGGGCAATCGACGGGATGGTCAGCAGCACTGTGGCGCTGGCCTGCAGTGGGCCGGCCACCACCGGGAAGCGGGTCATCAGGATGCCCAGCGGCACGCCGACCAGGATTGCCAGGCCAACGGCAATGCCGACCAGCATGATGTGCTGCCAGGTCAGTTGCAGCACCAGGGCCCAGTCGAGGTGGGCGAACGTATCGAGCAGGCTCATGGCTGCACCTCCTTGAGTGGGTGCTCACGCAGGAATGCTGCCGCCACGGCCGTCGGGCTCTGGTGTTCGACGTCGACCTTGGCATTGAGCTGGCGCATGGTCTGGTCATCGAGCTGCTCGGCCAGTGGCTTGAGCAGGGCGACCAGTTGCGGGTTGGCGTCGAGCACGGCCTTGCGCACCACCGGGGCAGCGGTGTAGTCGGGGAAGTAGTGCTTGTCGTCTTCCAGCAGCTTGAGGTTGAACGCACTCAGGCGGCCGTCCGTGGTGTAGACCAGGCCTGCGAACACCTGGTTGTTGTGCATGGCGGTATAGACCAGGCCGGCATCCATCTGCCTGATGTTGGCACGGCCGACTTGCAGGTCGTACATCTCCTTCAGGCCGACCAAGCCGTCGGGGCGGTTGGCGAACTCGGTGTCCAGGGCGATCAGGTGGTTGCGCTCGCGTTCGTCGCGCAGCACCTGATTGAGGTCACTGATCGTGTTGATTTGTGGGTAGGCCTCGGCGACCTGTTCAGGCAGGCCCAGGGCGTAGGTGTTGCTGAACTTGGTCGGGGTCAGCCAGATCAGGTCTTTCTTGGCGTCCAGCGCCTTGACCTTGGCGTAGGTGGCTTCGGCACTGGGCATGCGCTCCTCGATGTGGTTGTAGGACACCAGCGACACGCCGGTGTACTCCCACATCAAGTCCAGCTGGCCAGTCTCCTGGGCCTGGCGCGCGAGGCTGCTGCCAAGGCCGCCGGTGACGCGCACATCGAAGCCATTGGCGCGCAGGTATTGGGCGGTGATTTCGGCGAGTACGGTCTGTTCGGTGAACACCCGTGCGCCGATGCGCACCACGGGTTTTTCCGCCGCCTGGGCAAAGCCTGCGAACAGCAGGGCCGCGCCCAGTAGCAAGGCGATTCTCTTCTTCATACGTTCCCTCTTTTTATTGGGCCAGGCCACGTTCCAGCCAGCGCTTGCTGGAGAAACTCACCGCGGCATCCAGCGCCAGGGCCAGCAACGCCGTGCAGGCCGCGCCCAGCAGCAGCTGTGGCTGGTTGTTCAGGGCAATGCCGGGGAAGATCAGGCTGCCGAGGCTGTTGGCACCGATCAGGAACGCCAGGGGCGCAGTGCCCACGTTCAGCGCCAGAGCCACACGCACTCCACCGACGATGATCGGTACCGCATTGGGCAGTTCCACTTGCCAGAGTCGCTGGCGCGGGGTCATGCCGATGCCGGTGGCGGCTTCCTTGAGTGAGGCGGGGACGTTTTTCAGGCCTTCGTAGGTGTTGCGTACGATTGGCAGGAGGGAGGCGAGGAACAGCGCGAAGATTGCCGGCCCGGCGCCGATGCCCAGGACACTGAGCGCGATGGCCAGAACGGCCAGAGGGGGAATGGTGTTGCCAACGTTGAAGAACTGCATGAAGCGCTCGGCTTTGTCGACCCGGTGCGGTCGACTCAAGGCAATGCCGGCGGGGATGCCCACGGCCAACGCCGCCGCCATCGAAGCCAGCACCAATACCAGGTGCGCTTGCAGGTAGAACCCAAGATCGTCGCGATAACGCGCGATCGTGTCGATGCCGATCCAGTGGATCAGCAGGGCCAGGATGACGAGCACGGCGGCCCATCCCAACAGCCCTTTTCCGTAGCGTGTAGCCACAGGTGGACTCCTTGTGTTGTCGGCGAGCACACTCTTTTTATGGCCGGCCATGGCTGGCGGCGAGTGGTGTGTTCGCGATTAGCAGCGTGACGCTTGCGCAAGGCAGCAATCAGACCATGAGCCGAACCCCGTCGGGCCCGAAAATGCTGATCAAACCAGTCCCCAAGCGAAGCGGGTTGCAGGGGAGTGGACGTCTCCGAGGGCGTAAAGGTTCCCATCTGGGGCGGCATTTGGCCAGTGTTAATCACTGGGGCGAGTGTTTTTTCGTACTAAAAAACAACGTGAATCTTGCCTAAAGGCGTTGGTTTACCTGCTATCTGCCCCACCTGTGACGCTGGACAACTTTTCTGACCAGCAGGCGAATCGCGCCCGATCGAGCATCGTTGACCAACGGCGGGGATCAGATTTTGGTCCCTGCCCAACATCAGGTATGATATCGCCCCTTTTTGAATCCCCCAGTCAGGCGATTTCCCATGACCAACCAGGCCGCCGAAGTCGCGAAGCGCCGCACTTTCGCAATCATTTCCCACCCCGACGCCGGTAAGACCACCATCACCGAGAAACTCCTGCTGATGGGCAAGGCCATTGCCGTCGCCGGTACCGTGAAGTCGCGCAAGTCCGACCGCCACGCCACCTCCGACTGGATGGAAATGGAGAAGCAGCGCGGTATTTCCATCACCACCTCGGTGATGCAGTTCCCGTACCGCGAGCACATGATCAACCTGCTCGACACCCCCGGCCACGAAGACTTCTCGGAAGACACCTACCGCACGCTGACTGCGGTGGACTCGGCGCTGATGGTGCTCGACGGCGGTAAAGGTGTAGAACCGCGGACCATCGCCCTGATGGATGTCTGCCGCCTGCGCGACACGCCCATCGTCAGCTTCATCAACAAACTCGACCGTGACATCCGCGACCCGATCGAACTGCTCGACGAGATCGAAGCGGTACTGAAGATCAAGGCGGCGCCGATCACCTGGCCGATCGGGTGCTATCGCGACTTCAAGGGTGTGTACCACCTTGCCGGCGACTACATCATTGTCTACACCCCGGGCCACGGCCATGAGCGTACCGAGGCGAAGATCATCGAGAAACTCGACTCTGATGAAGCCCGTGCTCATCTGGGTGACGAGTATGACCGCTTCCTGGAGCAGCTCGAGTTGGTGCAGGGCGCCTGCCATGAGTTCGATCAGGACGAGTTCATCAGTGGCCAGCTGACGCCGGTGTTCTTCGGTACCGCACTGGGTAACTTCGGTGTCGACCATGTACTTGACGCCGTTGTCGACTGGGCGCCGCGCCCGCTGGCCCGTGTAGCCCACGAGCGTACGGTGGAGCCGGTCGAGGAGAAGTTCACCGGCTTCGTGTTCAAGATCCAGGCGAACATGGACCCGAAACACCGCGACCGCATCGCCTTCATGCGCATTTGCTCGGGCAAGTACGAGAAGGGCATGAAGATGCGTCACGTGCGTACCGGCAAGGACTTGCGTATCGGTGACGCGCTGACCTTCTTCTCGTCCGAGCGCGAGCAGCTCGAAGAAGCCTACGCCGGCGACATCATCGGCTTGCACAACCATGGCACCATTCAGATCGGCGACACCTTCAGCGAAGGCGAGGCGCTGGGCTTCACCGGTATCCCGCACTTCGCCCCGGAACTGTTCCGCCGCGTGCGCCTGAAGGACCCGCTGAAATCCAAGCAGCTGCGTCAGGGCCTGCAACAGCTGGCCGAAGAAGGTGCGACCCAGGTGTTCTTCCCTGAGCGCAGCAACGACATCATCCTCGGTGCGGTGGGTGTGCTGCAGTTCGACGTGGTCGCCAGCCGCCTGAAGGAAGAGTACAAGGTCGAGTGCGCCTACGAGCCTATCACCGTGTGGTCGGCACGCTGGATCAGCTGCGACGACAAGAAGAAGCTCGAAGACTTCCAGGTCAAGGCCATGGAAAACCTGGCGATCGACGGTGGCGGTCACCTGACCTACCTGGCACCGACCCGGGTCAACCTGTCGCTGATGGAAGAGCGCTGGCCGGACGTCAAGTTCCGCGCCACTCGCGAGCACCACTAAGGGCAGCGGCAAGCTTCAAGCTTCAAGCTGCAAGAGGAAGCGAGCCTGCGTTGGCCCGCTTTTCTTGCCGCTTGCCGCTTGCCGCTTGTAGCTTGCAGCTTGCAGCTTGCAGCTGCAGTCAGTTCCCGGCCTTGATGCTGGTCCAGATCCGCGTACGAATGCGGTCGATCTTTGCCGGCATCGCCTCCAGCGCGTACAGCTTGCCCATCATATCTTCGCTCGGATAAATCATGGTATTGCCCTTGAGGCTCGGGTCCACCAGGGCGTCGGCTTTGAGGTTGCCGTTGGCGTACTGCACATGGTTACTGATGTTGGCCATCACCTGCGGCTGCAACAGGTAATTCATGTAGGCATAGCCCGCCTTCTCATCCGGTGCATCGGCTGGCATGGCAACCATGTCGAACCACATCGGCGCGCCCTCCTTGGGGATCGAATAGCCGACCTTCACCCCATTCTTGGCTTCATCGGCGCGGTTCTTCGCCTGCAGCACATCACCCGAGAACCCTACAACCACGCAGATATCGCCATTGGCCAGGTCACCGGTGTACTTGGAAGAATGGAAGTAGCTGATGTACGGGCGCACCGTCATCAGCAGGTCCTTGGCCTTCTGGTAGTCCTTCGGGTCTTTGCTGTGGTGCGGCAGCCCCAGGTAGTGCAGGGCGATGGGTAACAGTTCAGGGCCGTTGTCGAGCACGGCGACCCCACAGCTCTTGAGCTTGCTCATGTACTCGGGCTTGAAGATCAGGTCCCACGAATCCACCGGGGCGTTGTCACCGAGCACGGCTTTGACCTTGTCGATGTTGTAGCCGATCCCGGTACTGCCCCACAGGTACGGAAAACCGTACTGGTTGCCAGGGTCGTTGACCTCCAGCGCCTTGAGCAGCACCGGGTTGAGGTTTTTCCAGTCGGGGAGCTGCGACTTGTCCAGCTTCTTCAGCGCCTTGCCCTGAATCTGTCGGGCCATGAAGTGGTTGGAGGGAAACACCACGTCGTAGCCTGAGTTACCGGTCATCAGCTTGCCGTCGAGGGTTTCGTTGCTGTCGTACACGTCGTAGGTCGGGCTGATGCCGGTGGTTTGCTGGAATTTCTGCAAGGTGTCGGGGGCCACGTAGCTGGACCAGTTGTAGATTTTTACCGAGTCGGCGGCATTGGCCACGCTGGCGGCCAGCATCAGTGGAGCGAGGAGGAGGGTGCGCATGTCGGGAGTACCTTGCTTTGTCTGTTGTTTTCGAAGGCAGGCGATCAGCGGATCAGAAGATGAGTACGTAGGTCTTGCGCACGGTTTCCTGGATATCCCAGATGCCCATGCTGTTGGCCGGTAGCATCAGTGCGTCTCCGGCTTCTATGTGAAGGGGTTGGCCGCCGTCGGGGGTGAACGTGCAGCGGCCCTTGATGAAGTGGCAGAACTCCTGTTGCGCGATCTGCCGCCGCCAGCGCCCGGGCGTGCATTCCCAGATGCCGGTTTCCACGCCATCGCTGCGCTCCACGCAGGTGACCGAGGTCACTGCCACGGGGTCGCCAAGCGGCACCGCAACCGGGTTGGAACTGTCCAGCACGGCGCTTTCGGTGTGTTTGAACTGGGTGATGCTCATTACCGTTGGATCCTGTGTGGGTGAAAGGAAAGTCAGCGCATGAAGCCTTCCATGAAGTCCGCCAGCGAGCTGGCCAGGCGCCGCCGCCATGGCACTGTGGCGGGGTTGGCGAGGGTTCGGTCTTCATGCACGAAGCTCTGGATGATCGCGTTGTAGCCCAGCCAGCGGCAGGGTTCGGGCGGCCAGCTGGCCATGCTCGACAGCGGACGGTTGTCGAGTACCCAGGGTTGTGCGGTCAGCTCGTTGTGCTGGTTGAGGATCAGCGCGGCCAAGGTGCGCCCACCGAGGTTGGTGGCGCCGACACCTTCTCCGCCATAACCGCCGGACAGGGCAATGCCGCGCTGGCGGTCACACAGCATGTGCGGGCGGAAGCGCCGGGCCATGCCCAGGTTGCCACCCCACGAATGGGTGATACGCACATGCTTGAGTTGTGGGAACAGCTCGCTGAACAGGTAGCGGCGCAGTTCGACTTCGGCCTCAGTCAGGGTGAAGTCTTCACGCAGCCTGCCACCGAAGCGGTAGCCACCGCGGGCGCCGAATACCAGGCGGTTGTCGGCGGTACGCTGGCCGTAGGTGACCTGGCGGCTGCTTTCGCTGAAGGCCTGGCCCTGGGTCAGGCCGATCTGCTCCCAGGTCGATTCGGGCAAGGGCTCGGTGGCCACCAGCAGGCTCTGCACCGGCAGTTGATGCTTGCCCAGCGGTGGTAGGCTGGCAGCGTAGCCCTCCACAGCAGGGACCATCCACTGGCAACGGATGCGCGCCAGGGGGGCACGGACTTCACCGGGCTGCCAGTCGACGGCGGGGGTGTTTTCGTAGATCGGCACGCCCAGCGCTTCCACAGCCCGGGCCAGGCCACGCACCAGCTTGGCCGGTTGGATGGTCGCGGTATGCGGGCTGTAGATCGCGCCGTAGGCGTTGCTCACGCGCAGCTGTAGGTCCAGTTGCTCGGGGCGCAGCCAGCGGTAGTCATCCTCGGTCATGCCTTGGCGGTAAAGGTCATCGAGGTAGGCACGCAGGCTGCGCTCCTGTTCCGGGTAGCGCGCCGCACAATACAGCACGCCGCCTTTGCGGTAGTCGCAATCGATGCCTTCGCGTTGCAGCACGCTGTGGACTTCGTCGGGGATGCCATGCAGCAGGTCGATGCTGGCGCGGCGCTGTTGCGGCGACAGGGTGGCGAGCAGGCGGTCTTCACCGAGCATGTTGCCCATCAGCCAGCCGCCATTGCGCCCAGAGGCGCCAAAGCCGGCAATGTTGGCCTCGATCACGGCGATGTTCAGCTGTGGCGCCTGGCGCTTGAGGTAGTAGGCGGTCCACAGCCCGGTGTAGCCAGCGCCGATGATGCACACATCGACGTCGAGGTCTTCGCGCAGGGCGGGGCGGGCGCACAGCGGCTCTTCGAGCTGGTCCATCCACAGGCTGAGCGTGCGCAAAGGTTGCATCGGGTTCGGCTCCACATCCGTCAAGGTCTGTGGGCGATCCTAGTGGCGTTGGGGGATGGCTGTCTTACGTGCGTGCACGCAGGGAAATTTGCTTCAGATAGGCCTTGGGCGTAAGCCCGGTATGTTCGCGGAAGCACTTGTAGAACGCCGACAGGGAGTTGAAGCCCGCGCTGAACGCCAGGTCGTCGATCGGCGCCTCGACGCTTGCGTCATCCAGGCTGGCCATCAGGTGCTGCAGCCGGGCCTGGTTGACGTAGCGGTAGAAGCTCTGCCCCAGCACCTGGTTGAGCAGGTAGGAGATCTGGTTGCGGCTGTAGCCGCTGGCGTCGGCGACCTGTTGCAGGTCCAGGTCCGGGTCAAGGTAGGGGCGCTGGCGCTGGAAGTAGTGCTCCAAGTCTTGGGCCATGGTCGACAGCTGCCGCGGTGACAGGCCCAGGCGGCTGGTCGCCGGGCGCGGACCATGGCTGACCGTGGCTGCGTTGCCATGGCGCACCAGGGTGGCGTACTCATTGACCCGCCAGATCAGCCCGTCCTTGACCGTGATCGCTTCGCTGGACTGAAAGGCCACCAAGCCTTCACCGCCCTGCACCGTGACCTGGTACTGGATGAATGCCGTGCTGCCGTCTACGCGGATGCGGTCACCATGGACGATGTCCTCGCCAGCCTCGTGGGGCAGGCTGGCGCGGACGTAGTCACGCAACGCGTCGTAACCGAGTACGCGGTTCTGGAAAAAGTCGTGGTACTGCACGTCCGGGTGATACAGCGCAATCACCCCGTCGAGGTCGCGGTGCTTCCAGCACAGGT
This sequence comes from Pseudomonas sp. NPDC089743, assembly GCF_044748785.1. Classification (NCBI taxonomy): domain Bacteria; kingdom Pseudomonadati; phylum Pseudomonadota; class Gammaproteobacteria; order Pseudomonadales; family Pseudomonadaceae; genus Pseudomonas; species Pseudomonas sp. NPDC089743. Next base: position 269,442 of record NZ_JBIVGS010000003.1, read on the forward strand.
GGTAGCGCAGGACGGTTTCGGCGGTGATGGGCGTTTGCTCAGGGCCGTCGGCAAGGAGGATTGGGGTCATGGGTTGATAGTGCCGGGGAGGGGGCAAGCAGGCAAGCCTGCGGGCCCTGGGATGCGTGGGGCCGGCCTTCGCGAGCGTTGCATAAACCCTGAGTCGCGTGCCTCGATTCGGGTGTTTTGCACGGTCCTAGGACGCGCGCTTGAGCTAAGCCATTGATTTGGCTGCATGTCATTTTTTGACACAACTGGCACAGCCGCTGCAATGGTTAATGCGCGAATGGAATTTTCGCTAACAACATAAAGGCGCACACATCATGATCACCCCTGCCGACTATCCCGTTGTAGATACGCAAAGCCGCTCTGGTGTTTCCTGGGCGGCGATCTTCGCTGGCGCGGCCGCCGCTGCGTCGGTGTCCCTGATACTTGTGGTACTGGGCGCCGGTCTTGGCTTTGCGGCCACCTCGCCGTGGGCTGACGAAGGCGCGAGTGCAAAAGCGCTGGGCGTTTCGACCATCGTCTGGCTGCTGGTGACCCAGATCATTGCTTCAGGCCTCGGCGGTTACATCGCGGGTCGGCTGCGTGTGAAGTGGGCAAACTTGCACGGCGATGAAGTGTACTTCCGTGATACCGCCCATGGCTTCCTATCCTGGGCGGTGGCCACTTTGGTAGCAGCGATGCTGATACTGGGTGCTGCCGGTAACCTGGTGGGCGCAGGGGCCAGTGCGGCTTCCCAGGCGGCCACCGTATCTGCCGCCGCAGGTGCTTCGTCGGCCACCAGTAGTGACAATGACTCGATGGGCTACTTCGTCGATAGCCTGTTCCGTGGCGACGGCCCGGCGCCGGTCAGCGAGGATGCTGCAAATGGCGTAGCGGCCCGCATTCTGGCTAAGGGTATTGCAGGAGACGGCGCGTTGCCCGCCGAGGACCGCGCCTACCTGGCGCAGTTGGTCGCACAGCGTACCCGCCTGAGCCAGGCCGAAGCTGAAGCGCGCGTGGACCAGGTGATGGCCCAGGTACAACAACTGAAGACCGATGCCAAACAAGCAGCTGACACCGCTGCCAAGGTCGCTGCCTGGACAGCGCTGTGGACCTTCGTCGCGTTGCTGTGTGGGGCCTTCTTCGCCAGCTTGGCTGCCCTGTATGGCGGTCGTCTGCGTGACCGGGTGCAGTGGGTTGAGGGCGACTACGTTCCACACCGCACCGTTCAACGTTAAACAAGGAGAATTACCATGCGCTCGATACTGCTGTGGATGCTTGGGGTACCGATTCCGGTGATCATTCTGATCGCGATATTCATGCATTGAGGCATTAGGGGCCGCAGTGCGGCCCAACGCCGGCAAGCCAGCTCCAGGTTCAGCGCTGTTGACGAAGCAGTGCACTATCTGGAGCTGGCTTGCCGGCGATGGAGGCTAAGCCCCTTTAAAGAAACTGCTCGGCGTAATGACACGCCACCTGCCGGCTCCCCACTTGCCGAAACGCTGGCTCTTCCTTGCCACACCGCTCGGTCGCATACGGGCAGCGTTTGTGAAATGCGCACCCATCCGGGGGATTGAGCGGATTGGGCAGCTCACCGGCAATGCGGATCTTCGGCTTCAACGGGTCCGGGTGAATCGCCGGTGTCGCGGAAAGCAGTGCCTGGGTGTACGGGTGCAGCGGCTTTTCGTAGATATCTTCCTTCGGCCCCATCTCTGCCGGCCGCCCCAGGTACATCACCAGCACCTGGTCCGCCACATGCCGCACCACCGCCAGGTTGTGCGAGATGAAGACGTAGGCGGTGTTGAACTCCTTCTGCAGGTCCATGAACAAGTTCAACACCTGCGCCTGGATCGATACGTCCAGCGCAGAGGTCGGTTCGTCGGCCACCAGCACCTTGGGTTGCAGCATCATCGCCCGGGCCAGGGCGATGCGCTGGCGCTGGCCGCCCGAGAACATGTGCGGGTAGCGCTGGTAGTGCTCAGGCCGCAAGCCCACCTGCTCCATCATCTTCTGCACTTTTTCGCGGCGCTCGGCCTTGCTCAACGAGGTGTTGATCAGCAGCGGCTCGGCCAACTGATCGCCGATTTTCTGCCGTGGGTTGAGCGAGGCATAGGGGCTCTGGAACACCATCTGGACGTCGCGGCGTAGCTGCTTTCGCTCGCTTTTGCTGGCGCCTTTGACCTCGGTGCCGTCGATCTGCAACGAGCCGGAGGAGGGCTCTTCGATCAATGTCAGTGCGCGCGCCAGCGTGGACTTGCCACAACCGGACTCACCCACCACGGCCAGCGTCTTGCCGGCTTCCAGTTCGAATGACACACCATTGAGTGCGCGTACCAGGGCCTGGCACTTGAACAGCCCGCGGGACACTTCGTAATGCCGGGTCAGCTCCCGAGCGGTTAGAACGACGCTCATCACGCCACCTCCTGGTTCAGCGGGTAGAAGCAACGCACCAGGCTATGGGCCTGAGGGTCAAGGGGCGGGCGTTGGCGCCGGCAGTTGTCCTGCACGTATGGGCAGCGTGGCGAGAGCAGGCAGCCGGCCGGGCGGTCGTAACGGCCGGGGACGATGCCGGGCAGCGTGGCCAGGCGTTCGGCGCCGATGCTGTGTTCAGGGATTGCCGCCAGCAGCGCTTCGCTGTACGGGTGCGCGGGCACGTCGAACAGCTCAGGCACCTGGCCCACTTCCACGGCTTGGCCGGCGTACATGACGCAGACGCGCTTGGCGGTTTCGGCGACCACGGCCAGGTCATGGGTGATCAGGATGAGCGCCATGTTGCGCTCTTGCTGCAGGTTGACCAGCAGTTCCATGATCTGCGCCTGGATGGTCACGTCCAGCGCCGTGGTCGGCTCGTCGGCGATCAGCAGCTTCGGCTCGCCGGCAATGGCCATGGCAATCGCCACCCGCTGGCTCATGCCACCGGACAGTTGGTGCGGGTAAGCGTCCAGGCGGCTTTCGGCGGCCGGGATCTCGACCTTCTTCAAAAGCTCCAGCGCACGCTGGCGCGCAGCCTTGCCCTTCAGGCCCAGGTGCTGTCGCAGCACTTCCTCGATCTGGAAGCCTACGGTGTAGCTGGGGTTGAGCGCGGTCATCGGGTCCTGGAAGACCATGGCGATGTCCTTGCCCACCACCTTGCGCCGCTGACGGCCGCTGAGCTTGAGCATGTCGGTGCCGTCGAATGTCAGGGCGTCGGCGGTGATGCGCCCGGGGGCATCGATCAGGCCCATCAGGGCCATCATGGTGACCGATTTGCCCGAGCCGGACTCACCGACGATCGCCAGGATTTCGCCGGCGTCGACCATCAGGTCAAGGCCGTCCACCACGGGCACCGCATTGGCATCGCCGAAGCGCACGTTGAGGTTGTCGATTTGTAAAAGTGGCATGGCGTTCTCCTCAGGCGGCGTTCTTGAGTTTCGGGTCCAGCGCATCGCGCAGGCCGTCGCCCATCAGGTTGATTGCCAGCACACTGAGCAGGATGGTCAGGCCAGGCAGGCTCACGACCCACCAGGCGCGCTCAATGTAGTCCCGGGCCGAAGCCAGCATGGTGCCCCACTCCGGGGTCGGGGGTTGTACACCCAGGCCCAGGAAGCCCAGCGCAGCGGCGTCGAGGATGGCCGAGGAGAAGCTCAAGGTCGCCTGCACGATCAGGGGCGCCATGCAGTTGGGCAGCACGGTGACGAACATCAGCCGTGGCAACCCTGCGCCAGCCAGGCGCGCGGCGGTCACGTAGTCGCGGTTCAGCTCGCCCATCACGGCAGCACGGGTCAGGCGCACGTAGGACGGCAGCGAGACGATGGCGATGGCGATCACGGTGTTGATCAGGCCAGGGCCGAGGATGGCGACGATCGCCACGGCCAGCAGCAGCGACGGCAGGGCCAGCATCACGTCCATCAGGCGCATGATCGACGGGCCGAGCAAGCGCGGGAAGAAGCCGGCAAACAGGCCCAGCAGGATGCCCGGGATCAGCGACATCACCACCGACGACAGGCCGATCAGCAACGACAGCCGGGCGCCCTGGATCAGCCGCGAGAGCATGTCACGGCCCAGTTCGTCGGTGCCGAGGATGAATTGCCAGGTACCACCTTCGAGCCATACCGGCGGGGTCAGCAGGAAGTCACGGTACTGTTCGCTCGGGTCATGCGGCGCTACCCACGGCGCGAACAGCGCGCAGAACACCACCACACACATGAAGGCCAGGCCCATCACCGCACCTTTGTTGCGCGAGAAGGCATGCCAGAATTCTTTGTAGGGCGAGGGGTAGAGCAAGCTTTGGTCCACCGGGCTGGCCGGTGTCACGGAATTGGGAATCGGGCTAGTCATGACGAAGGCCTCAGCGCTGATGACGGATGCGTGGGTTGGCCAGGCCGTAGAGGATGTCCACGACGAAGTTGACCAGGATCACCAGGCAGGCGATCAACAAGATGCCGTTCTGGACCACGGGATAGTCACGGGCGCCGATGGCTTCGATCAGCCACTTGCCGATGCCCGGCCAGGAAAAGATGGTTTCGGTCAGCACCGCACCGGCCAGCAGCGTGCCCACCTGCAGGCCGAACACGGTCAGCACCGGGATCAGCGCATTGCGCAGGCCGTGCACGAACACCACCCGGGCTGGCGACAGGCCTTTGGCGCGCGCGGTGCGGATGTAGTCTTCGCGCAGCACTTCGAGCATGGACGAGCGGGTCATGCGGGCGATCACCGCCAAGGGGATGGTGCCGAGGACGATGGCTGGCAGGATCAGGTGCATCACCGCATCCTTGAACGCGCCTTCTTCGTCACTGAGCAGGGTGTCGATGAGCATGAAGCCGGTTTTCGGCTCGATGTCGTACAGCAGGTCGATACGCCCGGAGACCGGCGTCCAGCCCAGGCTCACCGAGAAGAACATGATCAGGATCAGGCCCCACCAGAAAATCGGCATCGAATAGCCGGCCAGGGAGATACCCATGACCCCGTGATCGAACAGCGAGCCCCGCTTGAGCGCAGCGATCACGCCGGCCAGCAGGCCAACGATGCCGGCGAACAGCAGCGCGGCGAAGGCCAGCTCCAGGGTGGCGGGGAACAGGGTGAGGAACTCGCGCCATACGCTTTCACGGGTGCGCAGCGACTCGCCAAGGTCCCCCTGGGCGAGCTTGCCCACGTAATCCAGGTACTGAGCGGGCAGGGGCTTGTTCAGGCCCAGGCGCTCCATGGCCTGGGCATGCATTTCGGGGTCGACTCTGCGCTCGCCCATCATCACTTCCACCGGGTCGCCGGGGATCAGGCGTATGAGCGCGAAGGTCAGCAAGGTGATGCCGAAAAACGTCGGTATCAGCAGGCCCAGGCGCCGGGCAATAAAACTCAACATTGTCAGGGTTACCTCATCAGCCGTTGTACGGCGGTGCCGCCGGTGCCCGTGTGGGTTGCCGGCGATCGTTGTTGTTCTACTTCACCTTGGTGGTGGCGAAGTTGTTGTTGGTCAGAGGGTTGATCACATAACCCTCCACGTTGTCACGCATGGCAGTGAACATCTTCGGATGCGCCATGCTGATCCAGGGCTGATCGTCATCGTACACCTTCAATGCCTCGGCATAGAGCCTGGCACGCTCGTCATTGTCGATCACCTCACGGGCACGGGTGATCAGGTTCTGAAACTTCGAGTTGCACCAGCGGGCGTAGTTCTCGCCACTTTTGGCAGCCTCGCAGCTGAGCAGGGGGCTGAGGAAATTGTCCGGGTCGCCGTTGTCGCCGGCCCAGCCAGTGGAGACCAGGTCGGCCTCGCCGTTTTTCGCACGGCGCAGCATCTCGGCCCACTCCATCACACGGATGTCCAGCTTCAGGCCGATTTTGGCGAGGTCGGACTGGAGCATCTCCGCCGACAACCGCGGGTTGGGGTTGGTCGGGCCGCCGCCGTTGCGGGTGAACAGGGTGATGACCGTGCCTTGCGGCACGCCGGCTTGCTGCAGCAACTCACGGGCCTTGGCCAGGTCACGGGGTGGGTTCTGGTTGTCATTGTTGTAGCCGATCATGGTCGGCGGGTAAGGGTTTACGCCCACCAGCGCATTGCCCTTGCCGAACAGCTGGTCGACGTGGGTCTTGCGGTCGAAGGCCATGTTGATGGCTTTGCGCACGCGCACGTCGCTGAGGTATTTGTGCTCGGTGTTGATGGCGATGTAGCCGGTGACCAGGGCCTCGATCTCGGCGACCTTCAGCGCGGGGTCCGCCTTGATCGATGGCACGTCGTCCGGCTTCGGGTACAGGGCCACCTGGCATTCGTTGGCGCGCAGCTTCTGCAGGCGCACGTTGTTGTCGGTGGCGATGGCGAAGATCAGCGTGTCGGCCGGCGGTTTGCCGCGGAAGTAGTCCGGGTTGGCCTTGAAGCGCACCTGGGCGTCCTTGTTGTAGCGCTGGAAGATGAACGCGCCTGTGCCAACCGGCTTGCTGTTGAGGTCGCCGGTCTTGCCGGCCTTGAGCAACTGGTCGCCGTATTCGGCGGAGTAGATCGAGGTGAAGGCCATGGCCATGTCACGCAGGAACGGTGCTTGCGGGCGGGTCAGGGTGATGACCACGGTGTGGTCGTCGGTCTTGTCCACCGATTTGAGCAGGTCCTTGAAGGCCATGCTCTCGAAATACGGGTAGCCGACGCTGGTCTTGGCGTGCCACGGGTGGTTGGGGTCGAGCTGACGGCGCAGGCTCCACAGCACGTCGTCGGCATTGAAATCGCGGGTAGGCTTGAAGTAGTCGGTGGTGTGGAACTTCACCCCTTGGCGCAGGTGGAAGGTGTAGGTCAGGCCATCGGCCGAGATGTCCCAGCGTTCGGCCAGGGCTGGCTGGATGTCGGTGGTGCCGGGCTTGAAGTCGACCAGGCGGTTGAACACTGTCTCAGCCGAGGCATCGGCAGTGACCGCCGTGGTGTATTGAACGATGTCGAAGCCTTCCGGGCTGGCTTCGGTGCACACCACCAGCGGCTTGGCCGCCAGGTTGCCGGCGGCGCCCAGGATGACTGCTGCCAGGGCAGCGCGGAGCGGTAGCGATGTCATGTGTCCTCCTTGCTTGCAATGATTCCAGCGTAGCCGCCCGGGCCCGCGCTGACGCGGGCCTGGGCGCACGTGGTCAGAGAATGTTGAACGGAATGGTGGTCACCACGCGCAACTCATCCAGGCTGCCATCGGCCTGTGCCTTGCTGGCGCGATGCGCGGTGTAGGTAGCGCGGATGCTGGTGTCTTTCAGCGGCCCGCTCTGCACCGCGTAGCTGGTGCCGATACCCCACTCATAGTGGGTTTCGCCATCCAGGCCGTTCACGTCATAGGCCGTGCCGCGGTAGTGGGTGCCATCGATGCCCCAGCCGCGGGCGTTGTACAGGTTGAACTTCAGGCCCGGCACGCCGTAAGGCGCCATGTTCAGCACGTAGGAAATCTGCAGGGATTTCTCGTTCGGGCCGTTGAAGTCCGAGAGCAGGGAGTTGGCCAGGTAGATGCCGTTGGTTTCGTGCAGGTAGTCGAAGTACTCGTTACCGTTGACCTGCTGCCACGAAGCGCTGAGGGTGTGGGCCTGGTGGGTCAGGCCGAACGACAGGCTGTAGGTGTCGTTGTCGATATCGCCCATCTTCTGGCTGCCTGCGTCCACGGTCTTGTAGTAGTTCAGGCCGGTGGTCAGGCTCAGCACCGCGCTATCGCCCAGCACGTGGCTGGCGCCGAAGTAGTACTGGTTCCAGAAGTCGTCGACCTTGGTGGCGTACAGGCTGGTGGTCAGGCTCTTGAGCGGCTGGTAGTTGACCCCCGCGGTACTGGCACGGTCGGTTTCCACGCCAGCGGCGCCATACTCGCTGCGGAACTTGCTCAGGCTCTGTTCGGTACGCGGCGAGACGCGGTCGAAGGTGCCCAGGTCGAATGACAGGTTGTCGAACTCGGCACTGTGCAGGAATGCGCCCTGGAAGCTTGAGGGCAGGGCGCGGTTGCCGATGTAAGCGATCATGGGCGTGTCCACCGACTGGCGGCCGACGGTGAGGGTGGTGTTGGACACCCGGGCCTTGACGTTGGCCAGGCCCATCTTGCTCCACTGCCCGATGGGGTCGCCATCGCTATGGGTCAGGGTACGGTTGTTCGGCCCGGCGACTGCGGCACGGCCTTGCTCCAGGGCGATGGCGTTGTAGCCGGCTGCTTCCACGGCAAAGCCTACGGTGCCTTGGGTGAAGCCCGAGCTGTAGTTGAGGATGGTGCCCTGCAGCCAGTTGTCGCGGCTGTGGCTGTCATGGCGTGTGCCGTCGCTTTTGTAGTACTTGAACAACGGCGCGCGGGTGGCGCGTTCGCGGGCGTACCAGTTGCGGGTACTGCCGGACAGGCTCTGTCCGTCGATGAAACCTTTGGCGTCATCCTGTTCGCTGGTGCCTTTGAGGCTGAACGGTACGTAGTCCTGGCTTTGGGTGTCGGCCTGGGCCACGGCGCTGAAGGTGGCGATGGATAACGCCAGTGCGGTAAGCGTGAATAGTCTCAAGTTGAAAGCTCCCTTTCTGTTCTTTTAGTTATTGCCTGGCCTTGTGGGCCGGGTTGTTACGGTGTTGCCTGGGTTGCCCGGGGTTGCCGGGCCAATCGGGTGGAGCTGTGTGGCCAGTGCTGGCCCGTAAGCCGGCAAGCCGGATCCCACGGGGATCACTACAGATCCCCGGCCTGGTGCAATGTGTGTGGGAGCCGACTTGCCGGCCAACGGGCCGTTACGGGCTAGCGTTCAATCGACGCTCACTCCGGAAAAGTCGTTGCGGCCAAAGGGGCTCACCTTGAACCCGGCCACCTTGACGCTCAGCGGCTGGTTCACGGTGGAGTGCGCCACCGGGGTGATCGGCACCTGCTGTTTGAGGCGTTGCTGGGCTTGCTGGTACAGCACCGTACGCTGCTCGCGGTCGGTTACCTGCTTGGCCTGCCTGACCAGGCTGTCGTACTGCGGGTCGCACCACTGCGAGTAGTTGTTGCTGCCGATGGCATCGCAGCTGTAGAGGGTGCCCAGCCAGTTATCCGGGTCGCCGTTGTCACCGGTCCAGCCGATCAGGGCGATGTCGTGCTCGCCGCTTTTCATGCGCTTGATGTACTCGCCCCATTCATAACTGACGATGCGCACCTTCAAGCCGAGCTTGCTCCAGTCGGCCTGAAGCATCTCGGCCATGAGCTTGGCGTTGGGGTTGTACGGGCGCTGCACAGGCATCGCCCACAGGGTGACTTCGGTGCCTTCCTTGACCCCGGCCTGCTTGAGCAACTGGCGGGCTTTTTCAGGGTCGTAGGGGGCGTCCTTGACGCTGTCGTCGTAAGACCATTGGGTCGGTGGCATGGCATTGACTGCGCGTTGGCCGGACTCCTGATACACCGCTTGCAGGATCTCTTGCTTGTTCACTGCCATGTCCAGGGCCTGGCGTACCTCCAGGCGATCGAACGGTGGGTGCTGGGTGTTGTAAGCGATATAGCCGAGGTTGAAACCAGGTTGTTGCAGCACCTGCAGCTTGCTGTCGTGCTTGAGTGCTGGCAGGTCGGCCGGGCGTGGGTGCAGGGTGACCTGGCATTCGCCGCGGCGCAGCTTCTGGATGCGTACCGAGGGGTCGGTGTTGATCGAAAACACCAGGTTGTCGAGCTTCACCTCATCCGGGGCCCAGTAGTGCTTGTTGCCTTTGAAACGGATCTGCGAATCCTTCTGGTAACGCTGAAACACGAACGGGCCGGTGCCGATGGGCTGCTGGTTGATGTCGCTGGGGCGCCCGCTCGCCAAAAGATACTCGGCATATTCAGCCGACAGCACCGACGCGAAACTCATCGCCAGGTTCTGCACGAAAGCGGCATCGACCTTGTTCAGGGTGAACACCACGGTCATCGGGCCGGTCTTTTCGATGCCGGCGATGTTCTTGTCCAGGCCCATGCTGACGAAGTAGGGGAACTCGGTGGGGTAGGCCCGGCGGAACGGGTGCTCGCGGTCGAGCATGCGGTTGAAGGTGAACAGCACGTCATCGGCGTTGAAGTCGCGGCTGGGTGTGAATGCCTTGTTGGCGTGGAATTTCACCCCTTCGCGCAGGTGGAAGGTGTAGCGCAGGCCGTCATCGGATACTTCCCACTTCGTTGCCAAAGCGGGGTGCACAGCGGTACCGCCGCGTTCGAATTCCACCAGGCGGTTGTAGATCGGTTCTGCCGCATCGTTGTCGGTGGCAGTGGTGTATTGAGCGGTGTCGAACCCAGCCGGGCTGCCCTCGGAGCAGAACACCAGGTTAGCGGCCTGAAGGGCCGGCGCCTGGCTTAGCAGGCCCAAGGCGAGCAGTGTGGAAACCAGTGAGGTATGGCGCATGGCAAATCCTTTTTTCCGTCTGTTTTTGCCGCTTCGGGATACGAAATGCGGCAACAGGCCCCCAACCCCGGCGCGGGTAGCGCCGGGGTGAGTGTGAACAGTAGAAGTGGGCGAGGGTGCTGCGAGTGCCCGGCGCTATTTCTCCACGCTGACGCCGTAGAAGGAGTTCAGTGCGAACGGGCTGATCTTGAAGTCCTTAACCTTGGCACTCATCGGCTGGTAGACCGTGGAGTGGGCGATCGGCGTGATCGGCACCTGCTCTTTGAGGATATGTTGCGCTTTCTGATACAGCTCGGTGCGCTTGGCCTGGTCAGGCGTGGCCTTGGCCTGCTTGATCAGGTCGTCGTAGGGCTTGTAGCACCACTTGGAGAAGTTGTTGCCGTCGACCGCATCGCAGCCATACAGGGTGCCTAGCCAGTTGTCCGGGTCACCGTTGTCGCCGCTCCAGCCGATCAGCATGGCGCCTTGTTCGCCGCCTTTGGAGCGCTTGATGTACTCGCCCCATTCGTAACTGACGATTTTCGCCTTGATGCCGACCTTGCTCCAGTCAGCCTGCAGCATCTCGGCCATCAGCTTGGCGTTGGGGTTGTACGGGCGCTGCACCGGCATGGCCCACAGGCTGATTTCGGTACCTTCCTTGATCCCGGCTTCCTTGAGCAGTTGCTTGGCCTTTTCCGGGTCGTACGGTACGTCTTTGATGCTGTCGTCGTAGGACCACTGGGTCGGCGGCATGGCATTGACGGCGAGCTGACCGGCGCCCTGGTACACCGACTCGATGATCTTCTGCTTGTCGACCGCCATGTCCAGTGCCTGGCGCACCTTCAGTTGAGCCAGCGGGTTGGGTTGGTCACTGCCCTTGAGCTTGTCCATCACGTTGTAGGCGATGTACCCCAGGTTGAACCCGGCCTGGTGCGGCATCTGCAGCTTATCGTTGGCCTTGAGCGGCTCGATATCGGCAGGGCGCGGGAACAAGGTCACCTGGCACTCGTTCTTCTTCAGCTTCTGCATGCGCACCGAGGCGTCGGTGGTGATGGCGAAGATCAGGTTGTCGATCTTCACATCTTCTGGCTTCCAGTAGTCCTTGTTGCCCTTGAAGCGGATCTGGGCGTCTTTCTGGTACTTGCTGAACACGAAGGGGCCGGTGCCGATCGGTTTCTGGTTGATGTCTGCAGCCTTGCCTTCTTTGAGCAACTGGTCGGCGTACTCGGCCGACTGCACGGAGGCAAAGCTCATGGCCAGGTTCTGGATGAACGCGGCGTCCACCTGGTTGAGGGTGAACTTGACGGTGTGTTCATCGAGTTTCTCCACCTTGGCGATGTTGTTGTCCATGCCCATGTCGGTGAAGTAGGGGAATTCAGTGGGGTAGGCCTTACGGAAGGGGTGGTTCTTGTCGAGCATGCGGTTGAAGGTGAACAGCACGTCGTCTGCGTTGAATTCGCGGCTTGGCTTGAAGTAGTCGGTGGTGTGGAATTTGACCCCTTCGCGCAGGTGGAAGGTGTAGGTCTTGCCGTCGTCGGACACTTCCCATTTGGTTGCCAGGCCCGGGATGACAGCGGTACCGCCACGTTCGAACTGGGTCAGGCGGTTGAACACGGTCTCGGCCGAGGCGTCGAAGTCGGTTCCGGTGGTGTATTGCCCCGGGTCGAAGCCGGCGGGGCTGCCTTCGGAGCAGAACACCAGGTTGGACGCGGCGTGGGCGAGCGGAGCGCCGGTCAGCAAGCCTGCGCCGAGCAGGAACGGAATGACTGCGTGTTTGAGCATGGTGGCCTCATTGTTGTCATTTTTCTGGTTCGAGGTGGCCTCGTGAGCCGACCTGCGGATACTTATGCAGGGTGTGTTCCCAATGCAACACTGCTAAGGATAGTTGGCGTCAGAAAAGTAGTACGAGCGTACATGGATGTCGCATTTGTATAACTTTCGATGAAGTTGAACGTTTGCGAGGGCGAAATGATGGCTTTTTGCAGGATGTTTCGCGGGAGGGAATTTGTAGGAAGCACTATTTCAGTGCGTAGGAAATACCTTTAATGATGCTGCTGGGGCGCTAAGCGCCCCGTGAATCGCCAGCGTTGATCAAGGCATCTGCACTTCGATCAGGCCGTCAGCGTTCATGCTGACTTCGCTGGTACCTGCCTCGATATCCGGCGCCGGTGCTGCTTCGTCGGCACCCATGGCTTTCATGGCCATCGGCGCACTGCGCAGATAGGGGCGTGGGTAGCCACTGCTGTTGAGGTTCAGGCTGACCACCTTATAGCCCTTGCCACCCAAGGCTTCGGTCGCCAGTTGCGCGCGCGCCTTGAAGGCGTTGACCGCATCCTTGAGCAAGGCGTCTTCGCTGGCCTTGCGCGTGGCTGGGGCGATAGAGAAGTCCATGCCGCCCATCTTCAGGTCCTGCAGCAGGTCGGCGCTGAGCTGAGAGAGGGCCGGGAAGTCGGCGCTTTCCAGGCGCACTTCGGCACGCTCGCGCCAGCCGGTGATCTTCTGCCCCTTGCTGTCATAGACCGGGTAGCTGTTACGGCTGCCCTGGCTGATCTTCACGTCCTTGACCTGGCGGGCCTGCTGCACGGCCTTGTTCATGGTTTCGGTGATCTGTTTGGCAAGCTTGCCCGGGTCGGTGTTTTGCGCTTCGCTATAAAGGGTCACGACCATCAGGTCGCGCGGCACTTCCTTGCTGACTTCGGCACGCAGCGATACCTGGTTGTAGCGCGGCTCATCAGCCGCCAGCGCCGGCAGGCTGGCAAGCAGGCCGCAGGAAAGGATCAGGGCAGCGCCGCGACGAGGGTTAGGCATGTGATACTCCTTGGCAATGAAAGGCGTGGGTTCTGGCCATCCATCCCACGCATGGCCCATGAGACCGGGATCAGTGTAGTGGGTTCAAAAGTGCCATCATGAACCTGTGACAAACTGTGGCGCTTTGCCGCATCGCTGCAGCTCGGCGCCTGGCTTCGGTATACTCCAGCCGATTGTCCTGGAGCACTCATCAGGAGAGCTCATGCTCGCCGCCGCACAACCGCTGTCCGCTACCCGCCAGAACCTCTGGCGCCTGACTGTCATTCGCGTTCTGGTCCTGGCCGCTCAGGCAGGCTCGGTGGGCGTCGCCTACTGGACCGAACTGCTGCCGCTGCCGTGGTTTTCCCTGGCTGCGACCCTGGCCCTGTCGTCCCTGCTGTGCGCCTTCACCGCCTTGCGCTTGCGCCTGTCGCTGCCGGTCACCGAACTGGAATACGCGCTGCAGCTGGCCTGCGACCTGCTGATCCACAGCGCGCTGCTGTATTACTCGGGCGGCTCGACCAACCCTTTCGTTTCCTATTACCTGGTGCCGCTGGCCATCGCCGCCGTGACCTTGCCCTGGCTCTACTCGCTGATTCTTTCGGGTATCGCCCTGACCGCCTACAGCCTGTTGCTGGTCCAGTTCTACCCGCTCGAGGGGCTGCCGATGGCGCGGGACAAGATGCAGGTCTACGGCATGTGGTTGAGCATCGCGCTGGCGGCTGCGGTGATCACCTTCTTTGCCGCGCGCATGGCCGAAGAGCTGCGCCGCCAGGAAAAACTGCGCTCTGAACGGCGCGAAGAAAGCCTGCGCGACGAACAACTGTTGGCCGTGGCCACCCAGGCCGCCGGTGCGGCCCATGAGCTGGGCACGCCGCTTGCGACGATGAGCGTGTTGCTCAACGAAATGCGCCAGGACCACGCCGACCCATTGTTGCAGGAGGACCTGCAGATCCTTCAGGACCAGGTCAAGCTGTGCAAGGAAACCCTGCAGCAGCTGGTGCGTGCCGCCGAAGCCAACCGCCGCCTTGCGGTGGTGGAGCAGGACGTGACCGAATGGCTGGATGAGGCGCTGAACCGTTGGCACCTGATGCGCCCCGAAGCCAGCTACCGCTTCCAGCGTCTGCGCGATGGCCAGGTACCGCGCCTGACCCCGCCACCGGACCTGACCCAGGCACTGCTGAACTTGTTGAACAATGCCGCCGATGCGTGCCCTGACGATCTGGAGGTGCGCCTGGACTGGGACGCCCAGGATATCGTCATCAGCATCCGCGACCATGGCCCCGGCGTGCCGCCGGCCATTGCCGAAGCGATCGGCAAACCCTTCATTACCACCAAAGGCAAAGGCTTCGGCCTGGGCCTGTTCTTGAGCAAAGCCAGCGTGACCCGTGCGGGTGGTTCGGTGAAACTCTATAGTCATGAGCAGGGTGGCACCCTGACCGAACTGCGCCTGCCCCGTGGCAAGCGAGGAGATGAATGATGAGCGAAGAAAACCAGGTCGAAAGCGAAGAGCTGCCGCACCTGCTGCTGGTGGATGACGATGCCACCTTCACGCGGGTCATGGCCCGTGCCATGAGCCGTCGCGGTTTCCGTGTGAGCACTGCAGGCTCCGCCGAGGAAGGCCTGGCCCTGGCGCAGAACGACCTGCCGGACTACGCCACGCTGGACTTGAAGATGGAAGGCGACTCCGGCCTGGTACTGCTGCCAAAGCTGCTGGAACTGGACCCTGAAATGCGCGTGGTGATCCTCACCGGCTATTCGAGCATTGCCACGGCGGTCGAGGCGGTCAAGCGCGGGGCATGCAACTACCTGTGCAAACCCGCCGATGCCGATGATGTGTTGGCCGCACTGCTCTCGGAGCATACGGACCTGGACACGTTGGTGCCGGAAAACCCCATGTCGGTGGACCGCTTGCAGTGGGAGCACATCCAGCGCGTGCTCAGCGAGCACGAGGGCAATATTTCCGCGACCGCGCGGGCGCTGGGCATGCACCGGCGCACATTGCAGCGCAAACTGCAGAAGCGGCCTGTGCGGCGCTGAGCTTATTTCTGGCAGTGCCGGCCCTATCGCCGGCAAGCCGGCTCCCCCAGGTGCGGGCGCAGGCTTCAACACAGTGAGCTGCCCCAAGATGTTGGATTGGTGTTCAACTTCCTGGGGGCAGTCCACATGAGTGTGGGCCGGCTTGCCGGCGATAGGGCCTTGCAGAAATTTCTTTATATTGCAGCTGATCCCCGCAACTCCTGGCCTGTTGGCGTATCATTAGCCCCCTAACGGCAACCTCCTCAGGATCGCTAGCGCATGCTCGCCCTTCTTATCCAGACGCTGAACATCACGGCGCCCGTCTTCGCCATGCTGTTCCTGGGCGTGCTGCTCAAACGCATTCACCTGATCGACGACAATTTCAACCGTGTTGCCTCGCAACTGGTGTTCAACGTCTGCATGCCTGCGTTGCTGTTCCTCGGCATCTACCATGCCGACCTGGCAGCGGCGGTCAAACCGGGGGTCATCCTCTATTTCGTCGCTGCCACCCTGGTCGGTTTCGCCTTGGCCTGGGGCTTGGCCATCTGGCGCAGCCCGCTGGCCGACCGCGGCATCTACACCCAGGGGGCGTTCCGCGGCAACAATGGCGTGATCGGCCTGGCCCTGGCCGCGAGCCTTTACGGGGACTACGGTATCTCCCTGGGGGCAGTGCTCGCCGGCCTGGTGATCCTGCTGTACAACTCACTTTCAGCCGTGGTGCTGGCGGTATACAGCCCGGACCTGAAATCCGACCCGTGGAGCATCTGCAAGAGCATTATCAGCAACCCGCTGATCATCAGCGTGCTGCTGGCCACGCCCATGGCCTACGGCCAGGTACCCCTGCCCAACTGGTTGCTCACCTCGGGTGACTACCTCGCGCAGATGACCCTGCCGCTGGCGCTGATCTGTATCGGTGGCACCTTGTCGCTCAATGCCCTGCGCGACAGCGGCAAGCTGGCCATCGACGTCAGCCTGGTGAAGATGCTCTGGTTGCCGCTGTTCGGCACGCTCGGTGCCTGGCTCTGCGGTTTTCGCGGGGCCGAGCTGGGCATTCTGTTCTTGTACATCGGCAGCCCAACGGCGGCGGCCAGTTATGTCATGGCACGGGCAGCCAACGGCAACCACGAACTGGCGGCCTCGATCATCGTGATTACTACGCTAATGGCGGCGATCACCACCAATATTGGTATTTTCATCTTGCAGTGGGGCGGATGGATCTAGATCCTTGACTGCATACATCACAAAAACACTGCCTCACTGAGCTTAAGGACACTTCATGCAAGACCAGAGTACGCCCGAGCGGTTGCAGCGCGGGCTGAAGAATCGCCATATCCAGCTGATCGCGCTGGGGGGTGCCATCGGTACCGGGTTGTTCCTGGGCATCGCCCAGACCATCCAGCTGGCGGGCCCCTCCGTTTTGCTGGGCTATGCCATCGCTGGCCTGATGGCTTTCTTCATCATGCGCCAGTTGGGCGAAATGGTGGTCGAAGAGCCGGTCGCCGGCAGTTTCAGCCACTTCGCACACCAGTACTGGAGTGAGTTCGCAGGCTTCGTCTCGGGCTGGAACTACTGGGTGGTCTATGTGCTCGTGGGCATGGCCGAGCTTACCGCCGTGGGCATCTACGTGCAGTACTGGTGGCCGGAGTTTCCGACCTGGGCCACGGCGGCGATCTTCTTCGTGGTGATCAACCTCATCAACCTGACCCAGGTGAAGGTCTATGGCGAGATGGAATTCTGGTTCGCACTGGTCAAGGTAGTGGCCATCGTCAGCATGATCGGCTTCGGCGCCTGGCTGCTGAGCAGCGGTCATGGCGGCCCGGACGCCAGTGTGGCCAACCTGTGGCAATACGGTGGGTTCTTCCCCAATGGCGTCACCGGGCTGGTGATGGCCCTGGCGGTGATCATGTTCTCCTTTGGTGGCCTGGAGCTGGTAGGTATCACGGCCGCCGAAGCGGACAACCCGCGCCAGAGCATTCCCAAGGCTACCAACCAGGTGGTTTATCGCATCCTGATTTTCTACATCGGCGCGCTGGCCGTGCTGTTGTCGCTGTACCCGTGGCAGAAGGTCGTTCAGGGTGGCAGCCCGTTCGTGATGATCTTCCACGAACTGGACAGCGATCTGGTGGCGACCATCCTCAATATCGTAGTGCTCACGGCTGCGCTGTCGGTCTACAACAGTTGCGTGTACGCCAACAGCCGCATGTTGTTCGGCCTGGCGAGCCAGGGCGATGCACCACGCCAGTTGCTCAAGGTCAGCCGCAGCGGCGTGCCATTGACTGCGTTGGGCGTGTCGGCATTCGCTACGGGCATGTGCGTGGTGATCAACTACCTGATGCCGGGTGAGGCATTCGGCCTGCTGATGGCGCTGGCGGTGTCGGCGCTGGTGATCAACTGGGCGAGCATCAGCATCACCCACCTGAAGTTCCGCAAGGCCAAGCTGGCGGCAGGTATTACCCCGTTCTATCAAAGCTGGGGGCACCCGTTCACCAACTACCTGTGCCTGGCATTCATCGTGCTGATTCTGGTGGTGATGTACCTGACCCCGCCGATCCGTATTTCAGTGATGCTGATCCCCGGGTGGATTGCGCTGCTGTGGGTGGCGTTCCGCTTGAAGAAAGCTCGGCAGGCTTGAGTCATGGGGCCTGTCGTGGGTGGCCAGGCGCGCTACCCGCAACATGCCCTTCACCGCGCCACGACCGTTTCGCCGTTAGTGCTGTCGCTGCCATGCCCTCACGGTGGTGTACAGCAGCACCAGGCCAAGCACTGGCAATACATAGAACAGCATCAGCCGTTCCAGGCGGCCGGCCAGCGGCATGCCGGTGGTGAACGCCACCACGTGCAGCCCGTAGGCAAGGTACAGGCAAAGGAATACCAACCCTTCGGCGCGGGTAATCCGGTACCCGGAGTAGAACACCGGCAGGCTCAGCGCCGCGACGCCGAGCATCACCGGAAGGTCGAAGCCCAGTGCGTTTGGCGATATGGTCAGCGGCTCGGGTGCGGTCAGTGCGGTCAGGCCGAGCACTGCCAGCAGGTTGAACAGGTTGCTGCCGATCACCGTGCCCACAGCGATCTCCCGTTCTCCTCGCAGGGCGGCAATCAGCGCCGCCGCCAGCTCGGGCAGGGACGTGCACACCGCGACAACGGTCAGGCCGATGATGCGTTCAGACAAACCGAGGTCCGTCGCGACTTCGACCGCCGCTTCCAGCAGCAAGTGGCCGGCCAGGCTGAGCAGGCCGAAGCCGAACGCCACTTGCAGCAGCGTACCGGTCCAGAAGCGACCGGCGCTGCTGGCCAGTGCACGTGGCGCAGGGTAGGTGCGGGCATAGTGGCGCGACTGGTGCCAGAGCATGACCAGATAGCCCACCAGGCCCGAGAGCAGCACCAACCCTTCCACCCGCCCCAGGTGGCCGTTCGCGGCCAGCGCGTAGACCAGTGCGCTGGCGACGATCATCAGGGGGATGTCCAGGCGCACCAGTTGGCGCGAGACGCGGAGCGGGATGATCAAAGCCGCCAGGCCAAGAATCACCAGAACATTGAAGATATTACTGCCGATCACGCTGCCCACGGCGACATCGGGCGCGCCCTGATAGGCGGCCTGCAGGCTGACGGTCAGCTGTGGCGCTGTACTACCGAATGCCACCAGGCTCAGGCCGATGATCAGCGGGCGTACGTGCACGCGCTGGGCCAGGCGAAGGGCGGCACGCACCAGGAGTTCGGCGCCGGCCACCAGCAACAGCAAGGCTATGCCCAGTTGCAGGAGGCTGAAGGTGGGGAGGGTGGCCAGGTCGAAAATGGTTGTAACTCCGTTGCGTCAGTCGCTTAGACCTTGTACCCGCACGCGCGCCGTTCCGCTACGGATCATGCCGATTTTTTCTGCTGCAGCGCGCGACAGGTCGATGAGCCGGCCGCGTGTGTGCGGGCCGCGGTCATTGATGCGGACCACCACGCTGCGTTGGTTGGCGAGGTTGGTGACCAGTACCCGGCTGCCGAAGGGCAGGCTGCGATGCGCGGCGGTCAAGCCGTGCTGGTTGAAGGCTTCGCCGCTGGCGGTGCGTTTGCCGTGGTGGCGGGCGCCGTAATAGGAGGCGGTGCCGGTCTGGTTGTAGCCTCGGGGATCGATGTCGTGGCTGGCGCAGCCGGCCAACAGGGAAAACAGGGCCAGGGTGCCGAGGGATCGTTTTAGCAAATCAGGAGCTCCGGTGCTGCGAGTGGGGCCGCTGTGCGGCCCGTCGCCGGCAAGCCGGCTTCCACAGGGCAAGACGCCGTCCCATGGGGCGGCGTTGAACAGGTGGGCGCCGGCTTGTCGGCGATCGAGGGCAAAGCCCTCGCCGCTGGTTTCAGCTCACCCTTCGAGCTTGGCCTTGAGCAATTGGTTCACTTGCCCCGGGTTGGCCTTGCCCTTGGAGGCCTTCATCGCCTGGCCGACGAAGAAGCCGAACATCTTGCCGCGCTTGGCTTCGTCGGCAGCACGGTACTGTTCGACCTGCTCGGCGTTGGCGGCAAGCACTTCGTCGAGCATCTTGTCGATCGCGCCGGTGTCGGTGACCTGTTTCAGCCCTTTGCTCTCGATGATGCTGTCGGCATCGCCTTCACCGGCGGCCATGGCCTCGAACACGGTCTTGGCGATCTTGCCGCTGATGGTGTTGTCGCGGATACGCAGCAGCATGCCACCGAGTTGCTCGGCGCTGACCGGTGCCTGGTCGATCTCGATGCCCAGCTTGTTCAACAGGCTGCCCAGTTCGACCATGACCCAGTTGGCGGCCAGCTTGGCGTCACCGCCAATCTTCACCACTTGCTCGAAGTAGTCTGCCTGTTCACGGCTGGAGGCCAGCACGTTGGCGTCGTAGGCCGACAGGCCATACTGGCTCTGGAAGCGCTCGACCTTCTGCGGTGGCAGCTCCGGCAAGCCGGTACGGATGGTCTCGAGGAAGCTGTCCTCGATCACCACCGGCAGCAGGTCCGGGTCGGGGAAGTAACGGTAGTCGTTGGCTTCCTCCTTGCTGCGCATGGAGCGAGTCTCGTCCTTGTTCGGATCGTACAGGCGGGTTTCCTGAACCACCTTGCCGCCATCTTCGATCAGGTCGATCTGGCGCTGGATCTCACTGTTGATCGCACGCTCGATGAAGCGGAACGAGTTGACGTTCTTGATCTCGCAGCGTGTGCCGAACTCGGCCTGGCCCTTGGGCCGGATCGAGACGTTGCAGTCGCAGCGCAGCGAACCTTCGGCCATGTTGCCGTCGCAGATGCCCAGATAGCGCACCAGCGCGTGGATCGCCTTGACGTAGGCGACGGCCTCCTTGGCGCTGCGCATGTCCGGTTCGGAGACGATTTCCAGCAGCGGCGTGCCGGCCCGGTTCAGGTCGATACCGGTAAAGCCGCTGAAGTCTTCGTGCAGGCTCTTGCCAGCGTCTTCTTCCAGGTGCGCGCGGGTTACGCCGATGCGCTTGATGGTGCCGTCTTCCAGGGCGATGTCCAGGTGGCCCTTGCCGACGATCGGCAGGTCCATCTGGCTGATCTGGTAGCCCTTGGGCAGGTCGGGGTAGAAGTAGTTCTTGCGCGCGAACACGTTGCGCTTGCCGATCTGGGCATCGATCGCCAGGCCGAACATGCAGGCCATGCGCACGGCTTCCTGGTTCAGTACCGGCAATACCCCAGGCATGCCAAGGTCAACCAGGCTCGCCTGGGTGTTCGGCTCGGAGCCGAAGGTGGTGGCGCTGCCGGAAAAGATCTTCGACTGGGTGGCCAGCTGGGTGTGGATTTCCAGCCCGATCACAACTTCCCATTGCATGTGTGAATTCCTCAGAAGCCGTTGGGGGCGCGGGTGTGCCAGTCGGTGACCTGCTGGTAGCGGTGCGCGACATTGAGCAGGCGGCCTTCCTGGAAGTACGGAGCCAGCAGCTGCACGCCGACCGGCAGGCCATCGACGAAGCCGGCTGGCATCGACAGGCCCGGCAGGCCCGCCAGGTTGGCGGTGATGGTGTAGACGTCTTCAAGGTATGCCGCGACCGGGTCGCTGCTCTTGGCGCCGAGCTTCCAGGCCGGGTTCGGCGTGGTCGGGCCAAGGATCAGGTCGACGCCTTCGAAGGCGGTCATGAAGTCGTTCTTGATCAGGCGACGGATCTGCTGCGCCTTGACGTAGTAGGCGTCGTAGTAGCCTGCCGACAGGGCGTAGGTGCCGACCATGATGCGGCGCTGGACTTCGGCACCGAAGCCTTCGCCACGGGAACGCTTGTACAGGTCGGTCAGGTCTTTGGGCGCGTCGCAGCGGTAGCCGAAGCGCACGCCGTCGAAGCGTGACAGGTTGGAAGAGGCTTCGGCCGGCGCGATCACGTAGTACGCAGGGATTGCGTGCTGCATGTTCGGCAGGCTGATTTCCTTGACCACTGCGCCGAGCTTTTCCAGCTCCTTGACGCTGGCTTGTACCAATTCGGCGATGCGCGGGTCGAGGCCGGCGCCGAAGTATTCTTTTGGCAGGCCGATGCGCAGGCCTTGCAGCGAGGCATTGAGGTTGGCGCTGTAGTCCGGCACCGGCTCGTCGATGCTGGTGGAGTCCTTGGCGTCGAAACCGGCCATGCCCTGCAGCAGCAGCGCGCAGTCTTCAGCGGTGCGGGCCAGCGGGCCACCCTGGTCGAGGCTGGAGGCATAGGCGATCATGCCCCAGCGCGAAACACGACCGTACGTCGGCTTGAGGCCTGTGAGGTTGGTCAGTGCCGCCGGCTGTCGGATAGAGCCGCCGGTATCGGTGCCGGTGGTCGCCGGCAGCAGGCGGGCGGCCACGGCCGCAGCGGAGCCACCGGACGAGCCGCCAGGCACGTGTTCGAGGTTCCAGGGGTTCTTCACCGCGCCGTAGTGGCTGGATTCGTTGGCAGACCCCATGGCGAATTCGTCCATGTTGGTCTTGCCCAGGGTGACCATGCCGGCCTCGGCCAGCTTGGCGACCACGGTGGCGTCGTACGGCGCTTTGAAGTTGTCGAGCATCTTCGAGCCGCAGCTGGTACGTACGCCGTGGGTGCAGAACAGGTCCTTGTGGGCGATGGGGGCGCCCAGCAGTGCGCCGGTCTCACCGGCGGCGCGACGGGCGTCGGCGGCACGGGCCTGGCCCAGGGCCAGCTCCTCGGTGACGCTGATGAAACTGTTGAGTTGCGGGTCGAGTTGCTGAATGCGCGCCAGCAGGGCGCCGGTCAGCTCTTCGGAAGAAAACGACTTGTCGGCGAGCCCGCGGGCGATCTCGGCCAGGGTCAATTGATGCATGGCAGGCACTATCCCTTACTCGATGACTTTGGGAACCAGGTACAGACCGCTTTCGGTCTTCGGTGCGATGGCTTGGTAGGCATCGCGCTGGTTGCTTTCGGTGACCTGGTCGGGACGCAGGCGCTGGCTGGCCTCCAGGGGGTGGGCCAGGGGTTCGATGCCGGTGGTGTCGACCGCTTGCATCTGGTCGACCAGCCCGAGAATGCTGTTCAGTGCATCGGTAGTGCGTGGCAGTTCGCCTTCATTCAGGCCCAGACGGGCCAGATGGGCGATCTTTTCCACGTCGCAGCGTTCAAGCGCCATGGGTATCTCCAGGGGAAACAAAGAACGGAATAAGGTCCGTGATGAGGAACATGTCGGCATTCTGGCGGTCATACGGCCGCGATCATCTGCTGGCGTGCTCGGAAAAACGACCAATTTAACATATTGGCTCCTTGCCCAAAATCCCTGCCATTGTTAGAGTTTGCCGCACTTTTTTACCCACGCTTTCCCCAGGGTCCCTTTCCCATGTTCAAGAAACTGCGTGGCATGTTTTCCAGCGATCTCTCCATCGACCTGGGTACTGCCAACACCCTTATCTACGTGCGTGAGCGCGGTATCGTCCTGAATGAGCCCTCGGTAGTTGCCATCCGTACCCACGGCAACCAGAAAAGCGTCGTCGCCGTCGGTACCGAAGCCAAGCGCATGCTGGGCCGTACGCCTGGCAACATTGCTGCCATTCGTCCGATGAAGGACGGCGTCATTGCCGACTTCAGCGTTTGTGAAAAAATGTTGCAGTACTTCATCAACAAGGTTCACGAGAACAGCTTCCTGCAACCAAGCCCTCGTGTGCTGATCTGCGTGCCGTGCAAGTCGACCCAGGTAGAGCGCCGCGCCATTCGCGAGTCGGCGCTGGGTGCCGGTGCCCGTGAAGTGTTTCTGATCGAAGAACCCATGGCCGCGGCCATCGGTGCCGGCCTGCCGGTCGAAGAAGCCCGTGGTTCGATGGTCGTCGATATCGGTGGTGGTACCACTGAAATCGCCCTGATTTCGCTCAATGGCGTGGTCTACGCCGAGTCTGTCCGCGTTGGCGGCGACCGCTTCGACGAGGCCATCGTCACCTATGTGCGCCGCAACTACGGCAGCCTGATCGGCGAATCCACTGCCGAACGCATCAAGCAGGAAATCGGTACCGCCTACCCGGGCGGCGAAGTGCGTGAAGTCGACGTGCGCGGCCGCAACCTGGCCGAAGGCGTGCCACGTGCCTTCACCCTGAACTCCAATGAAGTGCTCGAAGCCCTGCAGGAGTCGCTGGCGACCATCGTTCAGGCCGTCAAGAGCGCCCTGGAGCAGTCTCCGCCGGAGCTGGCCTCTGACATCGCCGAGCGTGGCCTGGTGCTGACCGGTGGTGGCGCGCTGCTGCGTGACCTCGACAAGCTGCTGGCCCAGGAAACCGGCTTGCCGGTGATCGTTGCCGAGGACCCGCTGACCTGCGTGGCCCGTGGCGGCGGTCGCGCCCTGGAGATGATGGACAAGCACGCGATGGACCTGCTCTCCAGCGAGTGATCGAGCGCCCGGTTTACAGGTGGCGCGCGCAGTGCTACCTGTATGCGTTGGGCTGGCGTCCGTTGCGGCGCCGCTTCTGTCAACCCGCAACCAGGCTGGTGCGTTGTCCCATGTCCAATGACCTCCTGAGTCGTCCACGAGGAACGGCCCATTAAACCGCTTTTCTCCAAGGGCCCTTCGCTGGGCGTTCGCCTGCTCGTGTTAGTGGTGCTTTCGGTCGCGCTGATGGTGGTCGATGCACGCTTTGACCTGCTCAAGCCCGTGCGTAGTCAGATGGGCCTGGTTCTGATGGAATCGTACTGGATCACCGACTTGCCTCAGCGGATGTGGCAAGGTGTGGCGGGCCAGTTCGGCAGCCGTAACGAACTGATCGCGGAAAACGAGAAGCTCAAGACCGAAGCCCTGCTGTTGCAGGGGCGCTTGCAGAAGCTGGCGGCCCTGACCGAGCAGAACGTGCGCCTGCGCGAGTTGCTCAACTCCTCCGCACTGGTCAATGAGAAGGTCGAGGTGGCCGAGCTGATCGGCGTCGACCCCAACCCGTTCACCCACCGTATCCTGATCAACAAAGGCGAGCGCGATGGGGTGTTCCTTGGCCAGCCGGTACTCGACGCCCGCGGCCTGATGGGCCAGGTGGTCGAGCTGATGCCCTACACCTCACGGGTGCTGCTGCTGACCGATACCACCCATAGCATCCCGGTACAGGTCAATCGTAACGGCCTGCGCGCGATTGCCAGCGGTACAGGCAACCCTGAGCGCCTGGAGCTGCGCCATGTCGCCGACACGGCCGACATCAAGGAAGGCGACTTGCTGGTGAGCTCCGGCATGGGCCAGCGCTTCCCGGCCGGCTACCCGGTGGCCACGGTCAACGAAGTGATCCATGACTCCGGCCAGCCGTTCGCAATCGTTCGTGCCATTCCTACCGCCGCGCTCAACCGCAGCCGCTACATGCTGCTGGTGTTCAGCGACCGGCGTTCGCCGGAGCAGCGCGCCACCGATGCGGCGCTGGCCCAGGAAGAGGCAGACCGCAAGGGCGCAGCCGCCCCCGTAGAGCCTGGTGCCAATGGCGAACAGGCCACCCCCGGCACGCCTGCAACGGCAGCGCCTGCCCCGGCCGCGCCCGCCGCCCCAGCCGGTGCAGTACCGGCCCCGGCCGCCGCAGCACCGGGTGCAGCCCCCGCCAGCCCTGCCGCAGCGCCTGCGGCACCTGCCCAGCCTCGGAGGCAATGATGGCCAAAACGCGCCGTAACCACGGGTGGGTCATCTGGCTGACCTTCGCCATTGGCCTGCTACTCAGCGTCTCGCCCATGCCGCCGTTTCTCGAGATGTTCCGGCCAATGTGGCTGGCGATGCTGGTATCGTTCTGGACGCTCATGGTCCCGAACAAGGTTGGCATGACCACTGCGTTCGTACTGGGCCTGGCCGAGGATGTGCTGTATGGCACGTTGCTCGGGCAGAACGCCCTGGTCCTGACCCTGATCACCTTCCTGGTGCTGTCGCTGCAGCAGCGTCTGCGCATGTTCCCGATGTGGCAGCAGAGCCTGGTAATCCTGGTGATCTTCGGTATCGCCCAACTGGTCCAGTTGTGGCTCAGCGCGCTCACCGGCAACCGGCTGCCCACGCTTGCGCTGGTCTGGTCGGCAGTCATCAGTGCCTTGCTCTGGCCGTGGATCAGCTTCGCCCTGCGTGATCTGCGCCGGCGTTTGCATATCAACTGACGGCACCGCCGTCACCGACAGGGAGATGTCTGCATGAAACCACTTTACCTGGCCTCAGGCTCGCCCCGTCGTCGTGAACTGCTGGCCCAGATCGGTGTGCCGTTCACCGTTATCAGCGCCCCCATCGATGAAAGCGCGCTGCCAGATGAAAGCGCTGTGGCTTATGTCGAACGCCTGGCCAGGAGCAAGGCTGAGGCTGGCCTTGCCAGTCTCGCCGGCCCGGCCGTAGTCCTCGGTGCAGACACTGCGGTGGTGCTCGATGGGCGAATTCTCGGCAAGCCGGAAAACCGTGAAGATGCCTTGGCCATGCTGGCGGACCTGGCAGGGCGCGAACATCAGGTGTTGACGGCAGTGGCACTGAGCGATGGCCAGTGCTGCCTGAGCGTCTGTGTCACCAGCACTGTGCGTTTCCGTGCCATCGACCCGGAAGAAGCACAGCGCTATTGGGCCAGTGGCGAACCGGTGGATAAAGCAGGCGGTTATGCCATCCAGGGCTTGGGGGCGGTATTCGTGACCGGCCTTCAGGGCAGCTATTCGGCGGTGGTCGGCCTGCCCCTGAGCGAGACGGCCGAACTGCTCGCCCAATTCGGTATCGCCTGCTGGCAGGTGCCGGCGCTTTCTCCAGAGGTAACAAAGCAGCAGTAGCCAGCCCGGCGCCCGCGATCCATGATTACCGAAGACCTTTGACGAGAGCCTGCCATGAGTGAAGAGATCCTGATCAACATCACCCCGATGGAGTCGCGTGTGGCGGTGGTGGAAAACGGGGTGCTGCAGGAAGTGCACGTCGAGCGCACCCAGCGTCGCGGCATCGTCGGTAATATCTACAAGGGCAAAGTCGTGCGGGTGCTGCCCGGCATGCAGGCCGCGTTCGTCGATATCGGCCTGGAGCGCGCCGCGTTCATTCATGCCTCGGAGATTTCCCAGCGCGAAGGTTCTGCCGTGGAGACCATCACCGCACTGGTACACGAGGGCCAGGCCCTGGTGGTGCAGGTGACCAAAGACCCCATCGGCAGCAAAGGCGCACGGCTGACCACTCAGCTGTCGATACCGTCGCGTTACCTGGTGTACATGCCGCGTAGCAGCCATGTCGGCATTTCGCTGAAGATCGAGGACGAAGCCGAACGTGATCGCCTCAAGCAGGTGGTCAGTGACTGCATGGACAGCGAAGACATCAAGAATGCCGGCGGTTTCATCCTGCGCACGGCCGCCGAGGGCGCGCGGGCCGAAGAGATCCTGCAGGACATCCGCTACCTGCGCCGCCTGTGGGAGCAGATTGGCAGCCAGATCCAGACCTGCGGTGCCCCGACGGTCATCTACGAGGATCTTGGCCTGGCCTTGCGCACACTGCGCGACCTGGTCAACCCGAAGATCGAGAAGATCCGCATCGACTCCCGGGAAACCTTCCAGAAGACCACGCAGTTCGTTGCCGAACTGATGCCGGAGATCGCCGACCGCCTGGAGCACTACCCGGGCGAGCGGCCGATTTTCGACCTGTATGGCGTAGAGGACGAAATCCAGCGCGCACTCGATCGCAAGGTGCCGCTCAAGTCCGGCGGCTATCTTGTGGTCGACCCGGCCGAGGCAATGACTACCATCGATGTGAACACCGGCGCCTTCGTCGGCCACCGCAACCTTGAAGAAACCATCTTCAAGACCAACCTGGAAGCGGCCACGGCAATCGCCCGGCAACTGCGCCTGCGCAACATTGGCGGGATCATCATCATCGACTTCATCGACATGGAGGATGAGGACCATCAACGCCAGGTGCTGCGTACCCTGGAAAAGCAGCTCGAACGTGATCATGCCAAGACCAACATCATCGGCATCACCGAGCTGGGCCTGGTACAGATGACCCGCAAGCGCACGCGCGAGAGCCTGGAGCAGGTGCTGTGCGAACCCTGCTCCGCCTGCCAGGGGCGTGGCAAGCTGAAAACCCCGGAAACTATCTGTTACGAAATTTTCCGCGAGATTCTTCGTGAAGCCCGCGCCTATCAGGCAGAAGGCTATCGGGTATTGGCCAACCAGAAGGTGGTCGACCGCCTGCTCGATGAAGAATCCGGCAACGTGGCCGAGCTGGAAACCTTCATCGGTCGAACCATTCGCTTCCAGGTCGAGTCGATGTACTCGCAGGAACAATACGATGTGGTGCTGCTCTGAGGCTTTCTGATACCCAGTCCAGGGTGCCCGGGCTGGCAAAACCGCTGCTTCGAGCCATCATGGATAAACGACCTGGAGGGCCATGGCCATGGGACGTCTGACCCGCGTTCTTGTCGCCTTGACCCGTTGGGGGCTGGGCATCTGCGCCCTGCTGGCGGTGTTGGTGGCGCTCTACGTCAGCCTCGGCCGGTACCTGGTGCCACTGGTGGCCGAATACCGCGCCGACCTCGAAAGCAAGGCCGAGCAGGCGTTGGGAATGCCGGTGCATGTGGGCAGCCTGGAAGGGCGCTGGAGTGGCCTGGCGCCGGTGCTGCAAGTGCGCGACCTGCAGTTGGGCGAGGGGGCTTCGGCGTTGCGCCTGGATGACGTCAAGCTGGTGCCCGACCTGTGGGCCAGCCTCACTGCACGCGAAGTACGCCTGGCGCGTGTTCAGCTGGCGGGCCTGCAACTGATCCTGCGTGAGAACGAGCAGGGCGTTTGGGCGCTTGAAGGCTTACCGAAAAAGGATGATGCGCCGCTGGACCCGGCCGAGGTGTTGCAGCGTTTGCAGCAGTTGGGCCGTATTGATGCATTCGACAGTCAAGTCACCCTGCAGCCCTGGCAGCGTGACCCGTTGACGCTTACCTATGTCAGCCTTGGCCTGCAGGCCGGCGCTTCACGTCAGGCGCTGGACCTGCGTGCGACCCTGCCTGACGGCCAGCCGTTGGCACTGAACCTTCGCAGCCGGGTGAATGCCAAGGCCTGGCGCGACGGTAAGGCAGAGGCTTACCTGAGCCTGCCGCAGAGCGACTGGGCGCGTTGGCTGCCGCCACGCCTGCTCGGCCAGTGGCAGGCCCAAGCCTTGCGCGCCGGTGGTGAGTTCTGGGTTGACTGGGGTGAGGGCCGGTTGCAGCAGGCAGTGGTCCGGCTCAATGCGCCTCAGTTGCGCGGTGGCTATGCCGAGCGCCAGGCGGTGACACTGGATAACCTGGCGGTGTCGGCCTGGTTCCAGCGCAACGCGCAGGGTTTCGATGTGGTGGTCGATTCACTGGCAGCCGACCTCGGCAAGACCCGCTGGGAGTCGAAGCTGCAGCTGCGTCAGCGGGCAGGCGAGGAGCCTGCCGGAGAAACCTGGCAGGTGCAGGCGGACCGTCTTGATCTTACGCCGCTGACGCCTTTGATAGATGCACTGGCGCCGCTGCCGGAAAAGCTCATGACGGTGGTCGATGGGCTTAAAGTGACCGGTGCCGTGCGCAATCTGCGCCTGGACGTGCGGCCCAAGGCCGAGGGTGATCAACGGCTTCAGTTCGCTGCCAATCTGGAAAAAGTGGGCTTTGACGCCTACCACGGCGCACCGGCTGCCGGTAACGTCAGCGGGAGCATCAGTGGAGACCTTGGCCATGGCGAACTACGCCTGGATACCGACGCCTTCATGTTGCATCTTTATCCGATCTTCGCCAAACCTTGGCATTATCAGAAAGCCAACGCCCGCCTGACCTACACCCTCGACAAAGCAGGATTCACCCTGGCTGCGCCCTACCTGAAAGTGCTGGGTGAGGAGGGCAAGATCGCCGGGGATTTCCTGATTCGCCTGCTGTTTGAAGAAGGCAGCGAGAGCTATATGGACCTGCGCGTCGGCCTGACCGAAGGCGATGGCCGCTACACTGCCAAATACCTGCCTGAGGTGCTCAGCCCGGCGCTCGATGAATGGCTGCGCAGTGCCATCGTCAAGGGCAACGTCGATGAAGGCTACTTCCAGTACCAAGGTTCGCTGAACCACGGTGCCAGCCCCGAATCGCGCAGCATCAGCTTGTTCTTCAAGGTGCACGACGCTGCGCTGGACTTCCAGCCTGGCTGGCCACAGGTGCAGAACGTCGCTGGCGATGTGCTGATCGAGGACAGTGGCGTGCGTATCAAGGCCAATAAAGGCCTGTTGCTCGACACACAGGTAAGCGACGTCAGTGTCAACATTCCCCATGTCGAGGGCGACGAGCAAAGCCACCTGTACCTTGATGGCAAGTTCGACGGTAGCCTCGGCGATGGTTTGAGGATTCTCAAAGAGGCGCCTATCGGCACCGGCGAAATGTTCGCAGGATGGGAGGGCGAGGGGCCGCTCAAGGGCAAGCTCAAGCTTGACATCCCCTTGGCCCACGGGCAACGCCCGAAAGTACAGGTCGACTTTGCCACCGCCGATGCACGCCTGAAGGTTGCGCCGCCGACCCTGGAGCTGAGCCGACTCAAGGGCGACTTCAGTTTCGACCTCGACAAGGGCCTGAGTGGGAAGAACATCGCCCTGCAGGCTTTTGGCAAACCGGTGACCGCGCAGATCACCGCCGAGGGCCAGCCTGAGCAGATGCAGACGCGTATCAGCGCGAATGGCCAGGTGGCGCTTGCGGCCTTGACCGACTGGCTGCAGTTCAAGCAGCCCTTGCCGGCGTCTGGTGAGCTGCCCTACCAGTTGCAACTCAACCTTGGCAGCCGCGACAACAGCCTGAGCGTGAATTCGTCGCTCAAAGGCCTGGTGATCGATTTGCCGGCACCGTTCGGCAAGGCCGCAGCAGAGACGCGTGATAGCCGATTCAGCATGAGCCTGCAAGGGCCGGAGCGGCGCCTGGATGCGGCCTATGCCGACCTTGCCCGCTTTGCCTATGCAGCGCCCAGCGACAACCTTGGGCAAGGCCGCGGCGAGCTGCTGCTGGGGGCAGGGCAGGCGCAGGTACCAGCTGAGCAGGGCCTGCGCGTACGGGGGCGCCTCGAGAGCCTGGACCTGGCGCCCTGGCAGGCCAAGATGACGCAGATCAGTGGCGACGACCCAGGCGCCAGTGCCCGCCAGACGCTTCAGAGCGTAGACCTGAGCATCGGCCAGTTGAAGGCCCTGGGCATGGAGCTGAACCAGGCTGTCGTGCGTCTGGCCAGGGGTGGCCCTGCGTGGGATCTGCGCCTGGATAGCAAGGAAGTCATCGGCAATGCACGGTTACCCGATGCCAAGGGCGCACCGATGACCGTGCGCCTGCAGACCTTGCGCCTGCCAGCAGCGGACCCGGTCCAAGCACAGGCCGAGGAAGGCCCTGACCCGCTGGCCTCGTTCGATCCACGCAAGGTACCGGCACTGGACCTGACCATCGACAAGCTGTACCGCGGCGATGACCTGTATGGCAACCTGGCGTTGAAGCTGCGCCCGACCGCCCGAGGCGTATCCGCTCAGGATATCGACCTGGTCTTCAAAGGCCTGCACATCGACGGCCGCGGCGGCTGGGAAGGTGACAGCGGTGCCACCAGCAGCTGGTACAAGGGCCGCCTGGATGGCAAGAACCTGGCCGACGTGCTCAAGGCCTGGGGCTTCGCGCCTACCGTGACCAGTCGCGACTTTCGTCTGGATGTGGATGGCCGCTGGCCCGGCTCGCCAGCCTGGGTTGGCCTCAAGCGCTTCTCGGGCAGCATGGATGCGGCATTGCGCACAGGGCAGTTCGTGGAAGTGGAGGGCGGCGCTCAAGCCTTGCGGGTGTTTGGCCTGCTCAACTTCAACTCCATCGGCCGGCGTCTGCGCCTGGACTTCTCGGACCTGTTCGACAAGGGCCTGGCCTATGATCGGGTAAAAGGCTTGCTGGTAGCCAGTGACGGCGTCTACGTGACCCGCGAGCCGATCAGCGTGACCGGGCCTTCGAGCAACTTCGAGCTCGACGGTACGCTGGACCTCGTTCGCGACCGGGTGGACGCCAACCTTCAGGTCTCCCTGCCAGTGACCAACAACCTGCCCCTGGCCGCGCTGATCGTAGGCGCACCGGCGGTCGGTGGGGCGCTGTTCCTGGTCGACCGGCTGATCGGTGATCGCGTATCGCGCTTCGCCAGCGTGCACTATCGCATCGAAGGGCCGTGGAAAGAGCCTAGAATCACCTTTGTGAAACCGTTCAACAAGTAGTGCCAGGAGTGCCGATGAAAGTAGCGGTCATCCAGATGGTCAGCCAGGACGATGTGTTGGCCAACTTGCAGCGTGCGGGTGCCTTGCTGGAACAGGCGGCATTCGGCGGCGCGAGGCTGGCGGTGCTGCCGGAAAATTTTGCCGCCATGGGGCGCAGGGATGCCGCTGCGATCGGCCGGGCCGAGGCTTTGGGTGAGGGGCCGATACTGCCCTGGTTGAAACGCACCGCCCGCGACCTCAGATTATGGATTGTTGCCGGCACCTTGCCGCTGCCACCTGCCGATCAGCCTGATGCCAAGGCGCATGCCTGCTCGCTTCTGGTCGACGAGCACGGCGAGGTGGTGGCGCGCTACGACAAGCTGCACCTGTTCGACGTGGACGTGGCCGATACCCGTGGCCGTTACCGTGAGTCCGACGACTACGCCCATGGCGCGCACGTGGTGGTGGCCGACACGCCGGTAGGGCGCCTGGGCTTGAGCGTCTGCTACGACCTTCGTTTTCCGGAACTGTACAGCGCGCTGCGCAGTGCCGGCGCGCAACTGATTACGGCACCTGCGGCGTTCACGGCGGTCACAGGCGCGGCGCACTGGGAAGTGCTGATTCGTGCCCGGGCCATCGAAACACAGTGCTATGTGCTGGCCGCAGCCCAGGGCGGTACCCATCCAGGCCCACGGGAGACCCATGGGCACGCGGCGATCGTCGACCCCTGGGGGCGGATCGTCGCCGAACAGGCGCAAGGCGAAGCGGTATTGCTTGCCGAGCGCGACAGTGATGAACAAGCGTCCATTCGGGCGCGTATGCCGGTCGCTTTGCACCGGCGCTTTTTTTCGCAGGACGCCTTGCGGCCTGCGCACACCTCGGAGTGACTATGAGCCAGATGTTATCCACCGTCAGCGAGCAGCTCCTGGCCCCAGGCGGATTGACCCTGGACAGCCTGCAGGCTGTACTGGGCGAGTTGGCCGGGCCGGGCATCGACGCCGCCGACCTGTACTTCCAGGGCCAGATCTCGGAAACCTGGGCGCTGGAGGACGGCATTGTCAAAGAGGGCAGCTTCAACCTTGACCAAGGCGTGGGCGTGCGTGCCCAGTCGGGTGAGAAAACCGGTTTCGCCTACAGCAACGCGATCAACCTCGAGGCTCTGACTTCGGCAGCCCGGGCGGCGCGGTCGATTTCCCGCGCCGGGCAGAACGGCACCGTTCAGGCGTTCCGCAGCCAGGACGTGACGGCCCTGTATGCCCCGGATAACCCGCTGGACGTGCTTAGCCGTGCTGAAAAGGTCGAGCTGCTCAAACGTGTCGATGCCGCCACGCGGGCGCTCGACCCGCGTATCCAGCAGGTCAGCGTGAGCATGGCCGGGGTGTGGGAGCGCATTCTGATCGCTGCGGCCGACGGCAGCCTGGCCGCTGACGTGCGGCCGCTGGTGCGCTTCAACGTCAGTGTCATCGTCGAGCACAATGGTCGGCGTGAACGGGGCGGGCAGGGCGGCGGCGGGCGTACCGACTACCGCTTCTTCACCGAGGAACGGGTCATGGGTTATGCCCGTGAGGCGCTGCGCCAGGCCTTGGTGAACCTGGAGGCCATTCCTGCGCCAGCGGGCACCTTGCCGGTGGTGTTGGGTTCCGGCTGGTCGGGTGTGCTGTTGCATGAAGCGGTCGGCCACGGCCTGGAAGGCGATTTCAACCGTAAGGGCAGCTCGGCGTTCAGTGGCCGGATCGGCGAGAAGGTGGCTTCGAGCCTGTGCACTATCGTGGACGATGGCACCCTCGAGGGCCGTCGCGGCTCGCTGAGCGTCGACGACGAGGGCACGCCGACCGAATGCACGACGCTGATCGAGAACGGCGTGCTCAAAGGCTACATGCAAGACAAACTCAATGCACGCCTGATGGGGATGGCCGTGACCGGTAACGGCCGCCGCGAATCCTATGCCCACCTGCCGATGCCGCGGATGACCAACACCTACATGCGTGCCGGCGAAAGCGACCCGCAGGAAATCATCGCTTCGGTGAAGAAAGGGATCTATTGCGCCAACCTGGGCGGTGGCCAGGTGGACATCACCAGCGGCAAGTTCGTGTTCTCGACCAGCGAAGCCTATCTGATCGAAGACGGCAAGATCACCGCACCGGTCAAAGGCGCGACACTGATCGGCAACGGGCCCGAGGCCATGAGCCGAGTGTCGATGGTCGGTAACGATCTTGCGTTGGACAGCGGCGTGGGGACGTGCGGCAAGGATGGGCAATCGGTGCCGGTAGGGGTAGGCCAGCCAACCTTGAAGCTGGACGCGATCACCGTCGGTGGTACCGGCGCGTGATGCATGCCCCGGGGCTGCAGGGCAGCCCCAGGTGGCGGGGATCAGCGCAGGCCGCGCTGCAGTTCGTCGAGGTCGCGGATGTATTTGAAGACCTTGCGCGCAGCGGCAGGCGGCTTGTTCCGCGCCTTCTCGTGCTGGGCATGACGGATAAGCGAACGCAGCTGCTGACGGTCGGTGTCGGGGTATTCGTTGACGAAGCGTTCAAGGTCCTCGTCATTACCGTCGATCAGGCGGTCCCGCCAGCGCTCCAGGTTGTGGAAGCGTTCGTTGTACTGGCGGCTGGAGCTGTCGATCTGCTCGAGCACCGCGTGGATGGCGTCCAGGTCCTGGTCGCGCATCAGTTTGCCGACGAACGACATATGCCGTTTGCGTGCGCCATGGGCGGTGTGCTTGCAGGCTTCGGCCAAGGCTTTGCGCAGCTCATCGGTCAACGGCAGGCGCGCCAGGGTATCGGCCTTGACCGTAGTCAGGCGTTCGCCGAGTTCGACCAGCGCATGCAACTCGCGCTTGATCTGGGTTTTGCTTTTTTCGCCGTCGAAGGCGTCGTCGTATGAATCAACCATGGTGCGCAGTCCGCTTGAGTTGTATGAAAAGTCGCCGCGCAGGCACTTTTCGTAGAAGGCATAGAAATTGCCGCCATGATAACCACCCGGGGGCCGCTTGTCCGGCCCGGTCGTAGAATGACCCTCGCCGAATGCAGAATTTGAGTGGAGAAAACCATGAGTGCAGTCCAGAGCGTAGGCCCCAAGGACCTGCCAGCATTGCAGGAGCAGGTCGAAGCGATCATCGCCGAGGCGCGCCGGCAGGGTGCCAGCGCCTGCGAAGTGGCGGTGTCGCTGGAGCAGGGCTTGTCCACCACGGTGCGTCAGCGTGAGGTCGAGACGGTAGAGTTCAACCGCGACCAGGGCTTTGGCATCACCCTCTATGTCGGCCAGCGCAAGGGCTCGGCCAGTACCTCGGCCAGTGGCCCTGAGGCCATTCGCGAAACCGTTGCCGCCGCCCTGGCCATTGCCAGGCACACCTCCGAAGACGATTGCTCGGGGCTGGCTGATGCGGCACTGATGGCGCGCGAGATTCCGGACCTGGACCTTTACCATGACTGGGATCTGGAGCCCGAGAAAGCCATCGAGATGGCCCTGGCCTGCGAGGCGGCGGCATTCGACGCTGACCCGCGCATTCTCAACGCCGATGGCACCACCCTCAATACCCACCAGGGCTGCCGTGTCTATGGCAACAGCCATGGCTTCATCGGCGGCTACGCCTCGACCCGGCACAGCCTGAGCTGCGTGATGATCGCTGAAGGTGAAGGCCAGATGCAGCGTGATTACTGGTACGACGTCAACCGCCAGGGCCACCTGTTGGCCGACCCGCGCAGCATTGGCCAGCGCGCTGCACAGCGCGCAGCCAGCCGGCTCGGGGCGCGTCCGGTCAAGACATGCGAAGTGCCGGTGCTGTTCTCCGCCGAGCTGGCCGGTGGCCTGTTCGGCAGCTTCCTGTCGGCCATCTCGGGTGGCAACCTGTACCGCAAGTCGTCGTTCCTCGATGGTGCCCTTGGCCAGCGGCTGTTCCCCAGCTGGCTGACGCTGGATGAGCGCCCGCATATTCCGCGTGCCCTTGGCAGCGCGGCGTTCGACGGTGATGGCCTGGCGACCTATGCCAAGCCGTTCGTCGACAAAGGGGAGCTGGTGTCTTACCTGCTGGGTACCTATTCCGGTCGCAAGCTCGGCTTGCCAAGTACGGCCAACTCCGGTGGTGTGCACAACCTGTACGTCACCCATGGCATCGAAGATCAGGCGGCCCTGATCCGCCGCATGGGGCGCGGTTTGCTGGTGACCGAGCTGATGGGCCATGGCCTGAACATGGTCACAGGCGACTACTCGCGTGGTGCTGCAGGCTTCTGGGTCGAGAATGGCGAGATTCAGCATGCGGTGCAGGAAGTGACGATTGCCGGCAACATGAAGGACATGTTCCAGCAGATTGTTGCCATTGGCAGTGATCTTGAAACCCGCAGCAATATCCACACGGGCTCGGTGTTGATCGAGCGGATGACCGTTGCAGGTAGCTGAAACCCTGAAGCGTTGAGCGAAAACCTCGAAACCCGGCCCTGTGCCGGGTTTTTTATTTGCTCAATCCGCGCTTGAAGTGATTACATTTATCATTTAATAATGAATATCATTACCCAAAAGCTCCGGTGATGATGTTCATGAAACCCGTCCTGCGCGAACTGCCTTACCTGGAAAACTGGCGCTGGCTCAGCCGGCGCATCCGCTGCGCGCTCGAGCCCGACGAGCCGCGCCTGATCGAGCACTATCTGGCCGAAGGCCGCTACCTGGCGTGCTGCACGGACACCTCGCCATGGACCGTGGCGCTGACCTCGTTCCGCCTGCTGCTGGATACCGCCTGCGATCGCATGCTGCCATGGCATTGGCGTTGCCAGTGCCTGGATCAGGCCTGGCGCCCCCTGCTTGAGCTGCGCAAGCTCGACCGCCGCGAACAGAACCAGCGCTGGCAACCCTACGCCCTGCAACTGGCCAACTGCCGGTTGCTGCCGTCCATTTCCCCCGATGAACTGATGCAAGGATTTGATGATGAGTGATACCCGTATCGAGCGTGACAGCATGGGTGAATTGCAGGTGCCGGCCCTGGCCCTGTATGGCGCCCAGACCCAGCGCGCGGTCGACAACTTCCCGATCAGCGGCCAGCGTATGCCGGCCCAGTTCATTCGTGCCCTGCTGTTGGCCAAGGCGGCTGCCGCCAAGGCCAACATCGAGCTGGAGCAGATTTCTGCCGCCCAGGGCCAAGCCATCGTCAAGGCGGTCGAGCAACTGCTCGCCGAAGACTTCATCCAGCACTTCCCGGTGGACGTGTACCAGACCGGCTCTGGCACCAGCTCGAACATGAATGCCAACGAGGTGATCGCCACGCTGGCCAGCCGCCTGCTCGGTGAGCCGGTCAATGCCAACGACCATGTCAACTGCGGCCAGAGCAGCAACGACATCATCCCGACCACCATTCACGTCAGCGCCGCACTGGCGCTGCATGAGCAGTTGCTGCCCGCCCTGGCTCACCTGGTTCAGGTGATCGAGGCCAAGTCGGTGCAAGTGCATCAGTACGTGAAGACTGGCCGTACCCACCTGATGGATGCCATGCCGGTGCGCATGAGCCAGGTGCTCGATGGCTGGGCGGCCCAGATCAATGGCGCCAAGGCGCATATCGAAGCGACCCTGCCGAGCCTGCAGGCCCTGGCCCAGGGTGGCACTGCCGTGGGCACCGGGATCAACGCCCACCCGCAATTCGCCGCAGGCTTCGCTCGCCAGCTGAGCGGCCTCACCCAGGTCGAGTTTACCCCCGGCCAGAACTTGTTCGCCCTGATCGGCTCCCAGGACACCGCCGTGGCGCTGTCCGGCCAGCTCAAAACCACTGCCGTGGCACTGATGAAAATCGCCAACGACCTGCGCTGGATGAATTCCGGGCCGCTCGCAGGCCTCGGTGAGATCGAACTCCAAGCCCTGCAGCCTGGCTCCTCGATCATGCCGGGCAAGGTCAACCCGGTTATCCCGGAAGCCACCGCCATGGTCGCCGCCCAGGTGATCGGCAACGACGCGACCATCGCCGTTGCCGGCCAGTCGGGCAACTTCGAGCTCAACGTGATGCTGCCGGTGATAGCCCGCAACCTGCTGGAGAGCATCGAGCTGATGGCCAACGCCAGCCGCCTGCTGGCCGACCAGGCCATCGCCAGCTTCAAGGTCAATGAGGGCAAGCTCAAGGAAGCCCTGGCACGCAACCCGATCCTGGTCACCGCCCTGAACCCGATCATCGGCTACCTCAAGGCCGCCGAGATCGCCAAGACCGCGTACAAGCAGGGCCGGCCGATCATCGACGTGGCGCTGGAGCATACCGACCTGTCGCGCGATCAGCTCGAAGCGCTGCTGGACCCGGAAAAACTCACCGCTGGGGGCATCTGACCCGCGTCAGCGCCCAGGAGGCCTGTCATGCAGCACTGGAAACGCACCACCGAGGCCGCCAACCGGCTGTTCGACCAGGGCGAGCTGGTCGATGCCCGGGAACTGTACCTGCAAGCCCTGGCGCTGGCCCAGGTGCTGTTCGAGCGCTGGCATGACGTCGACGGAGCAGTGGCCGCTTTGGTCATTGCCCACCACAACCTGGCCGACCTGCACCTGCGCCTGAACCAGCCGCATGAGAGCGCCGACTACCTGTGCGCCATTCATCAGCGCCTGCTCCAGGCCAGCCAGGAAGCGCGCCTGCCGCAGGCGCTGCGTGATGCCGCGCTGCGCCACAGCGGGCGCACCTACACCCAATTGCTGAGCTTCATTGCCGAATACGGGCAGTATCCGCGCGCCGAGCGCCTGCTCTATCGCCGTGCGCCCTTGGCCAGTGGACTGGCTGCCCAGACGGACCTGCCGCCCCCAACCCCCGCTTACGGAATCCATTGATATGTCTCATACCTTGCCTGCTTTGCCCTATGCCTACGATGCGCTGGAACCGCATATCGATACCCAGACCATGGAGATACACCACACCAAGCACCACCAGACTTACGTCAACGGCCTCAATGCTGCGGTCGAAGGTACCCAGTGGGCTGACTGGCCGGTTGAGAAGCTGGTTGCTGCGGTCAAACAGCTGCCGGAAAACCTGCGAGGGGCGGTGACCAACCATGGCGGTGGTCACGCCAACCATTCGCTGTTCTGGAAAGTCATGTCGCCCAAGGGCGGCGGCCAGCCACAGGGCTTGGTGGCCAAGGCCATCGAGGCTGAGCTGGGTGGTTTCGAGGCGTTCAAGGAGGCCTTCACCAAAGCCGCGCTGACCCGCTTCGGCAGCGGCTGGGCCTGGCTCAGCGTGAATGGTGAACAGAAACTCGTGGTGGAGAGCAGCGGCAACCAGGACAGCCCGCTGATGCATGGCAACACACCGATCCTCGGCCTGGATGTGTGGGAGCATGCCTACTACTTGAAGTACCAGAACCGTCGCCCGGAATACATTGGGGCTTTCTACAACGTAATTGACTGGGCCGAAGTGGAACGCCGTTATATCGAAGCCAGCCAATGAGTCGGACCGGTATGCGTTCAGAGGTGATGTCTGTCAGTAGTGTGCGCCTGTTCCGGCTGGCACTGGGTACTGTGCTGCTCTTGGTTGGCACGGCCCTGCTGGTGGCCCGGGGCATCGCCTGGCTGGACCTGGATCCGCGCATGTTGCGTGCCCTCGAGGGCGGCGCATTGTGCGCGCTGGGAACAGCGCTGGGCGCAGTACCGGTGCTGGTGATTCGGAATATGCCGGTGGCCCTGGCCGATACCTTGTTGGGTTTCGGTGCCGGTGTGATGCTGGCGGCGACGGCGTTCTCGCTGATCATTCCTGGCCTGGATGCCGCTCAGTCCATCGGATTCAGCCCCTGGGGGGCGGGTGGCCTGGTCAGCTTCGGCCTGTTGTTCGGTGCGATGTGCCTGTTCGTCGTCGATCTGAAAGTGTCCGGTGCTTCGCCCGAGGCCTTGGTCGGCACCGGGAACCAACCGGTGATTGCAGCGCGGATCTGGCTGTTCGTGATCGCGATCATCGCCCACAACATCCCCGAAGGCATGGCCATCGGCGTGTCGGCCGGGGGCGGCATGACCGATGCTGACAGCCTCGCCATGGGCATTGCCTTGCAGGATGTTCCCGAAGGATTGGTCATTGCGCTGGTGCTGGCGGGGGCGGGGATGCCTCGGTTCAAGGCGTTTCTGATCGGTGCGGCGTCGGGGTTGGTAGAACCACTGGCAGCGGTGGTCTGTGCCTGGCTGGTGAATGTCGCCGAACTGCTGTTACCGCTGGGCCTGGCCTGTGCGGCCGGGGCCATGCTGCTGGTGGTGACCCAGGAAATCATTCCCGAGTCGCGCAGCAATGGGCATCACCGTCTGGCCAGCCTCGGCCTGTGCGTAGGTTTTTGCTTGATGATGGTGATGGACACGGCGATGTCTTGAATTGGCATCAACTGGCCCGTCGCCGGTAAGCCGGCCCCCCGAATCGGCAGTCCACGATGAGGGCGTCGGCTTGCCAGCGATGAGGCCAGCCTGGAGTTAGGGGCTTATTCGCCTTCGTCGAAGTAGTTGTTGATCAAGGCTACCAGCGCTTCCAGTGCGTCGTTGTCCTGCTCGCCTTCAGTGTGCAGGTGCACCTGGGTGCCTTTGCCTGCCGCCAACATCATCACGGCCATGATGCTCTTGCCGTCCACCAGCTTGTCTGGTGCGCGGCCCACCCGCACCTGGCAGGGGAAGCGCCCGGCCACGCCGACGAACTTGGCGGCCGCCCGGGCATGCAGGCCCAGCTTGTTGATGATGGTGATTTCGCGGGCGGGCATCGGGGTGCTGATCCTGTGGGCTAGAGGTCGCGGTGGCGGACCTGGACGTTTTTCAGGGACTGTTGCAACAGTTGGCCGAGGCGCTCTGTGAGGTACACCGAGCGGTGGTGGCCGCCTGTGCAGCCAATGGCGATGGTGACATAGGCGCGGTTACTGGCAGCGAAGCGGGGCAGCCACTTGAGCAGGTAAGTCGAGATGTCGGTAAACATCTCTTCGACATCCGGCTGCGCTGCAAGGTAATCGATAACCGGCTGATCCAGGCCGGAATGCTCACGCAGTTCGGGCTTCCAGTATGGGTTCGGCAGGCAGCGTACATCGAAAACCAGGTCTGCATCGACCGGCATGCCACGCTTGAAGCCGAACGATTCGACCAGGAATGCGGTGCCCGGCTCAGGCTGATTGAGCAGGCGCAACTTGATCGAGTCGCGCAGCTGGTAAAGGTTGAGGCTGGTGGTGTCGATCTTCAGGTCGGCAAGATCGGAGATTGGCCCCAGCAATTCGCTTTCGACGCGGATCGCTTCGGCCAGTGAGCGATCCGCATTCGTCAGCGGATGGCGCCGGCGCGTTTCGGAGAAGCGCTTGAGCAGCGTGTCCTCGTCGGCGTCGAGAAACAGCACATCGCACTGGATATGCCGGCCACGCGCTTCGGCGAGCAATTCGGGGAAGCGTGACAGGTGGCTTGGCAGGTTGCGGGCATCGATGGACACTGCCACTTTCGGCTGCAGCAACTCTGTATGGATCAACGCGTTTTCCGCCAACTGCGGCAGCAAGCCGGCAGGGAGGTTATCGATACAGTAAAAGCCGTTGTCTTCCAGCACATCGAGGGCGGTACTCTTGCCGGAGCCGGACCGGCCGCTGACGATGATCAGGCGCATGTTCAGTGCTCGTTCTGTGCGTCCAGGACTACCTGGTACAGGGCCTCGCTGCTGTTGGCGGCACGCAGGCGCTCGCGAACTTCCTTGCGATCCAGCATGCTGGCGATCTGGCGCAGCAGTTCCAGATGGGCGTCGGTGGCAGCCTCCGGCACCAGCAGGACGAACAGCAGGTCGACAGGCGCGCC
Organism: Pseudomonas sp. NPDC089743; assembly: GCF_044748785.1. Lineage (NCBI taxonomy): Bacteria > Pseudomonadati > Pseudomonadota > Gammaproteobacteria > Pseudomonadales > Pseudomonadaceae > Pseudomonas > Pseudomonas sp. NPDC089743. The sequence continues at coordinate 310,782 of NZ_JBIVGS010000003.1, forward strand.
ATCGATGGCGTCATAGTCGATCGGAGCATCCAGGTGCAGCAGTGCGCTGACGGGCGAAGTGCAGCCTGCAAGGCGGCAGTGAGGTATGGCGATCCCATTGCCGAAGCCTGTGGAGCCGAGCTTTTCACGAGCGATCAGCTTTTCGAAGACGTCTTGCATCTCGAGCTCGGGGATTTGATCGGCAATCAGGTTGGCGACTTTTTCCAAGGCGCGCTTCTTACTGCCACCCGACACGTTCACCAAGGAACGGTCGGGGGTCAGGATGGTTTCAAGTCGGATCATGGATGAGGGGATCAGCGGGCAGCTGCACCTTGCAGCAGACTTTGCTGTTTTTCCTTGTGTTTTTTCAGTTGGCGGTCGAGCTTGTCGGCCAAGGCATCGATCGCTGCATACATGTCTTCGTGTTCGGCGTTGGCAACCACTTCCGAGCCAGGAATCTGCAGGGTCGCTTCGACCTTCTGCTGCAGCTTCTCGACCTTCATGATGACCTGCACGTTAGTGATCTTGTCGAAGTGGCTTTCCACGCGGGCGAGCTTTTCAAGCACGTAATCGCGCAGCGGCTGGGTGACTTCTACATGCTGTCCACTGATATTGACTTGCATACAGCTTCTCCTTTGTTGCCCGTGCATAAAGAGGCAGGTCTTGCACCTGCCCCACAAACGCTGTGGCATATCTCAGGCGCTACATCAGTCGCTTGCGCTCACTCGACGGTGCGATGCCGAGGGACTCGCGGTACTTGGCGACGGTGCGACGGGCTACCTGGATGCCTTGTGCCTCCAGTAAACCAGCGATCTTGCTGTCACTCAATGGCTTTTTCTGATTTTCCGCCGCAACCAGTTTCTTGATGATCGCGCGGATTGCCGTGGACGAGCATTCTCCGCCTTCGGAGGTGCTGACGTGGCTGGAGAAAAAGTATTTCAGTTCGTAGATGCCGCGTGGGGTGTGCATGAACTTCTGGGTAGTCACCCGTGAGATGGTCGACTCGTGCATGCCCACGGCTTCGGCAATGTCATGCAACACCAACGGTTTCATGGCCTCGTCACCGTGGTCGAGGAAGCCGCGCTGATGCTCGACGATCTGCGTGGCGACTTTCATCAGCGTTTCGTTGCGGCTTTGCAGGCTCTTGATGAACCAGCGTGCTTCTTGCAACTGATTGCGCATGAAGGTGTTGTCGGCGCTGGTGTCGGCCCGGCGGACGAAACCGGCGTATTGCGGATTGACCCGCAGGCGCGGGATCGCTTCCTGGTTCAGCTCGACCAGCCAGCGATCACTGTCCTTGCGGACGATGACATCGGGCACCACGTATTCCGGCTCACTGGACTCGATTTGCGAACCTGGGCGCGGGTTGAGGCTCTGAACCAGCTCGATCACCTGGCGCAGTTCGTCTTCCTTGAGCTTCATGCGGCGCATCAGCTGGCTGTAGTCGCGCCCGCCCAACAGGTCGATGAACTCGCTGACCAGGCGTTTGGCCTCGGCCATCCACGGTGTGTTGGCCGGGAGTTGGCGCAGTTGCAGCAACAGGCACTCGCCCAGGTTGCGTGCGCCGACACCTGCTGGCTCGAACTGCTGGATACGGTGCAGTACCGCTTCGACTTCGTCCAGTTCGATGTCCAGCTCCGGATCGAAACCGGCGCAGATCTCTTCGATCGTGTCTTCCAGGTAACCCTGGCCGTTGATGCTGTCGATAAGGGTGACGGCGATCAGGCGGTCGGTATCGGACATCGGTGCCAGGTTCAATTGCCACAGCAGGTGGCTTTGCAGGCTTTCGCCGGCGGATGTGCGCGTGGTGAAGTCCCACTCGTCGTCATCGTTGCTCGGCAGGCTGCTCGCGCTGGTCTGGTAGATGTCTTCCCAGGCCGTATCGACCGGAAGCTCATTGGGGATGCGCTCGTTCCACTCACCGTCCTCCAGGTTCTCGGCACTGGCGGTGCTTTCCTGAAAGCTGTTGTCCTGGACTTCGGCGGCCGGTTTGCTCTCGGCGTTGTCCGCCATCGGGTCGCTGTTGTCGAAGTCTTCGCCGTCTTCCTGACGTTCGAGCATCGGATTGGACTCCAGCGCTTCCTGGATTTCCTGCTGAAGGTCCAGGGTAGAGAGCTGGAGTAGGCGGATGGCCTGTTGCAACTGCGGGGTCATCGTCAGTTGCTGGCCCATTTTTAGGACGAGCGATGGTTTCATGGCAGGGGCTAATACCTTGTTCGCCGGCGCGCATGCGCCATCCACTACACGAGGGCGCCGGAGCGCCAATTTCAAGCAAGTTTTATGCCTTAAATTGTAGCGTTTGCCTAGAGCACTGTAACAACTTAAGCCCATTCAAGGCGCTAAATCAGTGCTCCAGGCGCGTCCTGAATCAGAGCCGGAACTCGTGACCCAGGTAAACTTCCTTGACCAGTTCGTTGGCCAGGATGGTCTGCGCGTCGCCCTCGGCGATCAGTTGCCCGTCGTTGACGATGTAGGCGGTTTCGCAGATATCCAGGGTTTCACGCACGTTGTGGTCGGTGATCAGTACACCGATACCCTTGGCCTTGAGGTGGTGGATGATCTGCTTGATGTCACCGACCGAAATCGGGTCGACGCCAGCGAAGGGTTCGTCCAGCAGGATGAACTTGGGGGCTGTCGCCAGGGCGCGTGCGATCTCGACACGGCGACGCTCGCCGCCGGACAGGCTCATGCCGAGGTTGTCGCGGATGTGGCTGATGTGGAACTCCTGCAGCAGGCTCTCCAGCTCCTTGCGACGACCCTCGCGGTCGAGTTCCTTGCGGGTTTCGAGGATGGCCATGATGTTGTCGGCCACCGACAGCTTGCGGAAGATCGAGGCTTCCTGCGGCAGGTAGCCGATGCCGGCGCGTGCACGCCCATGCATGGGCTGGTGGCTGACATCCAGGTTGTCGATGAGGACGCGCCCCTGGTCGGCCTGTACCAGGCCGACGATCATGTAGAAGCAGGTGGTCTTGCCGGCGCCGTTGGGGCCTAGCAGGCCGACGATCTGACCGCTGTCGATAGACAGGCTGACGTCACGCACGACTTGACGCCCTTTGTAGCTCTTGGCCAGGTGCTGGGCTTTGAGGGTTGCCATTTACTCGGCCTTCTTCTTCGGCTGGATCACCATGTCGATGCGCTGACGTGGCTGGGTCACGTTGCCGCCGCGACCGGCGGTCGCAACCTGGGACTTGGTGTTGTAGACGATCTTTTCGCCTTCGGTGGTGTTGCCTTCGTTTTCGACCTTGGCGCGGTCGGTCAGAATCACTGTGTCCTTCTGCGCCTGATACTGGATGGTCACGGCCCAGCCTTTCATCTTCTCGGGCTTTGCAGCGCTCTGTTGCTGCTCGAAATAAGCCAGGTTGCCCACCGAAGTGACCACGTCGATGTCACCGTTGGCGGCGCGAGTCATGGTTACGGTATTACCTTTGATCATCATCGAGCCCTGAGTGATGATCACGTCACCGGTGTAGGTGGCTACGCCTTGCTTGTCGTCCAGGTGCGCGTTGTCGGCCTGGATGCGGATAGGCTGGTCACGGTCGGTCGGCAGGGCGAAGGCGCTCGCGCTTCCCAGTGCTGCGCTCAGGCTGAGCAAAAGGGGGAGGGTTTTAACGAGCCTCATACTGTCCTCTTACGTTAGAGAGCAGGTCCATCCTGCCTTCTTTCAAATACGCTTTCATTCCTTTGCCCGTAGTTGTGCCACCGGCGCCGTCGATTCTAACGGCTTGCTCGGTCTGCGCATATTGCTTCTGCGGGAACACGGTCATGCGTGAGCTGGTAATGATGGTTTCACGCTGCTTCTCATCGGTGCGGGCCACGCGCACCTTGTCGATCAGCTCGACCTCGGTGCCGTCCGGGTTGACCTCGGCGCGCACGCTCTGGATGTGCCAGGGGTATTCGGTGCCCCGGTACATGTGCAGGTCGGGCGTGGTCACCAGTGTGACCTCGGTGGCCTTGAGGTGTTCGACCTTGTCGGCGGTCATTTCGTACTGCAGCTTGCCATCTGGCAAGAACTGCACGCTGTGGGCGTTGATCGCATAATAGTCGATCGCGCTTTCGTCGACCTGAGCTACCGGCTTGTCGAGGAAGCTCTCGGGGCTGACATTCCAGTAGCCTATTGCCGCCAGCAGGGCGGCGATCACCGCGAGCAGCGCAATATTGCGGGCTTTCTTGCTGAACATGGGCAACCTACAGGTAGTTGGCGTTGGCAGCGTCCAGGGTGCCCTGGGCCTGCATGATAAGCTCGCAGAACTCGCGAGCGGCACCCTCGCCACCGCGTGCCTGGGTCACGCCGTCGGCGTGCTGGCGGACGAAGGGTGCGGCGTTGGCCACGGCGATACCCAGGCCGACCTTGCGAATGACTGGCAGGTCTGGCAGGTCATCGCCCAGGTACGCGACCTGCTCATAGCTTAGGCCCAGTTCGGCGAGCAGGCCGTCGAGTACCACCAGTTTGTCCTCGCGGCCCTGGAACAGGTGGGGAATGCCGAGGTTTTTCGCGCGACGCTCGACCACCGGGGTCTTACGCCCGCTGATGATCGCCGTGGTCACGCCCGATGCCATCAGCATCTTGATGCCTTGGCCGTCGAGCGTGTTGAACGTCTTGAATTCGCTGCCATCTTCGAGGAAATAAAGGCGGCCATCGGTGAGCACGCCGTCCACATCGAATACGGCAAGCTTGATGGCCTTGCCGCGCTGCATCAGGTTCTGGGTCATTTGCGTCGTTCTCATTTACATCACGCCTGCGCGCAGCAGGTCGTGCATGTTCAGGGCACCGACCGGGCGGTCGTCCTTGTCCACCACCACCAGGGCGCTGATCTTGTGGTCTTCCATGATCTTCAGTGCTTCGGCGGCGAGCATCTCGGCGCGGGCTGTCTTGCCGTGCACGGTCATGACCTGGTCGATCAGAGTGGTGTGCACGTCGATGTTGCGGTCCAGGCTGCGGCGCAGGTCACCGTCGGTGAAGATGCCGGCCAGCTGGCCGTTGGCTTCGGCGACCACGGTCATGCCCAGGCCTTTGCGGGACATTTCGAGGAGGGCGTCCTTGAGCAGCGTGCCACGTTGTACCTGAGGCAGGTCGGCGCCCGCGTGCATGACGTTCTCGACCTTGAGCAGCAGGCGACGGCCCAGCGCGCCACCGGGGTGCGAGAAGGCGAAATCTTCTGCGGTAAACCCGCGCGCTTCGAGCAGGGCGATGGCCAGGGCGTCGCCCAGCACCAGTGCTGCGGTGGTCGATGAGGTGGGCGCCAGGTTCAGCGGGCACGCCTCATGGGCGACACGCGCGTCGAGGTTGACCTCGGCGGCCTGGGCCAGTGGCGAGTCGGGGTTGCCGGTCATGCTGATGAGCTGGATGCCCAGGCGCTTGATCAGCGGCAGCAAGGTGACGATTTCGGCGGTGCTGCCGGAGTTGGACAGGGCCAGGATGACGTCGCCACGGGTGATCATGCCCATGTCGCCATGGCTGGCTTCGGCAGGATGCACGAAAAACGCCGGCGTGCCGGTGCTGGCCAGGGTCGCGGCGATCTTGTTGCCGATGTGCCCAGACTTGCCCATGCCGACCACAACGACGCGGCCCTTGCTCGCCAGGATCAGCTCGCAGGCCTTGACGAAGTTGGCATCGATGCTGGCCGTCAAACCTTGTACGGCCTCGATTTCCAGGCGCAGGGTGCGCTGGGCGGACTGGATCAGCTCACTGGATTGGCTCATGTCGAAAAGCAATGCCTGATGAAAAGGCGGCGATTATAGCCGCAATGGAAGAAAGCCTCACCCTTTCGATTGTGCAATGAAAAGACGTCGTAGCCTGTCGCTGGCCTGAACGACTCGCGCCATGGCCTTGGGGCCACCCTGTCAGCGGTGCTATAGTTCGCCGCTATTCGGCCCGCCGGGGGCGCGTGTGTCTTCACGATGAGGGCCGGCGTCCATTAGGACATGGCTGTACTAGCAAGGAGTCTAGATGAGTGTGGATAGCGCCTACGCGGTCGAGTTGAAGGGCGTCACCTTCAAGCGCGGTTCGCGCAGCATTTTCAGCAATGTCGACATACGCATTCCGCGTGGCAAGGTCACCGGCATCATGGGGCCGTCCGGGTGCGGCAAGACCACGCTGCTGCGCCTGATGGGCGCGCAGTTGCGTCCGTCCGTTGGTGAAGTCTGGGTCGCCGGGCAGAACCTGCCGAGCCTGTCGCGCAGCGACCTGTTCGATGCGCGCAAGCAGATGGGCGTACTGTTCCAGAGCGGTGCCCTGTTCACCGACCTCGATGTGTTCGAGAACGTCGCTTTCCCGCTGCGCGTGCACACCCAGTTGTCGGACGAGATGATCCGCGACATCGTGTTGATGAAACTGCAGGCCGTGGGTTTGCGCGGTGCCATCGATCTGATGCCCGACGAACTGTCCGGTGGCATGAAGCGGCGCGTGGCGTTGGCCCGGGCGATTGCGCTCGATCCGCAGATACTCATGTATGACGAGCCGTTCGTCGGCCAGGACCCGATCGCCATGGGGGTACTGGTGCGCCTGATCCGATTGCTCAATGACGCGCTGGGTATCACCAGCATCGTGGTATCCCACGACCTGGCCGAAACCGCCAGCATCGCCGACTACATCTACGTGGTCGGTGACGGCCAGGTACTGGGCCAGGGTACGCCCGATGAGCTGATGGGCTCGGACAATCCACGCATTCGCCAGTTCATGAAGGGCGATCCGGACGGCCCTGTGCCATTCCATTTCCCTGCGCCAGACTACCGCGCCGATTTGTTGGGGGCGCGTTGATGCGCAGAAAATCCTTGCTTGAACGTATCCGCCTGTTCGGCCGCTCGGCGATCGACGTGTTGGCCGTGCTCGGGCGTTCCTGCCTGTTCCTGTTCCATGCACTGGTCGGTCGTGGCGGCATCGGCGGCGGCTTCCAGCTGCTGACCAAGCAGCTGTACTCGGTGGGCGTGCTGTCGCTGGCGATCGTCGCGGTGTCCGGTGTGTTCATCGGCATGGTGCTGGCACTGCAGGGTTACAGCATTCTGACCAAGTACGGTTCGGAGCAGGCGGTGGGGCAGATGGTCGCCCTGACCCTGCTGCGCGAGCTGGGGCCGGTGGTCACTGCCTTGCTGTTCGCCGGCCGGGCAGGTTCGGCGCTGACCGCCGAAATCGGCAACATGAAGTCCACCGAGCAGCTGTCGAGCCTCGAAATGATTGGTGTCGACCCGCTCAAGTACATCGTTGCGCCGCGCCTTTGGGCCGGTTTCATTTCGTTGCCGCTGCTGGCGCTGATCTTCAGCGTGGTCGGCATCTGGGGCGGCTCGTGGGTCGCTGTGGACTGGCTGGGCGTCTACGAAGGCTCGTTCTGGGCCAACATGCAGAACAGCGTTTCCTTTACCGATGACGTGCTCAACGGGCTGGTCAAGAGCCTGGTGTTCGCTTTCGTCACGACCTGGATCGCCGTATTCCAAGGGTATGACTGCGAGCCCACCTCAGAAGGGATCAGCCGTGCCACCACCAAGACCGTGGTTTATGCCTCGTTGGCTGTCCTGGGTCTGGACTTTATTCTGACCGCCTTGATGTTTGGAGATTTCTGATGCAAAACCGCACCCTGGAAATCGGTGTCGGCCTGTTCCTTTTGGCCGGGATCCTGGCGTTGCTGCTGCTGGCCCTGCGTGTCAGCGGGCTATCGGCCAGCCCGAGCAGCGATACCTACAAAGTTTACGCCTACTTCGACAATATCGCCGGTTTGACGGTCAGAGCTAAAGTGACCATGGCGGGTGTGACGATCGGCAAGGTCACCGCCATCGATCTGGACCGTGATTCCTACACTGGCCGGGTGACCCTGCAGTTGGACAGCAAAGTCGACAACCTGCCGACAGACTCCACTGCTTCGATCCTGACCGCCGGTCTGCTTGGCGAGAAATACATCGGTATCAGTGTCGGCGGCGAGGAAGAGGTGCTCAAGGATGGCGCAACCATCCATGACACCCAGTCGGCGCTGGTGCTGGAAGATCTGATTGGCAAGTTCCTGCTCAACACCGTGAGCAAGGAACCGAAAGAAGCACAACCGGCTAATTAAGGAGTTTCCATGATTTCGATCCTGCGACGTGGCCTGCTGGTCCTGCTGGCGGCCTTCCCTCTGCTGGCATTGGCAGCGCCCGGGCAGTCTCCGCACGAGGTGGTGCAGGGCACGACCAACGAATTGCTGGGTGACCTCAAATCCAACAAGGAGCAGTACAAGTCCAACCCGCAGGCCTTCTACGATGCGCTCAATCGCATCCTGGGCCCGGTGGTCGATGCCGACGGCATCTCGAAAAGCATCATGACCGTGAAGTACTCGCGCAAGGCCACGCCTGAGCAGATGCAGCGCTTTCAGGAAAACTTCAAGCGCAGCCTGATGCAGTTCTATGGCAACGCCCTGCTGGAGTACAACAACCAGGGCATTACCGTCGACCCGGCCCAGGCCGATAACGGCAAGCGTGCCAGCGTTGGCATGAAGGTGACTGGCAACAACGGCGCCGTATACCCGGTGCAGTACACCCTGGAAAACCACGGTGGCGAGTGGAAGGTACGTAACGTCATCGTCAACGGTATCAACATCGGCAAGCTGTTCCGCGACCAGTTCGCCGACGCCATGCAGCGCAACGGCAACGACCTGGACAAGACCATCGACGGCTGGGCCGGCGAAGTGGCCAAGGCCAAGGAAGCTGCCGACTCTTCGACCGAAAAGGCCGTTAAATGAGTGAGGGTGGCGTGAGCATGGCCGAGCCGGGCGTGTTGCGCCTGGTCGGTGTACTGGATTACCGCAGCGGCCCCGCCTTGCGCAAGCAAGGCAAGGCGTTGATCGAGGCTTCCCGCGAGCCACGCCTTATCATCGATTGCACCGCGGTGGAAAAATCTTCCAGTGTCGGCCTGTCGCTGCTCCTGGCGTTCATCCGCGATGGCCAAGCCGGCGGCAAGGCCTGTGAGGTACGCGGGATGCCCGACGACATGCGGGAAATCGCCGAGGTGTATGACCTCGATGAAGTGCTGGCGAGCTGATGGCTTGCCACTGATGGAGGCCCCTCGGTCAGCGCACGCCCTCGGTGGGCTTCGCAGGCGAGGGGCTTTTTTGTATGATGGCCGACCCGTGCGCATCGGGCGCCGATTGAGGTTGAGCATGCAGGCCGTAGAAGTTAAGAGCTTCCTTGAAGAAAAATTGCCGGGATCCCGGGTCGAAGTTGAAGGCGAAGGCTGCAACTTCCAGTTGAACGTGATCAGCGACGAGTTGGCTGGCCTGAGCCCGGTCAAGCGTCAGCAGGCGATCTATGCTCACCTTAATCCCTGGATCGCCAACGGTAGCATCCATGCAGTAACCATGAAATTTTTCAGCAGCGCAGCCTGGGCTGAGCGCACCTGAGCCAACTTGGCGGCGAGACTCCAATGGACAAACTGATTATTACTGGCGGCGCTCGCCTTGACGGCGAGATCCGCATTTCGGGCGCGAAGAACGCGGCCCTGCCGATTCTGGCGGCGACCCTGCTGGCTGACGGCCCGGTCACCGTGGGCAACCTGCCACACCTGCACGACATCACCACCATGATCGAGCTGTTCGGCCGCATGGGCATCGAGCCTGTGATCGACGAAAAGCTGGCGGTGGAAATCGACCCACGTACCATCAAGACCCTGGTCGCGCCGTACGAGCTGGTCAAGACCATGCGCGCTTCGATCCTGGTGCTTGGCCCGATGGTTGCCCGGTTCGGCGAGGCCGAAGTAGCCCTGCCAGGCGGTTGCGCCATTGGTTCGCGGCCGGTCGACCTGCACATTCGCGGCCTGGAGGCCATGGGTGCCAAGATCGAAGTCGAAGGCGGCTATATCAAGGCCAAGGCACCTGAGGGTGGCCTGCGCGGCGCGCACTTCTTCTTCGATACCGTCAGCGTGACCGGTACCGAAAACATCATGATGGCTGCTGCCCTGGCCAAGGGCCGCAGTGTGCTGCAGAACGCCGCACGCGAGCCGGAGGTGGTCGACCTGGCCAACTTCATCAACGCCATGGGCGGCAAAGTGCAAGGCGCTGGCACCGACACCATCACCATCGATGGCGTCGAGCGTTTGCATTCGGCCAACTACCGCGTGATGCCCGACCGTATCGAGACCGGTACTTACCTGGTCGCTGCGGCCGTCACCGGTGGCCGTGTCAAGGTCAAGGACACCGACCCGACCATCCTTGAAGCCGTACTGGAAAAGCTCAAGGAAGCCGGTGCCGACCTGACCACCGGCGAGGACTGGATCGAGCTGAATATGCATGGCAAGCGGCCCAAAGCCGTCAACCTGCGTACCGCCCCGTACCCGGCGTTCCCGACCGACATGCAGGCGCAGTTCATCTCGCTCAACGCCATCGCCGAAGGCACCGGCGCGGTCATCGAGACGATCTTCGAGAACCGCTTCATGCACGTGTACGAAATGCACCGCATGGGCGCGCAGATCCAGGTCGAGGGCAATACCGCCATCGTGACCGGCGTGCCGGCACTCAAGGGTGCCCCGGTCATGGCCACCGACCTGCGTGCTTCTGCCAGCCTGGTGCTGTCAGCGCTGGTCGCCGAAGGCGATACCCTGATCGATCGCATTTATCACATCGACCGTGGTTACGAGTGCATCGAAGAGAAACTGCAGATGCTGGGTGCGAAGATCCGTCGCGTACCGGGCTAATGCCTCGTCGGCGCAAGGATGCGCCCATTGAATTGAACACGGCCGGGTCGATGACCGGGCCGGTTGTAGCCGCTTAAGGACCGACGTTCCAATGTTGACCATCGCGCTTTCCAAAGGCCGCATCCTCGACGATACCCTGCCGTTGCTGGCCGAGGCCGGTATCGTGCCGACCGAGAATCCGGACAAGAGCCGCAAGCTGATCATTCCCACCACCCAGGACGACGTACGGCTGCTGATCGTGCGCGCCACCGACGTGCCGACTTACGTCGAGCATGGTGCCGCCGACCTCGGTGTGGCGGGCAAGGACGTGCTGATGGAGTACGGCGGCCAGGGCTTGTATGAGCCGCTGGACCTGCAGATCGCCCGCTGCAAGCTGATGACCGCAGGCGTGGTCGGCGCGCCCGAGCCCAAGGGCCGCCTGCGCGTTGCTACCAAGTTCGTCAACGTAGCCAAGCGCTATTACGCCGAGCAAGGTCGCCAGGTCGACATCATCAAGCTGTACGGTTCGATGGAGCTGGCGCCGCTGATCAATCTCGCCGACAAGATCATCGACGTCGTCGACACCGGCAACACGCTGCGCGCCAACGGCCTGGAGCCCCAGGACCTGATCGCCACGATCAGCTCGCGCCTGGTGGTCAACAAGGCGTCCATGAAGATGCAGCACGCCCGCATCCAGAGCCTGATCGACACCCTGCGTCAAGCTGTCGAATCGCGACACCGCGGCTGACTCGAACGCGCGACCTCTGCTGTCGCGCCCGTCTATCCGCGTCATAGCCACTTTTCTCGGGTGCCCGCGCGGATGGACTGGTAGCCTAGGGCGCCTGAGCATTCGCTAATAATCGAGGCCCTCGCCATGACCGTGTCCACTGCAATTGCCCGTCTCAACGCCGCTGATCCGGATTTCGCCCGACATCTGGATCATCTGCTGAGCTGGGAAAGTGTGTCCGATGACGCGGTCAACCAGCGCGTGCTCGACATCATCAAGGCCGTGCGTGAGCGCGGCGATGCGGCGCTGGTGGAGTTTACCCAGCGTTTCGACGGCGTTGCCGCCAACAGCATCGATGACCTGATCCTGGGTCGCGAGCGCCTGGAGCTGGCCCTGACCCGCATTACCGACGCCCAGCGTACAGCCCTTGAGAAAGCCGCCGAGCGCGTGCGTATCTACCACGAGCGGCAGAAGCAGGACTCCTGGCAGTACACCGAGGCCGACGGTACCGTATTGGGCCAGAAGGTGACCCCGCTCGATCGCGCCGGCTTGTATGTACCTGGCGGTAAAGCGTCCTACCCCTCGTCGGTACTGATGAACGCCATTCCGGCCAAGGTCGCGGGTGTGGCTGAAGTGGTCATGGTGGTGCCGACGCCGCGCGGTGAAGTCAACGAGCTGGTACTGGCTGCTGCCTGCATTGCGGGTGTCGACCGCGTGTTCACCGTGGGTGGTGCTCAAGCAGTCGCGGCCCTGGCCTATGGCACCGAGAGCGTGCCCCAGGTGGACAAGATCGTCGGCCCAGGCAACATCTACGTGGCCACCGCCAAGCGTCACGTATTTGGCCAGGTTGGTATCGACATGATCGCCGGCCCTTCGGAAATCCTCGTGGTGTGCGACGGCCAGACGGACCCCGACTGGATCGCCATGGACCTGTTCTCCCAGGCCGAACACGACGAAGACGCCCAGGCCATCCTGGTCAGCCCGGATGCCGGGTTCCTCGACCGTGTGGCCGCCAGTATCGACAAGCTGATGCCAACCATGGAACGCGCCGAGATCATCGAGAAATCGATCAATGGCCGGGGCGCGTTGATCCAGGTGCGCGACATGCAGCAAGCCATCGAGGTGGCCAATCGTATCGCCCCTGAACACCTGGAACTGTCGGTCGCCGATCCGCAGGCCTGGCTGGGGCAGATCCGTCACGCCGGCGCTATCTTCATGGGCCGTCACACCAGCGAGGCGCTCGGCGACTACTGCGCCGGCCCCAACCATGTGCTGCCGACGTCCGGTACCGCGCGTTTCTCGTCGCCACTGGGTGTTTATGACTTCCAGAAGCGTTCGTCGATCATCTTCTGCTCCGAGCAGGGCGCTTCCGAGCTGGGCCACACCGCCTCGGTCCTGGCCCGTGGCGAGTCCCTGACCGCCCACGCCCGCAGCGCCGAATACCGTATCCTGACCCAAGACAAGGGGAACTGAGCATGAGTCGATTCTGGAGCCCCTTCGTCAAGGACCTGGTGCCTTACGTCCCCGGTGAGCAGCCCAAGCTGGCCCGGTTGGTCAAGCTCAACACCAACGAAAACCCCTATGGCCCATCGCCCAAGGCCCTGGAAGCCATGCGCGGCGAGCTGAACGACAACCTGCGCTTGTACCCGGACCCCAATGGTGACCGGCTCAAGCAGGCGGTGGCCGAGTATTACAGCGTTACCACTGGGCAGGTGTTCGTGGGCAACGGCTCGGACGAGGTGCTGGCGCACATTTTCCACGGCCTGTTCCAGCACGGCGGCCCGCTGTTGTTCCCGGACATCAGCTACAGCTTTTACCCCGTGTACTGCGGCCTGTATGGCATCCCGTTCGAGCCTGTGGCGCTGGATGACCAGTTCCAGATCCGTGTCGAGGACTACCAAAAGCCCAATGCCGGGATCATCTTCCCCAACCCGAATGCGCCGACTGGTTGCCTGTTGCCGCTGCAGGCAATCGAGCAGTTGTTGCAGGCCAACCGCGACTCGGTGGTGGTGGTGGATGAAGCCTATATCGACTTTGGTGGCCAGACGGCGATCAGCCTGGTTAACCGCTACGACAACCTGCTGGTGACCCAGACCTTGTCCAAGTCGCGCTCGCTGGCCGGCCTGCGGGTCGGCCTGGCGGTAGGGCACCCAGACCTCATCGAGGCGCTGGAGCGGATCAAGAACAGCTTCAACTCCTACCCGCTGGACCGCATGGCGATCGTCGGCGCTGCTGCAGCGTTCGAGGACCAGGCGTACTTCGAAGACACCTGCCGCAAGGTGATCGAAAGCCGTGAGGCACTGGTTGAACAGTTGACTGCCAAGGGCTTCGAGGTACTGCCATCGGCAGCCAACTTCATCTTCGCCCGCCACCCGCAGGAGGATGCGGCGCAGCTGGCGGCGCGCCTGCGTGAGCAAGGTGTGATTGTGCGCCACTTCAAGCAACAGCGGATTGCTCAGTTCCTGCGTATCACCATCGGTACGCCAGACATGAACCAGGCGCTGATCGACGCGTTGAGCTGATACCCAAAGGGGCCGCACTGCGGCCCCTTTGGTTTGGCCGGCGCGCTGATTTGATCTGCTATCCACGCTGGCTTAACATACGCAAATTCGTCGGATGATTGGTTGAATAGCATGGGCAATGAATTGGCCAAGCGATCCTTGGTCGAGCTCGCGGTGGAGCGCATGCGTGAGCGCATTCTCCAAGGTGACTGGCGGGTAGGGCAGCGCTTGCCGACCGAGCCGGAGCTGGCCCTGGAATTGGGCATCAGCCGCAATACCGTGCGTGAGGCCATGCGCGTGCTGGCCTTCAGTGGCCTGGTGGAAATCCGCCAGGGCGATGGCAGTTACCTGCGTACTTGCCTGGACCCACTGCAGGCGGTCCAGGCAATGTCGCGCTGCACGCTGGAACAGGCGAGGGAAACGCGGCACATCCTGGAAACCGAGGCGATAGGCTTGGCAGCACTGCGCCGCACCGACGACGACTTGCGTGCCCTGCGCATCGCGTTGAAAGGCAGCGCCGAACATTTTCATGGTGATGTGGATGCTTACGTCAGTTGCGACCTGGCGTTTCACCAACGCCTTATCGACGCTGCACACAACCCGGCCCTAAGCGAGCTGTACCGCTATTTCTCGGGTGTCGTGGCTGCCGCGTTGCAGCACAACATGGCCACTGTCCCGCGCTGCCAGGCCACCTTCGATCTGCATGGGCAGATCCTCGACGCCATCGAACAACGCGATCCGGAGCGGGCCAAGTGCCTGAGCCGGACCCTCATCGAATCCTGACCACGAGAAGGCCATGGCTGAACCAATGACCCGTGACACACCTGCCCGCGAGCGCGAGCTGGATGAACTGCTGATCGATGCCGAAGCCGATGATGCGCAAGTGCAGGGCCAGCCCGTGGTACTGCAGCGGCCCTGGTTGCTGTTGTTGGGCCTGGTACTGGTTGCCTTGAACCTGCGCCCGGCGCTGTCCAGCATGGCCCCGGTACTTGGCCTGGTCAGTGAAAGCCTTGGCCTCAGTGCCTCTGAAGCGGGGCTGCTGACGACCCTGCCAGTGCTCTGCCTGGGGCTGTTCGCGCCCCTTGCACCGCTGCTTGCGCGGCGCTGGGGCAGCGAGCGGGTGATCCTCGGCATCTTGCTGACGCTGGCGCTGGGCATCGTGCTGCGCAGTGCGTTGGGTACCACCGGGGTATTTCTTGGCAGCATCATGGCCGGCGCCAGCATTGGCATCATCGGCGTGCTGTTGCCTGGTATCGTCAAGCGTGATTTTCCCAGCCACGCCGGCACCTTGACGGGGGTCTACACCATGGCCCTTTGCCTGGGCGCAGCCATGGCGGCAGGCGCCACGGTACCGCTGACCGAGCATTTGCATGGCAGTTGGGCCTTGGGCCTGGGGTTCTGGATGATCCCGGCATTGCTGGCCATGCTGGTCTGGTTGCCCCAGGCGCGCCAAGGGCACGGCATGCACAAGGTGGCTTACCGGGTGAAAGGGCTATGGCGTGATCCGCTGGCCTGGCAGGTAACCCTGTACATGGGCCTGCAGTCATCGCTGGCGTACATCGTGTTCGGCTGGTTGCCGTCTATCCTCATCGGCCGTGGCCTGAGCCCGACCGAGGCGGGCCTGGTGCTCTCCGGTTCGGTGATCGTGCAACTGGTCAGCTCGCTGAGTGCGCCCTGGCTGGCCACACGGGGCAAAGACCAGCGGTTGGCAATCGTGCTGGTCATGCTCATCACCCTCGCCGGCCTGTTCGGTTGCCTGTATGCGCCGCTGTCTGGCCTGTGGGGCTGGGCAGTGCTGCTGGGGCTGGGGCAGGGCGGTACGTTTGCCTTGGCGCTGACGCTGATCGTGCTGCGCTCCAAAGACGCCCACGTGGCGGCCAACCTGTCGAGCATGGCTCAGGGCGTGGGCTACACCCTTGCCTCGATGGGCCCCTTTGCCGTGGGGTTGGTGCATGACATGACGGGCGGCTGGGCCGCCGTGGGCTGGATCTTTGCCGTGCTGGGCGTGGGTGCCATCGTGTTCGGCCTTGGGGCGGGGCGGGCGCGGCATGTCAACGTGAGCAGCGAAAGGCTTTGAGGTGTGCAGTGATCCAGCCTGCATTCACGTTGCAAATGGGCATGGCATTGCCGCTGCCCACAGATTATCGTGCAGCTTTCCATTCCCAGGACGGGCCTGCCCATGAGCGACGCCAACCGTGACCTGATCACCCGCTTCTATCAAGCTTTCCAGCGCCTGGACGCTGAAGCGATGGTGGCTTGCTACAGCGAGGACATCGTCTTCAGTGACCCGGTTTTCGGTACCCTGTGCGGCCGTGATGCCGGTGACATGTGGCGGATGCTCACCACACGGGCCAAGGATTTCTCTCTGACATTCGACCATGTCCGTGCAGACGAGCGCAGCGCCTGCGCACATTGGGTGGCGACGTACCTGTTCAGCCAGACTGGCCGTACCGTGGTCAACGATATTCAGGCGCGCTTCGTTATCCGCGACGGGTTGATCTGCCAGCACGATGACAGCTTCGACCTGTGGCGCTGGTCGCGTCAGGCGTTGGGTGCCCCCGGTGTGTTGCTGGGGTGGTCGCCCATGCTGCAGAACAAAGTGCGCCAGCAGGCATTCAAAGGGCTGCGTGCGTTTCAGCAGGCGAAGTGAGCGGTTAAGCTGTGCGCTTCGCAGCCAGGCACAAGCATCGTGAGCGACGTATCGGAAAAACCCATCTGCAAACCTTGGTATGTCTACCTGGTGCGGGCTGCCAATGGTTCGCTGTACTGCGGCGTCAGTGATGATCCGCAGCGGCGTTTCGTGGCGCATCAGAAGGGGCAGGGGGCGCGGTATTTCAAGACCAGCCCGGCACAGGCGCTGGTCTACGTCGAGCAATGGCCCGACAAGGGCGAGGCATTGCGCCAGGAGCGCCTGGTGAAGAAGTTGCGCAAAGCAGCCAAGGAGGCGTTGGTCGCCTCCTATGCCAACGGTTGATCAGTCCTTGCGGCGCTTGAGCTGGTCGACCAGCTGCGTCGGCAGGCCTTTGATGATCAGTGTACCCGCCGCCTCGTCATACTCCACCTTGTCCCCCAGCAGATGCGCTTCGAAGCTGATCGACAGGCCTTCGGCACGCCCGGTGAAGCGGCGGAACTGATTGAGGGTACGTTTGTCCGCCGGGATCTCTGGCGACAGGCCGTAGTCCTTGTTGCGGATATGGTCGTAGAAGGCCTTGGGGCGGTCTTCGTCGATCAGGCTGGACAGCTCTTCCAGGGTTACTGGCTCGCCTAGTTTGGTCTGGGTGGTGGCGTAGTCGACCAGGGTCTGGGTCTTTTCGCGTGCGGCTTCTTCCGGCAGGTCCTCGCTTTCAACGAAGTCGCTGAACGCCTTGAGCAGGGTACGGGTTTCGCCTGGGCCGTCGACGCCTTCCTGACAGCCGATGAAGTCACGGAAGTAATCCGAAACCTTCTTGCCATTCTTGCCCTTGATGAACGAGATGTACTGCTTGGAGTTCTGGTTGTTCTTCCACTCCGACAAGTTGATACGTGCCGCCAGGTGCAATTGGCCCAGGTCCAGGTGCCGCGAAGGCGTCACATCCAGCTCGGCATTCACCGCCACGCCTTCGCTGTGGTGCAGCAGAGCGATGGCCAGGTAGTCGGTCATGCCTTGCTGGTAGTGGGCGAACAGGATGTGGCCGCCAGTGGACAGGTTGGATTCTTCCATCAGTTTTTGCAGATGCTCAACGGCAACGCGGCTGAAGGCGGCAAAGTCCTTTTCTTCTTCCAGGTACTGCTTGAGCCAGCCGCTCAGCGGGTAGGCGCCGGATTCACCGTGGAAGAAGCCCCAGGCTTTGCCCTGCTTGGCGTTGTAGCTGTCGTTGAGGTCGGCCAGCAGGTTTTCGATAGCGTCCGATGCACCCAGCTCGGTATCCCGTGCGTGGAGCACGGCGGGGCTGCCATCGGGCTTCTTGTCGATCAGGTGAACGATGCAATGACGGATTGGCATGGAATTCTCGGTCAGTCGTGGGCGGCCAGGCGCCGCGCTGCAAAAGTGGGGAAGTTTACCGCAGACGGCAGGTGATGCAGTGGCCGGATGTTGGCAGAAATGCCGGTTGTTGTTTTTTTGTTCAATTTTTAGCGAATTTGGCTAAAACCCCCGAAAAACCTGCACTAAATTGAAGCGAGCAGCGGATATTTATCCATTCCTGTGGTAGCTTTGCGCGGTCTTGCGCACCTCGGGTGGCGCATTGCTGGCAGCGCACTTGCGCCGTGTCGAACCAAACGCCGATTTGTGCATCTACATGCCCGATTGGCGCGGCCCTCCAGACTTCAGGGGCTGGCCCGATAACGTCGTAGAGCGCTGCATAACCACTGAATTTGATAGGGAAGGAACACCACCATGGCATTGACCAAAGACCAACTGATTGCCGATATCGCCGAGTCGATCGCTCAGCCGAAAGCCACCGCCAAAAACGCTCTGGAGCAACTGGGCCAGATCGTTGCCGACCAGCTGGAAAACGGCGCTGAAATCACTCTGCCAGGCATCGGCAAGCTGAAAGTCTCCGAGCGTCCTGCCCGTACCGGCCGCAACCCTTCGACTGGCGCCGCCATCGAAATCGCTGCCAAGAAAGTCGTCAAGTTCGTGCCGGCCAAGTCGCTGACCGACGCTATCAACAAGTAATTCGTTGATGCATTGACGAAACCGCGCCCGGCTTGCCCGGGCGCGGTTTTTTCATGCCTGTGATTTGCGTCGGGCATTCCAGGCCTGGCGTTGGCCATGGTCGTGGAAGCTCCACGCAACCATACGGCTTTGTTTCTGCCCCTGGCCCATCTCAACGATGCGTACGGCCTTGGCCCCGGCTTTTTTCAGCGCCGCTTCGATGCCCGGCAGGTTGCTGGCCTTGGACACCAGGCTGGTGAACCACAATACCTGCAAGGCGTACTGCACGCTTTCGCCAACCAGCTGGCTGACGAAACGGATCTCGCCACCTTCACACCACAGCTCGTTGTTCTGCCCGCCGAAGTTGAGCACGGGCAGCTTGCGCTTGGGGTCCTGTTTACCGAGGTTCTTCCACTTGCGCTGGCTACCGCGGGTGGCTTCGTCGCGGGAGGCGTGGAAGGGCGGGTTGCACAAGGTCAGGTCGAAGCGTTCGTCTTCCTCCAGCAGGCCACCGAGAATGAGCTTGGGATCGTTCTGTTGGCGCAGTGCGATGGCCTTGCTCAGCGTGTTGGCCTGAACGATGGCCTTGGCCGAGGCCAGTGCCACAGGGTCGATGTCCGAGCCAAGGAAGCGCCAGCGGTAATCGCTGTGGCCGAGCAGCGGGTAGATGCAGTTGGCACCCACGCCAATGTCCAGGGCGCGCACCTGAGCGCCTTTGGGCACTTCACCTGCGTTGTCCTCGGCCAGCAGGTCGGCGGCGACGTGAATGTAGTCGGCGCGGCCCGGTATCGGCGGGCACAGGTAATCGGCGGGAATGTCCCAGTGCTGGATGCCGTACTGGGCCTTGAGCAAGGCGCGGTTGAACACCCGCACGGCTTCGGGGTTGGCGAAGTCGATGCTGGGTTTACCGTGAGGGTTGGTGATGGTGAAACGAGCCAGGTCCGGGTGGGCCTTGATCAGGCTGGGGAAGTCGTAGCGCCCCTGATGGCGGTTGCGCGGGTGCAGGGTGGGTTTCTGGGTCATGGTGGGTGTCCTGAAAAAGCATCGCCGGCAAGCCGGCTCCCCCAGGTACACCACTGTACGTGTTGGAGCCGGCATGCCGGCGATGGGCTGCCAAAGCAGCCCGCGATGGCTTCACTTTAGGTTACAGCGCAGCGATCCGCGCATGCTGTTCGGTGAAGTTGGCCAGGGCTTGCTCGGCCTCTGCCAGTTTGGCGCGCTCCTTCTCGATCACCGCAGGCGGTGCCTTGTCGACGAAGGCAGCATTCGACAGCTTGCCGCCGACGCGTTGCACTTCACCTTGCAGGCGCTGGATTTCCTTGTTCAGGCGAGCCAGCTCGGCGTCCTTGTCGATCAGGCCTGCCATCGGTACCAGCACCTGCAGATCGCCCACCAGTGCGGTGGCCGACAGCGGCGCTTCTTCGGCCTCGCCGAGCACGGTGAACGACTCGACCTTGGCCAGCTTCTTGAGCAGGGCTTCGTTTTCCTGCAGGCGGCGCTGGTCGTCGGCGTTGGCGTTCTTCAGGAACAGTGGCAGGGGCTTGCCCGGGCCGATGTTCATTTCGGCGCGGATGTTACGCAGGCCGACCATCAGTTCCTTGAGCCATTCGATATCGCCTTCGGCGGCGGCATCGATGCGGCTTTCGTTGGCCACTGGCCACGGCTGCAGCATGATGGTCTTGCCGTTGATGCCTGCCAGCGGCGCGATGCGCTGCCAGATTTCTTCGGTGATGAACGGCATGAACGGATGAGCCAGGCGCAGCGCCACTTCCAGCACGCGCACCAAGGTGCGACGGGTGCCGCGGGCGCGCTCTACCGGAGCGTTTTCGTCCCACAGTACCGGCTTGGACAGCTCCAGGTACCAGTCGCAGTACTGGTTCCAGATGAACTCGTACAGGGCTTGGCTGGCCAGGTCGAAACGGAACTGCTCGAGCTGGCGGGTCACTTCGGCTTCGGTGCGTTGCAGCTGCGAGATGATCCAGCGGTCGGCAAGCGACAGCTCGCAGGCTTCGCCGTTCTGCCCGCAGTCCTCGCCTTTGTCCAGCACATAGCGGGCGGCGTTCCAGATCTTGTTGCAGAAGTTGCGATAGCCCTCGACGCGGCCCATGTCGAACTTGATGTCGCGGCCAGTGGAGGCCAGCGAGCAGAAGGTGAAGCGCAGGGCGTCGGTGCCGTAGCTGGCGATGCCTTCGGGGAACTCGGCTTTGGTCTGCTTGGCGATTTTCTCGGCCAGCTTGGGCTGCATCATGCCGCTGGTGCGTTTTTCCAGCAGGGCGTCCAGGGTGATGCCGTCAACGATGTCCAGTGGGTCGAGCACGTTGCCCTTGGACTTGGACATCTTCTGGCCCTGGCCGTCACGTACCAGGCCGTGCACATACACGGTCTTGAACGGGACCTGCGGGGTGCCATCCTCGTTCTTGATCAGGTGCATGGTCAGCATGATCATCCGGGCAACCCAGAAGAAGATGATGTCAAAGCCAGTGACCAGCACGTCGGTGGAGTGGAATTTCTTGAGGAATTCGGTCTGTTCCGGCCAGCCCAGGGTGGAGAAGGTCCACAGGCCCGAGCTGAACCAGGTGTCGAGCACGTCGTCGTCCTGGCGCAGTACCACGTCGGCGCCCAGGTTGTGCTTGGTGCGCACTTCGGCTTCGTTGCGGCCGACATAGACCTGGCCGGCCTCGTCGTACCACGCCGGGATCCGGTGGCCCCACCACAGCTGACGGCTGATGCACCAATCCTGGATGTCGCGCATCCAGGAGAAATACATGTTTTCGTACTGCTTGGGCACGAACTGGATGCGGCCATCTTCAACGGCGGCAATCGCAGGTTCGGCCAGCGGCTTGGTGGAAACGTACCACTGGTCGGTCAGCCACGGCTCGATGATGGTGCCGGAGCGGTCGCCTTTCGGTACTTTCAGTGCATGGTCGTCGATGCTGACCAGCAGGCCCTGAGCGTCCAGGTCGGCGACGATCTGCTTGCGCGCGACGAACCGGTCCAGGCCTGCGTACTGGGCGGGCAGGCGGCTGTCCGCCTGCTCATTGACGCTGCCATCGAGGTTGAAGGCCTGGGCGGCGGGCAGCACCAGGGCGTTCTTGTCGAAGATGTTGAGCAGCGGCAGGTTGTGGCGCTTGCCGACTTCATAGTCATTGAAGTCGTGGGCCGGGGTGATCTTCACGCAGCCTGTGCCGAACTCGGGGTCGCAGTAGTCATCGGCGATGATCGGGATGCGGCGGCCGACCAGCGGCAATTCGACGAACTTGCCGATCAGGGCCTGGTAGCGCTCATCGTTCGGGTTGACCGCGACCGCCGCATCGCCCAGCAGGGTTTCCGGGCGAGTGGTGGCGACCACCAGGTAATCCTGGCCATCGGCAGTCCTGGCGCCGTCGGCCAGCGGGTAACGCAGGTTCCACAGGTGGCCTTTCTCGTCATGGTTTTCCACTTCGAGGTCGGAGATGGCCGTGTGCAGCTTGGTGTCCCAGTTGACCAGGCGCTTGCCACGGTAGATCAGGCCGTCTTCATGCAGGCGTACGAAGGCTTCCTTGACCGCTTCGGACAGGCCGTCATCCATGGTGAAGCGTTCGCGGCTCCAGTCCACCGACGAGCCCAGGCGACGGATCTGCCGGCTGATATTACCGCCGGACTGCTCTTTCCATTCCCAGACCTTGTCCAGGAAGGCTTCACGGCCGAGGTCGTGACGGTTCTGGCCCTTGGCTTCGAGCTGGCGCTCGACCAGCATCTGGGTGGCGATACCGGCGTGGTCGGTACCTGGCTGCCACAGGGTGTCGCGGCCTTGCATGCGACGGAAACGGATCAGGGCGTCCATGATCGCGTTGTTGAAACCGTGGCCCATGTGCAGGCTGCCCGTCACGTTCGGTGGCGGGATCATGATGGTGTAGGACTCACCTGCACCTTGTGGAGCGAAATAGTTCTCGGACTCCCAGGTGTTGTACCAGGAAGTTTCGATGGCGTGCGGCTGGTAGGTCTTATCCATGCGCGGCGGGACCCTGTGCATTTATTCGGGAAAGCCGGGAAGTATAACGGAGCTGCGAGCTTCAAGCGACAAGCTGCAAGACCTATGGGCACTCTTCACGGGGTAAACCCGCGAAGAATCCGCCGCGTTTGGTAGGGCTTACTCAGAGCGCTTGATCAGCCGCTCGATACGCGCATCGAGCCGGCGCTTGATCTCGGTTTCGATATGCGGGGTGAAGTCGTTGATCACGTCCTGCATGATCAATTGCGCTGCGGCGCGCAGCTCGGCTTCCAGGTGCAGCAGGGTGTCCTGGCGGCGGGTCTGCGGGTTTTCTTCGGGGTCCGCTTCGGCCGGTGCGGCAGCCGCCTCAGGTGCTGGCAGGGTGTTGCCGGCCGGGGTATCGAGCAGCAGCGGAATCTGCTCCACCGTCTCGGTGAGCAGCGGTGGTTGCAGGTCGGCGTCGCCCAGCAGCTGGCGAATCGACTCGAGGTCGTCAAGCAGGTGGGCGGAATCGGGTAGGGCGGAAGGCTTGTCCATCGTCGTCAAAGTCGCTGTAAGCGGTGGTCTTGCAGAGCATAGCCCTGTTCGCGGTAGAAACGGAATCGTTCGCGGGCCGATTGGCGGATATCCGCTTGCTCGACGACGATTTCGGCAACCCGCTCGAATTGCCCGACAAAGCCGGGCACAGCAGCGCCCAGGTTTATCAGCAGATCCCGGTGCTCGCCGGCGTTGTCGGCCAAACCCAAGGCCACGGTGGCGTCAGCGTGGGCCTCTGCCAGGTCGTGGGGTACGAACGCTTCGCCTTTGAACTGCCACAGGCGTTGGTCCAGCTCGCTGCGCTGTTCGGCATCCTGGCAATGCAGGTAGACCCGGTGCCCGAGGCGCCATGCCTTCTCGCACAGCTTGCAGGCGAAATCCAGCCGTGCCGACAGCGAGTCGGTGGGCAGGATGTAGAAATCGACTTTACTCATGGTTCGCTCCGTCGGCCGGTGACGCCATGGGGCATCACCGGCCTCACGGCATCAGGCGCTGGCGCGGTCGAGCAGGTACTGGGTCAGCAGCGGCACCGGCCGGCCAGTGGCGCCCTTGTCCTTGCCCCCGCTGACCCAGGCGGTGCCGGCGATGTCCAGGTGCGCCCAGTTGTAGGCCTTGGCGAAGCGCGACAGGAAGCAGGCGGCGGTGATGGTGCCGGCCTTCGGCCCACCGATGTTGGCGATGTCGGCGAACGGGCTGTCCAGTTGCTCCTGGTACTCATCGAACAGCGGCAGCTGCCAGGCGCGGTCGTCGGCACGCTTGCCGGCATCGAGCAACTGGCCGATCAGCTCGTCGTTGTTGCCCAGCAGGCCCGCAGTGTGGCTGCCGAGGGCCACGATGCACGCGCCGGTCAGGGTGGCGATGTCGATCACCGCTTGTGGCTTGAAGCGTTCGGCGTAGGTCAGTGCATCGCACAGCACCAGGCGGCCTTCAGCGTCGGTGTTGAGGATTTCAACGGTCTGCCCGCTCATGGTGGTGACGATGTCGCCAGGCCGGGTGGCGTTGCCGCTCGGCATGTTCTCGGCGCAGGCCAGGATGCACACCAGGTTGATCGGTAGCTTCAGTTCGAGCACGGCGCGCAGGGTGCCGAACACGCTGGCGGCGCCACACATGTCGTACTTCATTTCGTCCATGCCGGCGCCGGGCTTGAGGCTGATGCCGCCGGTGTCGAAGGTGATGCCTTTACCGACCAGCACGAAGGGTTTGTCGCTCTTCTTGGCGCCCTGGTATTGCAGGACGATCAGGCGTGGCGGCTGCTCGCTGCCCTGGCCGACCGCGTAGAACGCGCCCATGCCCAGGTCCTTGATCTTCTTTTCGTCGAAGATTTCGACCTTGAGGCCTTTATGAGCCTTGCCCAGTTCCTTGGCCTGCTCGGCCAGGTAGCTTGGGTGGCAGAGGTTTGGCGGCAGGTTGCCCAGGTCGCGGGTGAAGGCCATGCCGGTGGCGATGGCGGTGGCGTGGCTTGCCGCCCGCTCCACTTCGGCCAGGCCGGCCTTGTCGGTCAGCAGGGTGACCTTTTTCAGCGCGCGTGGCTCGGCTTTCTGGCTCTTGAAGCGGTCGAACACGTACTCGCCATCGAGCAGGGTTTCGGCCAGCAGGCGATATTTGCCGTAGTGGGCATCACGGTTGCTGACGGCGATGTCGTCCAGTGCCAGCACCGCGTCGCTGCCGTTGAGGCCTTTCAGTACACCGGCAACGCTGGTGACCAGTTTGCGCCAGGCGCGGTCACCGAGGGCGTCGTCCTTGCCGCTGCCCACCAGCAGTACGCGCTCGGCCTTCAGGCCAGGCAGGCTTTGCAGCAGCAGCGTCTGGCCAGGCTTGCCTGCCAGGTCGCCACGCTTGAGCATGGCACTGATGGCGCCGTCGGTGGCCAGGTCTACAGCTTTGGCAACGGCGCCGAGCTTGCGCCCTTCGCCGACCGGTACGACCAGGGTGGCAGTTTTTACGGATGCAGCAGCTACGCTTTTTACAACCAGTTCCATGTCAGGGTCCCCGAATGATCTGTGCAGTTGGCGCTTTGTGTACTTGCGCTCTGGGCGGGCCTGGCCGCGTGGTCGCGCGCCAGTGGAAAAGCTGCCAGTTTGAGCCTGCGGCAAGCGTGCTGACAACCCCGTTGTCAGCCTTGATGCGCGGCCAAGTGACAGGCGCGGTCAATCACAGGATAATGCGCGCACTTTACAAGGAGGTTCGCCCCTGGCGAACCGGCATTGGTCTTGGCTGTCGTAAGCCTTTGTTTGGCAGTCCGCCCCTGACAACCCAGGAGTGTCTGGTTTGATCGTCTTTCGTTATCTCTCCCGCGAGGTCCTGGTGACCTTGAGCGCCGTCAGCGCAGTGCTGCTGGTGATCATCATGAGCGGGCGTTTCATCAAGTACCTGGCCCAGGCGGCCCAGGGCGTGCTCGACCCGAGCGTGCTGTTCCTGATCATGGGCTTCCGCCTGCCCGGTTTCTTGCAACTGATCCTGCCATTGGGGCTGTTCCTCGGCATCCTTCTGGCCTATGGCCGGCTGTATCTGGAAAGCGAGATGACCGTGCTGTCGGCCACTGGCATGAGCCAGCAACGCCTGCTCGGCCTTACCCTGGCACCCGCGGCGCTGGTCGCCTTGGTAGTCGCCTGGCTGAGCCTGAGCCTGGCGCCACTGGGCGTTGCCCAGGTGCAGCAGATCATCGGCGAGCAGGATGCCCTGACCGAATTCGATACCTTGGTGCCGGGCCGCTTCCAGACCCTGCGCGACGGTTCGCGGGTGACCTACACCGAGCAGTTGACCGATGACCGCAGCAACCTCACCGGTGTGTTCATCTCCGAGAAGCGCTTCAGCCAGGACAAGACCAAGGACCGTGCACCGTCGGTGCTGGTAGCCGAGAAGGGCCACCAGGAAGTACAGGCCGACGGCAATCGCTATCTGGTGCTGCAGAATGGCTACCGCTATGACGGCAACCCTGGCCAGGCCAATTACCGGGCGATCAAGTACGACACCTATGGCGTGCTGTTGCCCAAGCCTGAAGTCAGCGAGGAAGTGACCGAGCGTGAAGCCATTCCGACCTCCCAACTGATCGGCAGTGCCGGGCTGCGGGAACGTGCCGAGCTGCAATGGCGCATCTCGTTGCCGATCCTGGTATTCATCGTGACCCTGCTGGCAGTGCCGCTGTCCCGGGTCAATCCACGCCAGGGCCGCTTCCTCAAGCTGCTGCCGGCGATTCTTCTGTACATGGCCTACCTGACGATGCTGATTTCCGTACGTGGCGCTCTGGAGAAAGGCAAGCTGCCGATCGCCCTGGGCATGTGGTGGGTGCATGCCCTGTTCCTGCTCATCGGTCTGGGGCTGATGTACTGGGAGCCGCTGCGCCTCAAGCGTGCCGCCCGTCGTGCGGAGGTGGCGCATGGTTAAGCTCGACCGCTACATCGGCCAGAGCGTGTTGCTGGCCATCCTGGCTGTGCTGGGCATCATCCTGGGCCTGGCTTCGTTGTTCGCATTCATCGATGAGATGAGCGACCTGAGCGATACCTATACCGTCATGGACGCGGGCTGGTTCACACTGCTCACGGCGCCCCGCCGGCTGTATGACATGTTGCCGATGGCGGCATTGATCGGCTGCCTGATCGGCCTGGGCAGCCTGGCCAGCAGCAGTGAACTGACCATCATGCGTGCCGCCGGGGTTTCCATCGGGCGTATCGTATGGGCGGTGATGAAGCCCATGCTGGTGCTGATGCTGGTCGGCCTGCTGATTGGTGAGTACGTGGCGCCGATCAGCGAGAACAAGGCCCAGGCCGACCGTTCCCTGGCCCAGGGCGGCGGTGAGGCGCAGAGCTCCAAGCGCGGTATGTGGCACCGTCAGGGTGATGAGTTCGTGCATATCAACTCGGTGCAGCCCAATGGCCTGCTGCTGGGCGTGACCCGCTACCGCTTCGACGAAGCGCGCAAGATCGTCACCTCGAGTTTCGCGCGCCGGGCACGTTACGAGACCGATCATTGGATACTCAGCGATGTCAGTACCACCTACTTCCGTGGCGATCACACTGAAGTGGTGAAGAGCCCGGAAGAACGCTGGGATGTCTCAGTGACCCCACAATTGCTCAATACCGTGGTGTTGGCTCCGGAGTCGCTGTCGATCACCGGGCTTTGGGATTACATCCACTACCTGTCCGAGCAAGGCCTGAACAATGCCCGTTACTGGCTGGCGTTCTGGACCAAGGTGCTGCAGCCGGCGGTGACTGCGGCGTTGGTGTTGATGGCGATTTCGTTCATCTTCGGGCCGCTGCGTTCGGTGACCCTCGGCCAACGCGTGTTCACTGGCGTACTGGTGGGTTTCGTGTTCCGCATTGCCGGCGACCTGCTTGGCCCTTCGAGCCAGGTGTTCGGCTTCCCGCCGCTGTTGGCGGTGGTGATCCCGGCCGGTGTGTGTGCGCTGGCCGGCGTATGGTTACTGCGCCGGGCGGGATGATGGCCTGGTGAGGTGAGAAAGCCGACCTTGAGGTTGATGCCGGTCAGGTAGCGTTAGCAGGGCTGCTATGCAGCCCATCGCCGGCAAGCCGGCTCCCACAAATACCGCGCATCTCGTGAGGGCTGCGCTGTACCGGTGGGAGCCGGCTTGCCGGCGATGGGCCGCAAAGCGGTCCCTTAATTGCTTGGCTGTCATTTCGTCTGTTTTGGCACCCGCACCAACTCTGTTTGCGAGTAAATGTCATGCCAGCCCCGCTTTCGCTTGTCGATCAGCGACCAGAGAAACCCCAGCCCCAGGCACAGCCATGAGGCGATCGACACGATAAAGCGCAGCAGCGCCTGCCACAGGCTGATTGCGCTGCCATCAGGGTTTTGCACGCGCACGCCCCATACCTGCATGCCCAGAGTCTGCCCGCCGTGGGTCCAGAACTTGGCAAAGAAACCGAACAGCGCAAACAGCAGGATCGTCGACAGCAGCGGGTCGCCGTCCAGGGCACCAGCCTCGGTCAGTTCGCGCATGCGCGCCTCGCCGATGATCGCCATCTGGATCATCTTGTAAGCCCCTGCGGTGACGATCAGCAGGGCCGTACACAGCAGGAAATCGTAAAACATCGCCGCCAGGCGCCGGCCCAGGCCGACCGGCGGGAAATCACCTTGGGGTGAAAGCAGAGGCTTGGGCATGCAGGACAGCTCCGAAGGATGAAGCCGTCATTCTACGGGCAAAAAAAAGCCCCTGCACAGGGCAGGGGCTTTCTTCGAAGTCGCGACCGGCTTAGCCGAGGACTTGAACCTTGTCAGCCTGCAGGCCTTTTTGGCCCTGAACTGCTTCGAAGGTGACCTTCTGGCCTTCTTTCAGGCTCTTGAAGCCGTTGCCCTCGATGGCACGGAAGTGCACGAACAGATCAGCACCGCTTTCTGGGGTGATGAAGCCGTAACCTTTCTCGTCATTGAACCACTTGACGGTACCGTTCTGACGCTCAGCCATTGTCTTATTTCCTATGAAGCTTAAATTTGAATGACAGTTACTTTCACGTTATCGAAAGTGAAAGAGTACTGGGCTGGGTTGCAGGAAAGTAAGTCACGTCGAACGGGTTGTAGCAGATTGCGGCTACTGGCCCAGGTCACGAACTGTTGCGACCCATGCAAACACAGTGCATTGACTCTACGCCAACTCCCAAGAAAAAAACAAGCCCTTGCTCAGCTGGAAAATCGGGCTTTTTTCGATAACTGGAAAATTCGTCGCAAACGGCATGACGCCTGGCCTGGCGCCATGTTCATAAGTTATGGAGCAGGTTCGAAAACGAATAAGTCGACCTGCCCGCAAACCTCATGTACCGCGTTCAACCGCGATAGTAACGTTGCGCCACAAAAGGCGTTTTGCTGACTTTCAGGGCAACCTTCTTGCCGCGCACCAAGGCAAACAGTGGCGTGTCCAGCGCGCCATGTTCGATATCGACATAACCCATGGCCACCGGCGCGCCAAGTGTCGGGCCGAAGCCGCCACTGCTGACGTTGCCCACAGGCTTGTCAGCGGCATCGACAATCTCTGCGCCTTCACGCACCGGTGTACGTTCCTGTGGCAGCAGGCCCACACGCTTGCGGGCCACGCCTGCTTGCTGCTGGGCAAAGATCACCTCGGCGCCGGGGAAGCCGCCGGCACGCGCCCCTTCGGCACGGCGAACCTTGGACATGGCCCAGAGCAGGCTGGCCTCGACCGGCGTGGTGGTGGTATCCATGTCGTGGCCATACAAGCACAGGCCAGCTTCCAGGCGCAGAGAGTCGCGCGCGCCCAAGCCGATCGGCTGCACCTGCGGATCGGCCAGCAGGTGGCGGGCCAGGGCTTCGGCGGCCTTGGCCGGCACCGAAATCTCATACCCGTCTTCGCCGGTGTAGCCTGAGCGGCTGACGTAGCAATCTTCGCCCAGCAGGGTGACGGGGCGTACCTGCATGAAGGTCATGCCGGCCACTTCCGGGGCCAGGCGCGCGAGCACGGTGACTGCGGCCGGGCCTTGCAGGGCGAGCAGGGCACGCTCCTCGAACAGTGGCTGAATCTGGCAACGGTCACCGATATGCTGCTGCAGGTGGGCCAGGTCCTGCGCCTTGCAGGCGGCATTGACCACCAGGAACAGCGTGTCGTCGCCCAGGTTGGCAACCATCAGGTCGTCGAGGATGCCACCTTGCTCGTTGGTGAACATCGCATAGCGCTGCATGCCCACCGGCAGGTCGATGATATCCACTGGCACCAGGCTTTCCAGGGCCTGGGCGGCATCCTTGCCGCGCAGCATGATCTGGCCCATGTGCGAGACATCGAACAGCCCGGCCTGCTCACGGGTGTGCAGGTGCTCCTTGAGCACGCCCAGCGGGTACTGCACCGGCATGTCGAAGCCGGCGAATGGCACCATGCGCGCGCCCAGTTCCAGGTGCAGGGCGTGCAGCGGGGTCTTGTGCAGTGTTTCGGACATCGATGACTCCTTGGGTTTTGTTGTCGGGTCAACATTCGATGATGTTGACGGCCAGACCGCCGCGGGCGGTCTCCTTGTATTTGCTTTTCATGTCGGCGCCGGTCTGGCGCATGGTACGGATGACCTTGTCGAGCGACACGTAGTGCTGCCCGTCGCCACGCAGGGCCATGCGCACCGCATTGATGGCCTTGACCGAGCCCATGGCGTTGCGCTCGATACAGGGCACCTGTACCAGCCCACCGATCGGGTCGCAGGTCAGGCCCAGGTTGTGCTCCATTCCGATCTCGGCGGCGTTTTCCACCTGTTGCACGCTACCGCCCATCACCTCGCACAAGGCGCCGGCTGCCATCGAGCAGGCCACGCCGACTTCGCCCTGGCAGCCGACCTCGGCCCCGGAGATCGAGGCGTTTTCCTTGTACAGGATGCCGATGGCCGCGGCAGTCAGTAGAAAACGCACCACGCCGTCTTCACTGGCGCCGGGGACGAAGCGCATGTAGTAGTGCAGTACCGCCGGTACGATGCCCGCTGCACCGTTGGTCGGGGCAGTGACCACGCGCCCGCCATAGGCGTTTTCCTCGTTGACCGCCAAGGCATAGAGGTTGACCCAGTCAAGTACCGACAACGCATCGCGAAGGTTGGCTTCCGGGTGCTGGCTGAGTTGGCGGTACAGTGCTGGTGCCCGGCGTTTGACCTTGAGCCCGCCCGGCAGGATGCCCTCGTGCCGGTAGCCGGCGGCGACGCAATCCTGCATCACCTGCCAGATCCGCAGCAGACCTGCACGGGTTTCGGCCTCGGGGCGCCACGCCGCCTCGTTGGCCAGCATCACCTGGCTCACCGAGAGGTGATGGGCGGTGCAATGCCCGAGCAGTTGCTTGGCGGTCTTGAACGGGTAGGCGAGGACGGTGCTGTCTTCGACGATACGGTCCAGCCCGGCGGCCTCTTCATCGACCACGAAACCGCCGCCTACCGAGTAGTACTCCCGGCTGCGGATTTGCAGGCCGGCAGCGTCGAAGGCGCGAAAGATCATGCCGTTGGGGTGGTAGGCCAAAGGCTTGCGGATCAGCGCCAGGTGCTGCTTCTCGACGAAGGCGATGCTGTGTTCACCGAGCAGGCGCAGGTGGCCGCTTTCACGGATTGCCTGCAGGCGGGCGGGAATGGCTTCGGTGTCGACGGTATCGGGGTGCTGGCCTTCCAGGCCAAGCAATACCGCCTTGTCGCTGCCATGGCCTTTGCCCGTGGCCCCCAGCGAGCCATACAGTTCGGCCTTGACGCTGGCGGTGCTGGCCAGCAGGCCGTCGCGGCGCAAGCCTTCGGCGAACCGCGCGGCAGCGCGCATCGGGCCGACCGTGTGTGAGCTGGAGGGGCCGATGCCGATCTTGAACAGGTCGAAGACGCTCAGTGACATGGTGCTTGCTCCAGAGGTATCCGGTTATCCCATTGGGGCTGCTGCGCAGCCCATCGCCGGCAAGCCAGCTGCCACAGGTGTTGCTGCGCAGCCCATCGCTGGCACGCCAGCTGCCACAGGTGTTGAAACCTGCCGCGTAACCTGTGGGAGCCGGCTTGCCGGCGATGGGCCGCGCAGCGGCCCCACGCGGTCAGGCGTCCTGGTAGCTCTCGATCGACGGGCAGGCGCACACCAGGTTGCGGTCGCCGAACACATTGTCGACCCGGCCCACAGGCGGCCAGTACTTGCCTTCCACCAGGCTTGGCAGCGGGTACACCGCCTGTTCGCGGCTGTAACCGTGGGCCCACTCGCCAGCCAGCTCGGCAGCGGTGTGCGGCGCGTTCTTCAGCGGGTTGTCATCCTTGTCCAGGCTACCGTTCTCCACCGCGCGAATCTCTTCGCGGATCTGGATCATCGCATCGCAGAAGCGGTCCAGTTCTTCCTTGGCCTCGCTTTCGGTCGGCTCGATCATCAGCGTGCCGGCCACCGGGAAGGACATGGTCGGGGCATGGAAGCCGAAGTCGATCAGGCGCTTGGCCACGTCGTCGACGCTGATGCCGCTGGTGTCCTTGAGCGGGCGCAGGTCGAGGATGCACTCGTGGGCGACCAGGCCATTGCCGCCGGTGTACAGAACAGGATAGTGCTCTTCCAGGCGGCGGGCGATGTAGTTGGCATTGAGGATCGCCATCTGCGAGGCACGCTTGAGGCCGGCACCGCCCATCATGCGGATGTACATCCAGGTGATCGGCAGAATGCTGGCGCTGCCGAACGGTGCGGCGCATACCGCGCCGTCACGGTTGTCCAGTTGCGCGTGGCCGGGCATGAACGGCGCCAGGTGCGACTTGACGCCGATCGGGCCGACGCCTGGGCCACCACCGCCGTGCGGAATGCAGAAGGTCTTGTGCAGGTTCAGGTGCGAGACGTCGCCGCCGAACTTGCCCGGTGCGCACAGGCCCACCATGGCGTTCATGTTGGCGCCGTCGATGTACACCTGGCCGCCGTTGTCGTGAATGATCGCGCAGATCTCGCCGATCGCTTCTTCGAACACGCCGTGGGTCGACGGGTAGGTGATCATGATCGCGGCAAGGCGCTCACGGTGCTCGATCGCCTTGGCGCGCAGGTCCTCGACATCGACGTTGCCACGCGCGTCACACGCGGTGACCACGACGCGCATACCGGCCATGTGTGCGGTTGCCGGGTTGGTGCCATGAGCCGAGGACGGGATCAGGCAGATGTCGCGATGGCTTTCGCCGCGGCTGCGGTGGTAGGCACGGATGGCCAGCAGGCCCGCATATTCACCCTGCGACCCGGCATTGGGTTGCAGCGATACGGCGTCATAGCCGGTGGCGGCGCAGAGCATGGCTTCCAGTTCGGTGGTCATCTGCAGGTAACCCTGGCTTTGCTCGGCCGGGGCGAACGGGTGCAGGTTACCGAACTCGGCCCAGGTCACCGGGATCATTTCACTGGCGGCGTTGAGCTTCATGGTGCACGAGCCCAGCGGGATCATGCTGCGGTCCAGCGCCAGGTCCTTGTCGGCCAGGCGGCGCAGGTAGCGCATCAGCTCGGTTTCGCTGTGGTAGCGGTTGAACACCGGGTGTTCGAGGATGGCCGACTGGCGCAGCAGGGCGGCAGGCAGACGCGAGCCGGTACTGGCGGCCAGGGCGGCGAAGTCCGGTTGGGCCTGCTGGCCACCGAACAGCTGCCACAGTGCCTCGACGTCAGCCTGGGTGCTGGTCTCGTCGAGCGACAAGCCCAGGTGCGCGGCGTCGATCTGGCGCAGGTTGATGCGCTGGGCGCGTGCCTTGTCGTGCAGGCTTGCGGTAGCGCTGCCGGTGTCCAGGGTCAGGGTGTCGAAGGCGGTCTCGCCGACCACTTGCACGCCGAGGGTTTTCAGGCCGGCAGCGAGGATCGCGGTCAGCGCGTGGGTGCGTTCGGCGATGCGCTTGAGGCCCGCCGGGCCGTGGTACACGGCGAACATGCTGGCAATGTTGGCCAGCAGCACCTGGGCGGTGCAGATGTTGCTGGTGGCCTTCTCGCGGCGGATATGCTGCTCGCGGGTTTGCATGGCCAAACGCAGGGCGGTCTTGCCGAATCGGTCGATCGACACACCGACCAGGCGGCCCGGCATGTCACGCTTGAAGGCGTCGCGGGTGGCGAAGTAAGCCGCGTGCGGGCCGCCAAAGCCCAGGGGTACGCCAAAGCGCTGGGCGCTGCCGATGGCCACGTCCGCTTCGAACTCGCCTGGTGGGGTCAGCAGGGTCAGCGCCAGCAGGTCGGCGGCCACGGCGACCAGGGCATTGGCGGCGTGGAAGCGCTCGACGACTTCACGGTAATCGAATACTTCGCCGTTGCTGGCCGGGTACTGCAGCAAAGCGCCGAAGAAGGCGCTGACATCGCCCAGCTCACGCTCGTCGCCCACCACGATCTCGATACCCAGCGGCTCGGCACGGGTGCGCAGCACGTCGAGGGTCTGCGGGTGGCAGTGCACGGACGCGAAGAAGGCATGGCTGGCCTTGTTCTTCGACAGGCGCTTGCAGAAGGTCATGGCTTCGGCGGCGGCGGTCGCTTCGTCGAGCAATGAGGCGTTGGCGATCGGCAGGCCGGTCAGGTCGCTGACCAGGGTCTGGAAATTGAGCAAGGCTTCCAGGCGGCCTTGGGAGATTTCTGGCTGGTAAGGCGTGTAAGCGGTGTACCAGGCCGGGTTTTCCAGCAGGTTGCGCAGGATCGGCGCCGGGGTGTGGGTGTTGTAGTAGCCCTGCCCGATATAGTTCTTGAACAGCTGGTTTTTACCGGCGATAGCTTTCAGCGCGGCGAGGGCATCGGCCTCGCTCTGGCCGTCTTCGGCGCCCAGTACACTGGTGCCCTTGATGGTGTCGGGGATGACTGCGGCGGTCATCGCCTCCAGCGAGTCGAAACCCAAGGTGGCCAGCATGGCCTGCTCGTCTGCGGCGCGCGGGCCGATGTGGCGGGCGATGAATTCGTTGGCGGTGCCGAGGTTGATGGTCATGGTCGGGCTCCTCAGGCGTCGTCGTTGGCTTTGATCAGGCGGTCGTAGGCGTCCTGGTCGAGCAGGGCTCCGACTTCGCTCATGTCGGCAGGCTTGAAGCGGAAGAACCAGCCTTCGCCCAGCGGATCTTCGTTGACCAGCTCCGGGCTGTCGTTGAGCCCATCGTTGACGGCGACCACTTCACCGCTCAGGGGCATGTAGACGCCGCTGGCGGCCTTGACCGACTCGACGGTGGAGGCTTCGGCGCCTTTGTCGTAGTGCTGCAGCTCCGGCAGTTGCACGTAGACCACATCGCCGAGGGCGTTCTGGGCGTAGGCGGTGATGCCTACGGTGACGCTACCGTCGGCTTCGACGCGCAGCCATTCGTGATCTTCAGTGAAACGCAACTCGCTCATGGGGAATCCTCGGGAAGCAGGGCGTTGGGCGCGGTGGGTTCGCGCTCTTGGGTTGAGGTTTCATAAGCAAAAATGCGGCCATTAACAAAAAAACGTTAAAAATCAATTAGATAAAATATTCCGCTAAACATGCGATCAATAATTTGGAATGAAAACGCTACAGCGCAAGCGAGGACGAAAAGGTTCGGAGGATCAAACCCTTGTCCAAGATGACTGGAATGGGTTTGTATTGAATTCGATACGATGTATCGTTTTCAGTACGGCCCTGTGCGAGATGCGTCGCGACAGGGCCCTTGGCCCAAAGACCAGCCGTCAAAGGGCGACGAAGAAAGGCAGCGCCAAGTACAGCTTGATCACGATTACATTGATGATATCGATAAAGAACGCCCCAACCATCGGTACCACCAGGAAAGCGATCTGCGACGGACCGAAGCGCTGCGTTATAGCCTGCATGTTGGCAATCGCAGTAGGTGTGGCGCCAAGCCCGAAACCACAGTGCCCTGCTGCCAGCACCGCTGCATCGTAGTTGCTGCCCATGATTCTGAACGTCACGAAGATCGCGAACAGCGCCATCACCAATGTTTGCGCTGCCAGCAGAACGAAGAACGGCAGAGCCAGCGCAGCCAGGTCCCACAATTTTAGCGACATCAGCGCAATGGCCAGGAACAGCGACAAGCTGACATTCCCAAGTACTGAAACTTCACGCTCGAAGACCTGATACATACCCAGCAATGAAAGCCCATTGCGCAGCAGGACCCCCACGAACAATACGCAAACGAATGTCGGCAACTCGAACGCTGTACCGTGGAGCATGCTGTTCAGCAAGGAGCCTCCCATCAGGCTGACTGCGATCAGCGCAAGCGTTTCGATCATTGTGTAGGGCGTGATCAGATGTTCTTTGTTGGGCTGTTCAAAGCCCTTGGGAGTACGCGGCATTTCCTGTCCCAAACCGGGAGTTTGCACGCGCTTGATGAGCAGCCGTGCGACCGGCCCGCCAATCAGGCCGCCCAGCACCAGGCCAAAAGTGGCTGCGGCCAGTGCCAGTTCACTGGCAGAGGCCAGGCCGTATTTTTCACTGAAGGTGGCACCCCACGCAGCGCCTGTGCCGTGGCCGCCCGACAAGGAAATCGACCCGGACAGCAAACCCATCAAGGGATCGAGCCCCAACGCTTTTGCCAGGGCAATGCCCATCGCATTCTGCGCCAGCAGCAGCCCTGTCACCGCAAGGAGGAATATACCGACAATGCGGCCGCCTTTTTTCAGGCTGGCAATGTCGGCACTTAAACCGATGGTCGCAAAAAACGCCAGCATCAAGGGTGTTTGCAATGAAGTATCAAACTTCACGTGCAGGTCCAATGCACGTAGGCTCAATAGCAGTAGAGCAACCACCAAACCTCCGGCGACCGGTTCGGGAATGTTGTAGGTACGCAAGAAACCAACGCGTGTAACAAGGCCACGCCCTA
Source organism: Pseudomonas sp. NPDC089743 (assembly GCF_044748785.1). Taxonomy (NCBI): domain Bacteria; kingdom Pseudomonadati; phylum Pseudomonadota; class Gammaproteobacteria; order Pseudomonadales; family Pseudomonadaceae; genus Pseudomonas; species Pseudomonas sp. NPDC089743. Next base: position 346,967 of record NZ_JBIVGS010000003.1, read on the forward strand.
GTAGAAGCACTAGGGAAGCGGCCACCAGTGTGCCGTAGAAATCGAGTGCAAGCATTCAGGTTACTCTTTGCTCTATTAGTGGCGAACACTGCAGGGGGTCGCCTGGGGGGCGAGTTTAGGGGCAATGTCAGCACGCTACGGCTAGGAAAATTCTGAACAACGTTGCGATTTCACCTTGTTGAAATGACGGCGAGTGTCAGCTTTTGCCGGGAATACCGTACTTGCGCAAGCGTTGGGCAATCGCGGTGTGCGATGTCTGCAAGCGCCCAGCCAACTGCCGGGTTGAGGGGTAACTGGCATCCAGGCGCTGCAGCAGCTCTCGCTCGAAATCACCCACTGCGCTGGCAGCCTTTGGATTCTGCGGAGGCTGCATAAACCGAGCGCCGCCGGCGCGGCGCTCGGTCTCACATGGCTGCATGCCGGGGAGCACCTCGCAGCCCATACCCCCTAAAACAAACTTTAACAGCTTGGGCAATAGAAAGTATGTTGGATCGTTCTTGTGGGAATCCTCTACTTCCACTGATCACTACTGGCTATCGCGAATTGAATCTGTCTTTCTTTGCACTGGGAGCTTTGCCTTCTGCGACTTTGCCTCGTTTTTCCTGAAGATCATCCGCAGGCTGCTGTGGGGCTGGTGCGCGGTTGAAATCTTGCAAGTTGCCAAATGTGCCAAATGCTCAAGCAGCTGAACGGTTAGACGCATTTTTGTTGAGGAAACACGGATGTCTAGAAAACGCAGGCAAATTCAGCTACCCCACAGTTTTGTAGAGGGGAAACCACCTGAGGGTAAGTTCACAATTCCTCCTGGTTATTCTGGGCCGCTGCCACCGTTGGGTAATAATCCCCATGGTGAGTGGGTAAGGCGCATGAATTCTGGCAGTAAAGATGCAAGAAGACAGATGGCACTCTTCAATCAAGCACCCTATGCGATGAAGGCGGCAGATGATGAAGCGAAAAATGAGTATGTGACTAAATTGGCAACTGCGTCGCAGCGCATTGATTTGGATGTTCAAGCACTTCGCCAGAGTGTGGAAGGCGAGCCACAATCTCATATTGATATGCTGAGGCAGAACGTCAATGTACGAAACTTGCTCATTCTACGAAGAACACAGGACTTAGACAGGCATCGTGCAGCTGCAGACAGTTATTTTGGTTCGACCCCGTTTGGCAAAAGCCCAGTTGAATATGCAATTGCCACATATCGCCTGACCGTACAGATGCGGATGAGGCGCCCTGCGTTGATACAAGCATTGAAGAGTGCTTATCACGCCGCTTACTCAGCTCAGCTGGATGAAGCTGAGATACAGATACTTCAGGCGCAGATAGCGACATTGCACCAGGCTATCGCCAATGCTGAAGCACAAGCGCTTGTGCAAGCGCAGCTAGAGGCAGAAGCTGCGGCTCGAGCCCAGGCGGAGGCAGAAGCTGCAGCCCGTGCCCAGGCAGAGGCAGAAGCTGCGGCTCGTGCCCAGGCGGAGGCAGAAGCTGCGGCCCGTGCCCAGGCAGAGGCAGAAGCTGCGGCTCGTGCCCAGGCGGAGGCAGAAGCTGCGGCTCGTGCCCAGGCAGAGGCCCGTGCCGAAGCTGAAGCGCATGTCAAAGCCCAAGAGGCGGCTGAGAGGGCGTTGGCAGAGCAAGCCGTGCGCCAAGCCAACACTTATAAAGCGCTGCTATCTGAGGTAGCGGCAAAGCCAGCCATCGTCATGGCTACGGCAGCGGCTCCAGTGCTAGAGGCTGGTGTAGCACTGGGTACGGCCATTCGCTCAGCCGTCGCATCGTTGAGTGTCGCTTCGATCGAAGCTGTGGCTGGGCCTTTCCTCGTGGGTACCTTCGCACTGCTCTACGCCCCCAAACTGGGGAATGGGGAGTTACCAGACAACTATGTCCTGACCTCGCCGCTGACCGACCTGACGGTTGAATTGAATCCTGCATCTCAAGCTGCCGCCCTTGAGCTTGGCACGGTCGATCTTCCAGTGCGGATGGGCGACAAGCGCGAGCAAGTCGGGTCTATCGAGCTGTTCGCCGCCCGCACCGGGGGGGCCGTCATTCCTTCCACAGTGCCGGTACTGGCGGCAGCGTATGACGCCCCAAGCGGTCAGTACACCGTCACCACCGGTGACATACCGTCCAGAACACTGACATGGACGCCCGCAGTCGAGCCGCAGGACAGCTCGACAACCTTACCAGCGACTCCTCCATCTGGAGCGGCACTGGTTGGACCGACGCTCGAGCCACTTGAGGGCCGGCTCGACATTTACCCTGAGCTGCCAGATTTTGGGTTCGATGACTACGTCATCATTTTCCCCGCCGATTCGGGATTGCCGCCGCTTTATGTGATGTTCAAAAGCTCGCGGAATAAACCGGGGGTTGTGTCGGGTAACGGAGTATTGCACAAAGGCCCGCTGCTGGTTGAAGACAGTGAGAATGGGGCCGCTATACCGACTTCGATTGCCGATCAGTTACGAGGGAAAAGCTTTAGTAGTTTTGATGCGTTCCGAAGACAGCTCTGGAAAGTAATTGCAGATAGTTCCTACTCTGATCAGTTTGATGAGGCTGCCTTGTACATGATGCGTAAAGGCTTGGCCCCCCTCGCTTCCGCATCTGAGCAAGTGGGGGGTAGAATTAAGTACGAAATTCATCATAAAATAAAGATTGTGGAAGGGGGTGCTGTTTACGATGTGGATAATATCGTTATCTTGTCTCCGAAATTTCATATAAATATTCACAGGAAAGGGTGAGCGTGGTGAAGGAAATATCTGACTATACTGAAGCTGAATTCTTGAGTTTTGTGTTGGGAATATATACTGCCAATTCAGAGCTTTATCCTACTGAGCGCGCACATACTAAAGCGATACTGGAGTTCAAGCGATTGTCGGGACACCCGCTTGGAACTGACCTCATGTATTATCCAACCAAGCATGGGTTGAAGGACTCTCCTGAGGAAGTTGTGCGCGTCGTTAAGGAGTGGAGGGCTGCGCAGGGCCTGCCGGGTTTTAAGGCTGAACAGCAGTCTAGCGAATGACTTAGACTTAGCAATTCAGGTGGTGTTGCTAGCGTTCGCAATACCACCTGAGTTATGTATCTGCCATCAAATAAGGGTTTTGTCAGGTTGATGGCGTGAATACTCAACTTTTGCTACGAATTCCGTATTTGCGCAACCGCTGGGCGATGGCCGTATGCGAAGTCTGCAGTCTTCCCGCCAACTGCCGGGTCGAGGGATAACTGGCATACAACCGCTGCAGCAGTTCACGCTCGAAATCACCCACTGCCTGCTCAAGGCTGCCCACCTCACCATCCTGCCCACGCGCTACCGAGGTACCGGCAATGTCGAGGTCGCCGATATCCACCAGGTTGCTTTCACAGATGGCCGCCGCGCGGAATATCACGTTCTGCAACTGGCGCACGTTGCCCGGCCAAGGGTTGGCCAGCATCGCCGAGTGGGCAGCTGGGGTCAGGCGGCAGGCGGGGCGCTGGATCTGCGTGCAGGCCTGCTGCATGAAGTAGTGCGCGAGCATGAGGATGTCCTGGCCGCGGTCACGCAGTGGCGGCACCTGCAGGTTGAGCACGTTGAGGCGGTAGAACAGGTCTTCGCGGAACGTGCCCTCGGCAACCATGCGTTCCAGGTCGCGGTGGGTGGCGCTGATGATGCGCACATCGACCTTTACCTCGCGGTCGCCGCCCACGCGGCGGAAGCTGCCATCGCTGAGAAACCGCAGCAGTTTGGCCTGCAGGTACGGCGACATCTCGCCAATCTCGTCGAGAAACACCGTGCCCTGGTTGGCCAGCTCCATCAGCCCGGGCTTGCCACCCCGTTGGGCGCCGGTGAAGGCGCCGGGGGCATAGCCAAACAGCTCGCTCTCGGCCAGGCTTTCGGGCAGCGCAGCGCAGTTGAGGGCCAGGAAAGGCGCCGCTTGGCGGCTGCTGATGGCATGGCAGGCACGGGCCACCAGCTCCTTGCCGGTGCCGGTCTCACCATTGACCAGCAGGGGCGCATCCAGGGCCGCTACGCGCAGGGCGCGGGCCTTGAGGGTGCGGATCGCCGGGGACTCGCCGAGCAACCCATCAAAGCCCTCTGCATGGTCGTGGTGCAGGGCCGACAGGCGTTCGCCCATACGGTTGGGCGGGTACAGGGTCAACAGGCCGCCGGCGTTGGTGATGGGCGTAGCGTCCAGCAGCAGGCTCTGGCCGTTAAGCTGCATCTCGCGCATCGGCAGATGGAAGTTGTTGTCCAGCAGGGCCTGCAGCAGGCCGGGGTCACCGAACAGCTCGCCAACAGACCGCCCCGCTGACTCACGCCCGCACAGGGCGATCAACGCGGGGTTGGCCAGCAGCACCAGGCCTGCGCTGTCGACGGCCAATACCGGGTCACTCATGGCGGCCAGCAGGGCATCGAGCTGCAGGTGGCGGCGCTGGCCGGGGAGGATGTCGACCACGTCTACCGACTGCACGCCATGTACCTCGAACAGCGCGTCGTGCAGCTCTTCGAGCACGGCTGGGCTCAGGGTTGGGGCGTCGATGTAGACATTCGGTGGGACCATCTCCACGGCGTCCAGGTTGAGGTTGCGGGCACCGAGCAGGGCGAGGACTTCCTGGGTGATGCCGACGCGGTCGATGAAGCTGACGTGGATGCGCATGGGGAGGCGGGGGTCATGGCCGGGGAGGGCGGTAGTATGCCTTGGGATCAGGGTCGAACCCAATCGCCGGCACGCCGGCTCTCACAGATACCCCGCTTGCCTGAGGCTCGGCGGGGTGCCTGGGGGGGCCGGCTTGCCGGCGATTGGCTTCACTCTAAATGTTCAGGCTTGATCGGATCGCCGGACTTCACATCCAGTTTGGCGCGGATGTCCTCGAACATCTGGTCGTAGATCTTGTGCGGTGAACTGAGTGTTTCAAATTTCTTGGGTGGTGTGAGGTGATTCTGCGCCTTGCGGCTGAGCACCATCAAAAAGCTCGGCAAGACCTGGTCTTTGGCCAGGAAGAACGTTTCATCCACCGGTTTGCCCTCGATGCTTCCATGCAGGCGAAACTGCACACCTCGGCCTTCCTTGGGATCCTGGGTCGCTTCGTACTCGATCTTGAGGTCGTAGCTGTGGTCATTGTTATTCAGCGCAACGCGCTCGATATGCACGTGACCAGGTTCGAACTGGGCCATGGCGGAATCCTCCGAAGGGTCGAAAATGGCGGGCGGCCTGCGCCCGCCTACTGCAGTCAACGGTAGCTGATGCCTGGCTTGGCGGTTGAAACACGGGTGCCGGCGGTGCCCTTGACGATATCCTCGATATTCTCCAGCGAGCTGATCACCGCGACCTTGCCGGTGGCGCGGGCAAAATCGCTGGCGGCCTGCACCTTCGGCCCCATGGAGCCGGCGGCAAAGCCCAGGCGTTCGAGTTCGTCGGGGTGGGCCTGGGCAATGGCTTTTTGCGTGGGCTTGCCCCAGTCGGTGTAAGCCGCATCGACGTCAGTGGCGATTATCAGCAGGTCGGCTTCCAATTGCTCGGCCAGCAGCGCCGAGCACAGGTCCTTGTCGATGACCGCTTCGATGCCTTTGAGCTTGCGGTTTTCATCGTACATGGTGGGGATGCCGCCACCGCCGGCGCAGATCACGATGCTGTTTTTTTCCAGCAGCCACTTGATCGGGCGGATCTCGAAGATGCGCTTGGGTTTGGGGCTGGCCACCACGCGGCGGTACTTGTCGCCGTCGGCCTTGACCACCCAGCCTTTTTCCTTGGCCAGGCGTTCGGCTTCTTCCTTGCTGTAGACCGGGCCGATGAACTTGGTAGGGTCCTTGAAGGCCGGATCGTTGGCATCGACCTCGACCTGGGTCAGCAGGGTGGCGAACGGCACTTCGAACGCCAGCAGGTTACCCAGCTCCTGTTCGATCATGTAGCCGATCATGCCTTCGGTTTCGGCGCCAAGCACGTCCAGCGGGTAGGCTTCATCAGGTTTGTACGACAGGGCCTGCAATGACAGCAAGCCAACCTGGGGGCCGTTACCGTGGGCGATGACCAGCTCGTTGCCGGGGTGAATCTTGGCGATTTGCTCCGTGGCGGTGCGGATATTGGCGCGCTGGTTGTCAGCGGTCATGGGCTCGCCGCGACGCAGCAGGGCGTTGCCGCCCAATGCAACAACGATACGCATGGGAATGTCCTTGTGTGGGCAGCTTCAAGCGCCAAGCTACAAGCTCAAGATGAGGCGGGCTGCAGTCATGTGCCGCTGTTCTTGTAACTTGGAGCTTGAGGCTTGCAGCTATTCAGCGTTTAAAGATCAGCCAGGGTCGACACCAGGATCGCCTTGATCGTGTGCATGCGGTTTTCCGCCTGTTCGAAAGCGATGCAGGCGGGCGACTCGAACACGTCGTCGGTCACTTCGATGCCATTGGCCAGGTCCGGGTACTGTTCGGCGATCTGCTTGCCGACCTTGGTTTCGGAATTGTGGAAGGCCGGCAGGCAGTGCATGAACTTGGTCCGCGGATTGCCGGTGGATTTCATCAGTTCCGTGTTCACCTGATAGGGTTTGAGCTGCTTGATGCGCTCGCCCCAGGCTTCGATCGGCTCACCCATCGACACCCAGACGTCGGTGTGCACGAAGTCCACACCTTTGACCGCGGCTTTCGGGTCCTCGGTCAGGGTGATGCGTGCACCGCTTTCCTCCGCGTATTTCTTGCAGCGCTCGACCAGGTCGTCATGCGGCCACAGTGCTTTTGGCGCAGCGATACGCACGTCCATACCGAGCTTGGCGCCGATCAGCAGCAGCGAGTTGCCCATGTTGTTGCGGGCGTCGCCCAGGTAGGCATAGCTGATGTCGTGCAGCGGCTTGTCGCTGTGCTCACGCATGGTCAGCACGTCGGCGATCATCTGGGTCGGGTGGTACTCGTCGGTCAGGCCATTGAACACCGGCACCCCAGCGAACTTGGCCAGCTCTTCGACGATTTCCTGCTTGAAGCCGCGATACTCGATGGCATCGTACATGCGCCCCAGTACCCGGGCGGTGTCCTTCATGCTTTCTTTGTGGCCGATCTGCGAAGAGTTGGGATCGATGTAGGTGACGTTGGCACCCTGGTCATAAGCGGCCACTTCGAAGGCGCAGCGGGTGCGGGTCGAGGTTTTCTCGAAGATCAGGGCGATGTTGTTGCCCTTGAGATGCTGCTGCTCGGTCCCGGTGTACTTGGCACGCTTGAGGTCGCGGGACAGGTCCAGCAGGTACTTCAGCTCGCGGGTGGTGTGGTGTTCCAGGCTGAGCAGGTTGCGGTTGTGAATGTTGAACGCCATGGTGATTCTCCTTGAGTTCGGTAATCGGCCCGGCCACCGCCTTGTGGGGGCAGCCGGGAAAATGGTCGTTAGTAATCGATGGGGTCACGCACGATCGGGCAGGTCATGCAGTGGCCGCCGCCACGGCCCCGGCCAAGCTCGCCGGCACTGATGGTGATGACCTCGATGCCAGCCTTGCGCAGCAGGGTGTTGGTGTAGGTGTTGCGGTCGTAGCCGATGACCACGCCAGGCTCCATCGCCACCACGTTGTTGCCGTCATCCCACTGTTCGCGCTCGGCGGCGAAGCTGTTGCCGCCGGTCTCGACCACGCGCAGCTTGACCCCCAGTTGCTCGCCCACCACTTCGATGAACGACTTGTTCTCGCGGCGTACGTCCATGCCGTAGGGCTTGCTTTCGTCCGGCCGGATGATGAACGGCACGATTTCTTTCACCACCTCGGGGAAGATTGTCACCAGGTCGCGGTCGCAGAAGCTGAAGACGGTGTCCAGGTGCATCGCCGCGCGGGATTTCGGCAGGCCGGCAACGATGACCTTCTCCACTGCGCCCTTGGCGAACAGGTTCTGCGCCAGCTGCCCGATGGCCTGGCGTGAAGTGCGCTCGCCCATGCCGATCAGCACGATGCCTTTGCCGATCGGCATCACGTCACCGCCTTCAAGGGTGGCGTTGCCGTGTTCTTTGTCCGGGTCGCCGTACCAGACCTGGAAGTCGGCACCGGTGAACTGCGGGTGGAATTTGTAGATGGCGGTCGTCAGCAGCGTTTCCTGGCGTCGTGCCGGCCAGTACATCGGGTTCAGCGTAACCCCGCCGTAGATCCAGCAGGTGGTGTCGCGGGTGAACTGGGTGTTCGGCAACGGCGGCAGAATGAAGCTGGAGTGGCCCAGGTAGTCGTTGTACATCTTGACCACGTCGGCGCCCTCGCTCTGCGGCAGGTCCTGGCCGGCCACACCGCCGATCAGAAACTCGGCGAGGTGGCGCGGCTCCAGGCCTTCGAGCCAGCTGCGCACTTCGTTGGTCAGCCCCACACCTACGGTGTCAGGGGTGATCTTGCGGTCAAGGATCCACTTCAGCGCGTCTTTGTTCTGCACGATATCGGTCAGCAGGTTGTGCATCTCCAGCACATCCACGCCGCGCTCGCGCATCTTGGTGACGAAGTCGAAATGGTCGCGTTTGGCCTGGTCGACCCAGATCACATCATCGAACAGCAGTTCGTCGCAATTGCTCGGGGTCAGGCGCTTGTGCGCAAGCCCTGGGGCGCACACCATTACCTTGCGCAGTTTGCCGGCTTCGGAGTGCACACCGTACTTCTGTTTTTCAGCGGACATGGTTCTTTCCTCCAATTGAGCGATGACGTGGGTCACAGGGTCAGGAAGCCGTCATACAGGCCATAGGCCGCCACCAGGGCGCCGATGACCACAGCCGCGAAGATCAGTTTTTCCACGTTGGTGAAGATCGGTTGGCCAATTTCACGCTTGGCCTTGGCGAACAGGATGACCCCAGGGGCATACAGCAAGGCCGAGAGCAGCAGGTACTTCATGCCGCCTGCATACAACAGCCAGATGGCGTAGATCAGTGCGATGGCGCCGATGAGCAGGTCTTTATTGCGTTCGCTGGCGGCCTGCTCGTAGGTTTCACCGCGCATGGCCAGCAAGAAGCCATAGGCTGCCGACCACAGGTAGGGCACCAGAATCATCGAGGTGGCGAGGTAGATCAGTGACAGGTAAGTGCTGGCGGAGAACAGTGTGATCACCAGGAAGATCTGCACCATGGCATTGGTCAGCCACAGGGCGTTGGCCGGCACCTGGTTGGCATTTTCGCGGCGCAGGAACTCCGGCATGGTGTGGTCTTTGGCTGCGGCGAACATGATCTCGGCGCACAGCAGCACCCACGACAGCAGTGCGCCGAGCAGCGAGATGATCAGGCCGACGCTGATCAGCACCGCGCCCCAATGGCCAACCACGTGCTCCAGCACGGCCGCCATCGACGGGTTTTGCAGTTTGGCCAGTTCCGGTTGAGTCATCACACCCAGCGACAACACGTTGACCAGCACCAAGAACAGCAACACGGTGATGAAGCCGATGACCGTGGCCTTGCCGACGTCGGCGCGTTTTTCCGCTCGCGAGGAGAAAATGCTCGCACCCTCGATGCCGATGAACACCCAGACGGTGACCAGCATCATGTTGCGCACCTGGTTCATCACGCTGCCCAGTTCCGGCGTACCGGTGGCCCAGATGTCAGCGGTGAAGATGTCGAGCCGGAAGGCGAACAGGCAGATCAGCGCGAACAGCACCAGCGGCACCACCTTGGCAACGGTGGTGACCAGGTTGATGAACGCCGCTTCCTTGATGCCGCGCAGGACCAGGAAGTGCACTGCCCACAGCAGCACCGATGCGCCGATGATGGCGGCCGGGGTGTTGCCTTCGCCGAAGATGGGGAAGAAGTAGCCTAGGGTGCTGAACAGCAGCACGAAGTAACCGACGTTGCCCAGCCAGGCACTGATCCAGTAGCCCCAGGCCGAGGAGAAGCCCATGTAGTCACCGAAGCCGGCCTTGGCGTAGGCGTATACCCCGCCGTCCAGATCAGGCTTGCGATTGGCCAGGGTCTGGAACACGAAGGCCAGGGTCAGCATGCCCACTGCGGTGATTGCCCAGCCGATCAGTACGGCGCCAACCCCTGCGCTCGCGGCCATGTTTTGCGGCAACGAGAATATACCGCCACCAATCATCGAACCGACGACGAGTGCAACGAGTGCGCCAAGTTTAAGTTTTCCGGAAGAATCAGACATTTAACAACTCCATACCAGGAGAACGTTGACGACAGATTAAAACCGTCGCCGTGGCCATGATCTGACATGGATCAGTTCATGGCGTTGTGAAGTAGGAAATTTCCTTCACTTGACTCCTGGAGCGTGCCGACAGCCCTGTTGCAGGCCCTGTACCCTGGCACCTCCATGCACAACCAAAACAAACGCCGTGTTCAGCCTGCGAACTCTGACGCTAGTCGCTTTTGCAGTTTTCGCAAACTTTTCTCAACAAATGCCAGGGGTGATCGAGGGATTAAAGTTGCACGTCGGACAAGCGTTTATCTGGGATAGCTGGTATAGACAAAAGAGTTATGAGTGCTATAGCTTTAATGGCTTTGTCTATTATAAGCAGCCTTATTCATATACTGATAAAGCTGTTTCAGCGGTATGACAACACGAACGACAGGCGGGGAATCGCATGAGCGAACCAGGACAGAAACTGCGCTTAGGCGCGTTGATAGCACTGGTGGTCGGTTCGATGATCGGCGGCGGCATCTTTTCATTGCCACAGAACATGGCCGCGCGCGCGGATGTCGGTGCCGTGCTGATTGGTTGGGGTATCACGGCGGTGGGCATGCTGGCGCTGGCCTTCGTGTTCCAGACGTTGGCCAACTGCAAGCCTGAGCTGGATTCAGGAGTGTATGCCTATGCCAAGGCAGGGTTTGGCGATTACATGGGCTTTTCGTCAGCGTGGGGGTACTGGATCAGCGCCTGGCTGGGCAACGTGGGGTACTTCGTGCTGCTGTTCAGTACCCTTGGCTTCTATTTTCCGGTGTTCGGTGAGGGCAATACGCCCATTGCCATCGGCTGTGCCTCGTTGCTGCTGTGGTCGGTGCACTTTCTGGTGCTGCGTGGCATCAAGGAGGCGGCGTTCATCAACCAGGTGACCACCGTGGCCAAGGTGGTGCCGCTGCTGATCTTCATCGTCATTGCCGCCTTCGCCTTCCGCGCCGACATCTTCACTCGGGATATCTGGGGCGTGAGCAACCCGCAGTTCGGCAATGTGCTGGACCAGGTGCGCAACATGATGCTGGTCACCGTATTCGTGTTCATCGGCATCGAAGGCGCCAGCGTCTATTCGGGGCGGGCGCTGCGCCGGACGGATGTGGGCAAGGCCACGGTGATCGGTTTTCTCGGGGTACTGGCGCTGCTGGTGCTGGTCAACGTGCTGTCGCTGGGGGTGATGACCCAGCCGGAACTGGCCGGCTTGCAGAACCCCTCACTGGCCTCGGTGCTTGAGCACATCGTCGGGCCATGGGGCGCGTTGCTGATCAGCATCGGCCTGGCAGTTTCGCTGCTCGGCGCCTTGCTCTCCTGGGCGCTGCTGTGTGCAGAAATCCTCTTCGCCACGGCCCGGGACAAGACCATGCCGCGCTTTTTGGCCAAGGAAAATGCCAACCATGTGCCGGCCAATGCCCTGTGGCTGACCAACTGCATGATCCAGGGGTTCTTGCTGATCACCCTGGTTTCGGCGGGTACCTACACCAGCCTGATCTACCTGGCGTCGTCGATGATCCTGGTGCCGTACCTGTGGTCGGCTGCCTATGCGGTGCTGTTGGCGCTGCGCGGGGACAGTTATGCCGGGCAGGAGGCGCTGCGCCGCAAGGACCTGTTGGTGGCGTTGGTGGCACTGTTGTATGCGGTGTGGCTGCTGTATGCCGGCGGGCTCAAGTACCTGCTGCTCTCGGCATTGCTGTACGCGCCAGGGGTGATCCTGTTCGCCCGGGCCAAGCGTGAGCAAGGCCAGGTGCTGTTCACCACGTGGGAGAAGGTGATCTTTGCCGCGGTGCTGATTGGCGCGGCCCTGGCCGCTTATGCGCTGTATTCAGGGCTACTGAGCCTGTGAGGCAGGCGGGCATGCCTGCTCTGGCCGTGACCAGATCCACAGGTTGCCCAGGGCCATGCCGGCGATGGCCAGAAACACCGGCCAGTGATGGTCGAGGAACGCCAGCATCAGGCCAGCGCACAGCAGCATGCTGAGGGTTGCGCTGACCTTCGCCCGGCGTTGGATGACCTTGCCATTGCGCCAGTTGAACAGGATGGGGCCGAACAGCCTGTGGTTCTCCAGCCATGCCGACAGGCGCGGCGAGCTGCGTGTCGCTGCCCAGGCAGCCAGGAGGATGAACTCGGTGGTCGGCAGGCCAGGAATGACGATGGCGACCAGGCCGATACCCAGGCTCACGTAAGCCAGGATGCCATAGAGCAGGCGCGAAAGTTTCGAGCGGGCAGGTCGGGTCATGGTCTCACTGCAGAAAACGGTCCGGCCACCGGAAGGGCGGCCGGGTAGAGCATATCAGGCCAGCGCGCTGTCGGCGGCGTAGGCATGTTTGAGCAGTTCGGTGAAGCGCTCGAAGGCGGCCACAGCGCCGCGCTCGGCTGCAGCGTCGTCTTCGGCAGACAGCGCCAGGCCATCGAGGGTTCGGGTGAACTGCTTCCAGCCTTCGGCGCGGCCTCCGGCCGGTTCGCCCAGGTGGCGGGCGCCAAAGCTGTCGGACAGCCCCAGGGCCACGGCCCGTTTGATCAGAAATGCGGCGCCCAGTTTGGAGCCTTCGGAGACGAAGATCCAGCCCAACGCCTCTGCCAGGCTTGGGTCGCGCAAGGCGCCGGGTACTGCAGCCGGTACTTCGGTGTTGAGGTCTGCCAGGTCCAGGCGGGCTTGTTCGGCGCGGCAGCGCTGGGCCAGGTCAGGCACGATGGCGATCAGTTTCGGGTCGTTGTACAGGGCCTGCAGTTCGGATTGGAACAGGTACTGGGCGACGACGAAGCGGGCGAAACTCTCGCGGCTGTCGAACGGCGCATGCGATTTGACCAGCGCATCGAGCTCGGTGTGCGGTGCGTGGGTGACCTGGTTGAGACGTTGCGAGCGCAGGGCTGGGCGGTCGGTCATGGTGTTTCCTTGGGAATGGGTGGCGTCTAGGGACAAGACGAAACAGCGGCGTGGGGAGAGTAAAAAAACTGGTTTTTCGTGTTGTCAGTAACGGCCCTGTCGCCGGCAAGCCAGCCCCCACAGGGTAGCCACTGCCCTCAGGTTCAGTGGCGTAGCTGTGGGGGCTTGCCGGCGATAGGGCCAGTACCGATCAGCTTAGTCAGATATCCCACACCACATTGATGGCGAAGTTGCGCCCTGGCATGGTCAGGCGGTCGAGGTTGGCCGGCTGGGTCACGCCCGCCTCACCCTGGCCGTCGTAGCCGCGCACCGAGTCCCACTGCCAGTATTTCTTGTCGGTCAGGTTGTACAGCCCAGCGTTGACCGTTACGTCGTCGGTCACCTTGTAGAAACCGCTCAGGTCCAGCACGCCGTAGCCAGGGGTACGGAACTGCGAGCTCTGTCCGTCCGGGGCGAAGAACGTAGTGTCGTCGACGCGGGTCTTGCGCTTGACCAGGGTCCAGCTCAACAGACCACCGTAATTGGGCTGCTCATACCCCAGGCCGAACACGCCGGTCAGTGGGTTGACGCTGTTCAGCGGCTGGCCGTTGTCGTCGTTGCGGCCGTGGGCGTAGGCGATCGAGCCTTGGGTGTAGAGCCCCTCCGGAGCACCGAAATGGTCGAGGTTGAGGCGGCCTTTGACCTCTGCGCCCTTGATGGTGGCGTGCTTGATGTTGTTGGCCTGGAAGGTGGTTTCCAGGTTGGCCGACTGCACGGCGTCTTCGTCGATGAAGTCGCGGTACTTGTTGTAGAACACCGCAGCGCTGAAGTTACCGGCGTCGAAATTGCCGCGCAGGCCGGTCTCGTAGCTCTTGCTCTTCTCCGGCTCAAGCCCGGGGTTGCCCTGCACGCTGTAGCCCAGTGTCGGGTTCTCGAAGCGGCCGTACATCGACTTGGCAGTCGGTGTGCGGAAGCCTTCGGCGTATTGGCCGTACCAGGTGTAGTTTTCGTTGAAGGCGTAGGTCAGGCCGAACTTGGGCGACAAGCGGTGCCACTTCTTGTCCGAATCATCGAGGCTGCCAGGGGCGGCTCCGGAGCCTTGGATGCCCCGCAGGAATTCGTCGGTGAATTTCGGCTCCATGCGCGTGTAGTCGTAGCGGGCACCGGGCAGGAAGGTCCAGTTGTTCCAGCGGATCTCATCCTGCACGAACAGGCTGTAGGTGTTGATGGTCGGGTCCGGGAAATCGCTGACCAGGGCCTGGCCGTCGCGCGAGCTGTCCTGGCCGATGGCGGTGCAGGTACCGCCAATGGCCACACAGGTGCCGGAGCCGCTGCGTGAGCCGGTCACTTCTTCATGCTTTATGGTGGTGCCGTAGGTCAGCAGGTGATCGGTCTGGCCGATGCTGAAAGCTTTGTCCAGCTGGGCATCGAACACCCATTGGCGGTCCTTGTAGGTGGTCTGGCGGTCGCGCAGCACCTGCCGCCCCGACGCGACATACAGCTCATCGGTACGCTGGTCGGTCTTGGCGATCTGGTAGTTCAGGCTCCATTTCACGTGGTCGGCGACCAGGCTGTCGAGGCCGAACTCGTGGTTGATGCCGAAGCGCTCGCGGGTGACGGTGTCGTTGCCCTGGCGCGTGCGGTAGGCGTTCATGGCACCAAAGCCTGGAATGAACGGCCCTCCCACGGCGCTGAGGATGTTCTGGTCGCGGTCGTCCTTGTAGCGCTCATAGGTCAAGCCAAAGCGTGCGTCGTCGGCATAGTTCCAGCCCAGCTTGGCCAGCACGTTGGTGGTGCGCACATCTTCCGGGTTGGCTTCGGTGCGTGACAGCCCGGTGCCGCCGTGTTCGCCATACGATTCGGTTTCGTGGCCATTGCGCTGGCTCACATGCAGCAGGCCGTCGAAGTCGCCCTGGCGGCCGGCCACGGTGGCAGAGGTCAGCCAACTATCGTCGGCCGAGCTGTAGCCGGTCTTCAGGCGCGCGCCCACGTCCCTGCCGGGCTTGATGATGTCGTCCGGGTCGAGGGTGAAGTAGCTCACCGCGCCACCGATGGCGTTGCTGCCATACAGCACCGAGGCCGGGCCGCGCAGGATCTCCACGCGCTTGACGATTTCAGGGTCGACGTAGTTGCGCTGCGTCTGGGCGTAGGGGCCGTAGAAGAAGCTGTCGGGGATCGACACACCGTCGATCTGGGTGAGGATGCGCTCGCCGTCGATACCGCGGATGTTGTAGCCGTTCAGGCCGCTGCGCTGGCCCACGCCGCCGACCGACACGCCAGGCTCGTAGCGCACCAGTTCCTGGATGTCATTGACGTTCTGCCGGTCCAGCTGTTCGCGGGTCTGCACGCTCACGGTGCTGGGTACCTGGCTGACATCCTGAGCGCTGCGGGTCGCGCTGACGGTCATTTGCTGCAGGGCAATGGCGTTGCCCGCCTGACGCTCCAGCACCACATTACCGTTGCTGATCTTGCGATAGCCCAGGCCGGTACCTTGCAGCAGTTGTTTCAGCGCTGCTTCCGGAGGCAGCGAGCCGCGGACGCCTGGCGAATCCACACCCTCGGCCAGTTCGGCGCTGAAGCCCACCTGCCAGCCGGTCACCTGGCTGAAGGCATTGACGGCCTCGACCAGGGGCTGCTGGGCGATGCTGAAGCGGTAGCCGCCCATGCGCGGGGTTGTTGCCTGCGCAGGGTCCGCGGCCAGCGCCGGCAGGCCGCAGGCGCCACTGGCGAGCAGGGCCAGGGTCAGCAGGGACAGTTGGCCGGTACGGCGGGGAAGGTGGGACGGGCGAGTTGGACCTGTGGACATCGAAAGCGCTCCCTGACGCGCGAACTGTTATAGGTGATTACCGTTCCTGTTTTCAAACAAGAATCAGTTGCATTGGCTATAACGAGACGGGCGGGCCAGGGCGATCGCGTAAAAATAATGTTCAGGTCAGTTGAGGATGACCACGGCGGGGTATTCGTGCAGCTGTGCCGAGGTGATATGGGCCAGCGCGCGCAAGGTCTCCAGCGGCTGGTCGAGGCGGTAGTTGCCGGTGACCGCGATATCGCCCAGGTGGGCGTTGCGGTTGATGATCCAGCCAGGGTAATAGCGCCGCACCTCGGCCAGCACCTGGCTAAGTGGGCAGTTTTCGAACACCAGGCGCCCATCGACCCAGGCGAGGTCCTTGTGCATGTCCGGGCGCTGGCGCTGGCCGAAGCCTTTCGGGCCGACGCTGATACTGTCGCCGGCGCTCAGGCGGATCCGCTGGTCGCTGGCGGCCTGCAGGTCGACATCGCCGCGCTGTACCCGGACCTGTGCTTCGCCATCGAGGTAGCGCACGGCAAAATCCGTGTCGCGCACCTGTGCCCGTAGCGGGCCGGCCTGAACTTCCAGGGGGGGTTGGCTGCCACCGGGTACCTGGAAATACGCCTCGCCTTGTAGCAGCTGGGCCACCTGACGGCCGTCGCGCAGATCGCTGGCGAAGGCCGAGTCGGTATTGAGCAGCACCTTGGCGCCGTCATCGAGTTGCAGGCGCTGACGCTCGCCCACCACGGTCAGATGATCAGCTTGCAGGCGCATCGGCAGGTTGCCGACGGTGAACAGGCCGACCAGCAGCACTGCGGCAGTGGCCAGGGGTTTCCAGTGGGCGCGCAGGCGCCCGCCTACCGAGCGTCGCCGGCCCTGGTCCATCTTCATGGCAGCCTGACGCAGGGGGGAACCGTTCCACAGGGCTTCGGCTTCGACGTAGGCTTCGGCGTTTTCCGGCGCAGCACTGAGCCACTGCTCGAAGGCCAGGGTGTCGGCTTCTGTGGCGCATTGCAGACGTACCAGCCAGTCCAGCGCTTCGTCCATCGCTCGGGCACGGGCATTGGGCCCGTTGGTGGGCGGGCGAGGGGCGCAGCTGTCGGTCACGGTGAATCCTTGAAATGATTTTCCCGAATGATCAAGGCTTAGGCGGGGCGTGGCAAGCGCTTCGCCGAAGTAGGGTGGCCAGCGGTCGCCTCACTTCAAACGTTCGGCCACACCCATGCAGATTGCCATGATCAGCTTCAGTTCCTTCTGGACCGTGCTGGCCGAGACATTCAGTTGCTCGGCAATTTCCAGGTAGCTGGCACCGTGCAGGCGGCTGAGGATGAAAATACGCTGCTGACGTTCACTCAACTGGTTGAGGCTGACGCTCAGGTGCTTGAGCAGCTGCTCGGCGTGTGCGGCATCTTCGCTGCTGCTCAGCGGCGCGGCGACGTTGTGGAGGATTTCTTCGGGCACATCGTCCACCAGCATGCGCGCCTGCACCCGGCGTGCGCGCAGATGGTCCAGGGCCAGGTTGCGCGCGGTCTGGAACACGAAAGGCTCAAGGTGTTCGATGGGCCGCTCCCCCAGGGCGCGTGACACCCGCAGGTAGGTTTCCTGAAGCAGGTCCTCGGCGGTGCTGGGGTTGCCCACCATGCGTTGCAAGGTTCGCAGTAGGGGGAGGCGCTGAACGAGGAAGACAGAATTGAACCGGGACTGACTCACAGGGGGACCTGGCCGACGAAAGGTTAATGATAATGCTTATCATCTTGCCTGGAGGTCAAGCCTGGAATTGTTAGGAAAAGGTAAAGATTGTCTGAGGGCGCGGCGTGAAGGCGCGAAAGGGCTGCTGAGCAGCCCCAACGTCGTTCCTGGCGCAACGGGCGTGCTCAGCGGGCGCTGCACAACGCCAGGCAGTTATCCAGCATGCGGTTGGAGAAGCCCCACTCGTTGTCATACCAGGCCAGCACCTTGAGCATCCTGCCGTTGGCGCGGGTATGGTTGGCATCGAAGATCGACGACAAGGGGTTGTGATTGAAATCGCAGGAGACCAGCGGCAGGGCATTGTAGCCGAGCACCTTGGAGTGCCGGCTGGCTTCGAGGAACAGCTGGTTGACCTGCTCGGCCGTGGCCTCGCGCTTGAGGTTGACGGTGAGGTCGACCAGCGACACGTTGATCACCGGTACCCGTACCGCCATGCCGGTGAGCTTGCCGGCCAGCTCTGGCAAGACCAGGCCCACGGCTTCGGCGGCGCCGGTCTTGCTCGGGATCATCGATTGGGTGGCCGAGCGCGCCCGGTACGGGTCGCTGTGGTAGACGTCGGTCAGCACCTGGTCGTTGGTGTAGGCATGGATGGTGGTCATCAGCCCCTGCTCGATGCCGAACTCGCGGTCCAGTACCTGGGCGATCGGCGCCAGGCAGTTGGTGGTGCAGGAGGCGTTGGAAATGACCTGGTGCGAGGCACGCAGGATGTCGTGGTTGACGCCGTACACCACGGTGGCGTCGGCGCCCTTGGCCGGTGCCGAGACGATCACCTTGCCAGCCCCCGCTGCCAGGTGCGCTGCGGCCTTGGCGCGGTCGGTGAAGAGCCCGGTGCACTCGAACACCACGTCGATCGCCTCCGCCTTCCAGGGCAGCTCGGCCGGATTACGGATGGCGCTTACCGCGATACGGTCACCATTGACCGTCAGGCTCTCGTGATCGGCTTGCACCGACGCATCGAATGTACCGTGTACGCTGTCGTACTTGAGCAGGTGGGCGTTCATGTTGCTGTCGCCCAGGTCGTTGATGGCGACGACCTGCAGGTCGTGGCGGTAGCCTTGGGTATACAGTGCGCGCAGGACATTGCGACCGATGCGGCCGAATCCGTTTATGGCGATACGTAGTGTCATGGCAGTACCTCTGGCAGTTCGAGTGAAACCTTTGGCACGAAGCAGCTTCACTGAAACGGTTTTGTTGTTGGAATTACAAGATTATTCACTGAGCGATAGAAAACAAGCCTTTTTACTGGCAGTATTTTGTTTAAATATACAACGAGTGGTCGGGCATGCCGCCGTCTCGATGCGCAGGGTCTCTTACACAGGAGCCTAGGCCGCAATCGTTTGGAGGGGAAATGCCTGGTAAACCGCCCTTACCGCTAGCCTGGAGTCCAGTACATGCACCCGCGCATCCTTGAGGTCACCCAACGGCTGACCGAACGCAGCCGTGCCACCCGTGAACGCTACCTGCAGCTGATTCGCGGCGCGGCCAGTGACGGACCCATGCGGGCCAGCCTGCAGTGCGCCAACTTCGCCCATGGCGTGGCCGGGTGTGGCGCCGACGACAAGCAGAGCCTGCGCCTGATGAATGCCGCCAACGTGGCCATCGTCTCGGCCTACAACGACATGCTCTCAGCGCACCAGCCGTACGTGCATTTCCCCGAACAGATCAAGAAGGCCCTGCGCGAGGTTGGCTCCGTCGGCCAGTTCGCCGGTGGTGTGCCGGCCATGTGCGACGGCGTGACCCAGGGTGAGCCAGGCATGGAACTGGCCATCGCCAGCCGTGAGGTGATCGCCATGTCCACTGCAGTGGCACTGTCGCACAACATGTTCGACGCTGCGCTGATGCTGGGCATTTGCGACAAGATTGTTCCCGGCTTGATGATGGGCGCGCTGCGCTTCGGCCATCTGCCGACCATTTTCGTGCCGGGTGGGCCAATGGTTTCCGGCATCTCCAACAAGCAGAAGGCCGATGTGCGGCAGCGCTATGCCGAGGGCAAGGCCAGCCGCGAGGAGCTGCTGGAGTCGGAGATGAAGTCCTACCACAGCCCGGGCACGTGCACCTTCTACGGCACCGCCAACACCAACCAGTTGGTGATGGAGGTGATGGGGCTGCACCTGCCGGGCGCCTCCTTCGTCAACCCGTACACGCCACTTCGCGACGCGCTGACCGCCGAGGCCGCGCAGCAAGTGACGCGCATGACCAAGGCCAGTGGCAGCTTCATGCCCTTGGGCGAGATCGTCGATGAAAAATCGCTGGTCAACTCCATCGTGGCCCTGCATGCCACCGGCGGGTCTACCAACCACACCCTGCACATGCCGGCGATCGCCCAGGCGGCAGGTATCCAGCTCACCTGGCAGGACATGGCCGACCTGTCCGAGGTGGTGCCGACCCTGTCCCACGTCTACCCCAACGGCAAGGCCGACATCAATCACTTCCAGGCTGCCGGCGGCATGTCGTTCCTGATCCGCGAGCTGCTCGATGCCGGCTTGCTGCACGAAGACGTCAACACCGTCGCCGGCCGTGGGTTGCGCCGCTACACGCAGGAACCGTTCCTCGACAACGGCAAGCTGGTCTGGCGCGAGGGCCCGCAGCAGAGCCTGGACGAGAGCATCCTGCGGCCAGTGGCGCGGCCGTTCTCGGCCGAAGGCGGGCTGCGGGTGATGGAAGGCAACCTTGGGCGCGGCGTGATGAAGGTGTCTGCGGTGGCCCCCGAGCATCAGGTCGTCGAGGCCCCGGCACGGGTGTTCCAGGACCAACAGTCGCTGGCTGACGCGTTCAAGGCCGGCGAACTGGAGTGCGACTTCGTGGCTGTGGTGCGCTTCCAGGGGCCGCGTTGCAACGGCATGCCGGAGCTGCACAAGCTGACGCCGTTCCTCGGTGTGCTGCAGGACCGCGGCTATAAAGTCGCACTGGTCACCGATGGGCGCATGTCGGGTGCATCGGGCAAGATCCCGGCCGCTATCCATGTCTGCCCTGAAGCCTTCGATGGTGGGCCGCTGGCACGGGTGCGCGATGGTGATATCGTGCGGGTAGATGGTGTCGAAGGCACGCTGCAGCTCAAGGTGTCGGCCGAGGAACTGGCCAGCCGCGACCTGCCCCCGCCGCCCCAGGGCAACGACCTGGGCTGCGGGCGCGAGCTGTTCGGCTTCATGCGCATGGCGTTCAGCTCGGCCGAGCAGGGCGCCAGCGCCTTTACCTCGGCCCTGGAGAACCTCAAATGAAGGACCTGCTGGTTGGCGACATCGGTGGCACCAATGCCCGTTTTGCGTTGTGGCGTGACAACCAGCTGCACCAGGTGAAAGTTTTCGCCACGGCTGACTACACCAGCCCGGAGCAAGCCATCGAAGCTTACCTGCACAGCCAAGGCATCGCCCGTGGCGGGTTGTCGGCGGTGTGCCTGGCGGTGGCCGGGCCGGTCGACGGTGATGAGTTTCGCTTTACCAACAATCATTGGCGGCTGAGCCGCAGTGCGTTCTGCAAGACTTTGCAGGTTGATCAGCTGCTGCTGATCAACGACTTCACGGCGATGGCCCTGGGCATGACCCGGCTGCAAGCGCACGAGGTGCGCCAGGTGTGCCCTGGCAAGGCCGACCCGGCGCGACCTGCACTGGTGATCGGGCCGGGCACCGGCCTTGGCGTCGGCAGCCTGCTGCGCCTGGGTGAGCAGCATTGGCTGGCGTTGCCCGGTGAGGGCGGGCACGTCGACCTGCCGGTAGGCAATGCCCGCGAAGCGGCGATCCATCAGCAGATTCACGGGCAGATTGGCCATGTCAGCGCTGAAACCGTGCTCAGCGGTGGCGGCCTGCTGCGTTTGTACCAGGCCATCTGTGCGCTGGACGGTGATACGGTCCGGCACAAGACACCAGCCGAAATCACCGATGCCGCCCTGAGTGGTGAGCCTCGGGCTCTGGCGGTCGTCGAACAGTTCTGCCGCTTCCTCGGGCGCGTGGCAGGTAACAATGTTCTGACCCTTGGCGCGCGCGGTGGGGTTTATATTGTCGGCGGTGTGATTCCGCGGTTTGCCGAGCTGTTCATGCGTAGCGGGTTTGCTGCAAGTTTTGCCGACAAGGGCTGCATGAGCGGGTATTTCGCGGGTGTGCCGGTGTGGTTGGTGACGGCAGAGTTTTCTGGACTGCTGGGCGCTGGCGTGGCATTACAGCAGGCTCTGGATCATTGAGAGGGGGCCGCTTTGCGGCCCGATCGCCGGCAAGCCGGCTCCCACGCAGGTCGCTACAGCACTGGGTATCAGTGAGAGCACTCGGTAACAATGGGGGCACTCGCTATCGGTGGGAGCCGGCTTGCCGGCGATTGGGGCGCGAAGCGGCCCCCGAAGCAGGCAAAAGACCTGCGACAACAAGAGGGCG
The DNA here is from genome assembly GCF_044748785.1 of Pseudomonas sp. NPDC089743. Classification (NCBI taxonomy): domain Bacteria; kingdom Pseudomonadati; phylum Pseudomonadota; class Gammaproteobacteria; order Pseudomonadales; family Pseudomonadaceae; genus Pseudomonas; species Pseudomonas sp. NPDC089743. The sequence goes on from NZ_JBIVGS010000003.1 coordinate 368,796, forward strand.
GGACACCTTGAGCACTGCCGGTAAATCGATCCTGATGGTGGATGACGATCAGGAAATCCGCGAGCTGTTGCAAACCTACCTGAGCCGCGCTGGCTTCCAGGTGCATGCCCAAGCCGATGGGCAAGGTTTTCGCCACGCTCTGGAAAACACTCACTGCGATCTGGTCATTCTCGATGTGATGCTGCCCGACGAGGACGGCTTCAGCCTGTGTCGCTGGGTGCGCCAGCACCCGCGCCAGTCGCGGGTACCGATCATCATGCTGACCGCCAGTTCCGACGAGGCCGACCGGGTCATCGGCCTTGAGCTCGGGGCGGACGATTACCTGGGCAAGCCGTTCAGCCCGCGGGAGCTGCAGGCGCGCATCAAGGCCCTGCTGCGGCGTGCGGAATTCGGCCAGGCCGCCCCAGCCAGCGCGGTACTGGCCTTCGACGACTGGCGCCTGGACACGGTCAGCCACCGGCTGTTCCACCGCGATGGAGAGGAGGTGATCCTTTCCGGTGCCGACTTCGCCCTGCTCAAGCTGTTTCTCGATCATCCTCAACAGATCCTCGACCGCGATACCATCGGCAACGCTACCCGGGGCCGTGAGCCGATGCCGCTGGACCGTATCGTTGACATGGCGGTCAGCCGCCTGCGCCAGCGTCTGCGCGACACCGACAAACCGCCACGGCTGATCCGCACGGTACGCGGCAGTGGTTACCTGCTGGCTGCGCATGTCTGCTGTGCGTCCTGAGCGGCGCTGGCGCTTGCTGCCGCGCTCGCTGCTGGGGCGCATGCTGCTGTTGACCTTGCTGGTGGTGCTGCTGGCGCAGGGCTTGTCCAGCGTCATCTGGGTCACGCAGCTACGTGCCAGCCAGATGCAAGGCCTGCGCGCCAGTGCCGGCAGCCTGGCCCATTCGATGAGTGCCAGCGTCAGTTATTTCCGTTCTTTGCCGGTGGCCTACCGGCCGATGGTACTGGACCAGTTGCGCAGCATGGGGGGGACGCGTTTTTTCGTGTCGCTCAACGACAAGCCCCTGGACATGCCGGTATTGCCCCTTACGCCACGCAAGCGGGCGGTGATCGAAGTGTTTCAGCAGGTACTGCATGAACGGCTGGGCGCCCAGATGGAAATTTCTGTCGAGTTCGTCGCCCCCGATGATCTGCGCATCTTCAACAGCGGCCTCAAGCTCGATGAGCTGCCGCGTTCCTGGGCGCATTACTCGCTGACCCTGGAGCCACTCAACCCGCCCGTACTGGTCACGCAGATTCGCCTGGGCGAAGACGAGTGGCTGTACATCGCCTCGTTGCTGCCTGAGCCCTACACCGGCCTTGAAGCCGAGCGCCTGCCACGCCAGCAGATCGGCTTCATCGTCCTGACCACCGCCTTGCTGCTGTTGTTCATCGGCCTGCTGGTGCACTGGCAGAGCTGGCCACTCAAACGCCTGGCGCGGGCCGCGCGGGATCTGTCGCTGGGCGCCGATGTGGCGCCAGTGCCCGAGGGCGGTGGCAGCGAGGTGGTCGAGGTCGGGCGAGCGTTCAACAGCATGCGTGAGCGTATAAGCCGCTACCTCACCGAGCGCAGTCAGTTGTTCAGCGCCATTTCCCACGACCTGCGCACGCCTATCACCCGGCTGCGGCTGCGTGTGGAACTGTTGGAAGATGAGCGCATGCAGGCCAAGTTCAGTCAGGATCTCGATGAGCTGGAGCTGTTGGTCAAAGGCGCTTTGCAATGCGTGAAAGACACTGACATCCACGAGAACATCGAGCCGGTCGATCTCAACCAGGTCCTGGAGATTCTCGCCGAGCCGTATCTGGGGGATGGCCGCATCACCGTGGAAGGCCAGGCCCTGGCGCCGTACCCGGGCAAGCCGCTGGCCTTGCGCCGCTGCATCGGCAACCTGATAGACAATGCCATCAAATACGGCGAGCGTGCCCACCTGCGCATCATCGACAGCGCGCAGGGCTTTGTCCTGCAGGTGGATGACCAGGGGCCGGGCGTGCCACAGCAGCGCCTTGAGCAGGTGTTCGAGCCGCATTTCAGGCTGGCCGGGCAGCAGCAGGGGTATGGCTTGGGCTTGGGGATTGCACGCAACATTGCCCACAGCCATGGGGGGGAGGTGAGCCTGCTCAACTTGCGCGAGGGCGGCTTGCGCGTGACCCTCCATCTGCCGCGTGGCGTTGAGTGACGGTAGAGTGTGTCACCGATCGGTGACATAGCCGCAAGCCTTCGTGACATCCCAGCCAGGACGGCTGGCTAGAATCTGCAAACCTCACACAGGGAAGCAGCAGGAGCATGGACTACATCGACTCCCCGGAACATACCGCCTGGCTCGCAAGCGAGGGCGAGCGGCTGCTCCGTTTCGCCAAGGCCTCGCAAGCCCCCGAAGGTTTCGGCAATCTCGACGCCCGCGGCAATCTGCCCCCTACGGCTGTTGCCGAAACCATGAACACCGCACGCATGACCCACAGCTTCGCCCTGGCCCACCTCCAGGGGGCGCCTGGCTGCCTGGCATTGGTGCAGCACGGTGTACACGCCTTGTGCGGGCCTTTGCGCGACGCCGAGTACGGCGGTTGGTTCGCCCGGCCGCACGGGCAGGGCGACAATGGCAAGGCGGCTTACCTGCATGCCTTCGTCGCGCTTGCCGCCAGCTCTGCCGTGGTGGCTGGCGCTGCGGGCGCACAGGGGTTGCTGGCGCAGGCGATACAGGTCATCGAAGAGCGCTTCTGGAGCGAAGAGGAGGGTGCAATGCGCGAATCCTTTTCCAGCGACTGGCAGCAGCCCGAAGCCTACCGCGGTGCCAACAGCAACATGCACGCCACCGAGGCCTTCCTCGCCCTGGCAGACGTGACCGGTGATGTGCGTTGGTTAGAGCGCGCCTTGCGTATCGTCGAACGCATCATTCACGGCCATGCTGGCGCCGGTGGCTACCGGGTAATCGAACATTTCGATGCGCACTGGCAACCGCTCCCCGAATACAACCAGGACAATCCTGCAGACCACTTCCGCCCTTACGGCACAACGCCAGGCCATGCATTCGAGTGGTCCCGTCTGGCCCTTCACCTCGAAGCTGCACGTCGTCAGGCCGGGCTTCCCGTTCCAGCATGGCTGCTGGCCTGTGCGCGGGGCTTGTTCGCCAACGCCTGCACCCATGCCTGGAGCGTCGATGGTGCCGAGGGCATCGTCTACACCTTGGGCTGGGACGATCGGCCCAGGGTGCGCGAGCGCCTGCACTGGGTGCATGCCGAAGCCTGCGCCAGCGCCGCAGCGCTGCTGCGGCGAACCGGCGAGCAACAGTACGAACGATGGTACCGGCGCTTCTGGGCCTTCATCGACACCCACTTCATCGACCGCGCAGCCGGAAGCTGGCACCACGAACTCGGCCCGGACAATCAGCCAGCGGCGACGATCTGGGCTGGCAAGCCAGACCTCTATCACGCCTACCAGGCTGTACTGCTGCCAACGCTGCCCCTGGCTCCCAGCCTGGCCAGCGCACTGGCGCGCAATGTAACCAAACGATGACATTCACGCATCGCTTCGTTACCTGACGCAGCGGGCACTCTGATTAGACTCCATGCAATGCAAGCGCTCGACTTGCCCGGCATAACAACAAGAAAGGTACTCCGATGAATTCGACTCTCCGCCTCGCTGCCGCCATTTCCTTCGCCTCCCTGTTCCCGCTCAGTGCCTTCGCCGCCGACTCCAAAGGCAGTGTCGAAGTGGTGCACTGGTGGACATCCGGTGGGGAAAAAGCGGCGGTCGATGTGCTCAAGGCCCAGGTCGAGAAGGATGGCTTCACCTGGAAGGATGGGGCTGTTGCCGGCGGTGGTGGGGCCACGGCCATGACCGTGCTCAAGAGTCGCGCGGTGGCCGGTAACCCGCCGGGTGTCGCCCAGATCAAGGGGCCGGACATCCAGGAATGGGCTTCCACCGGGCTGCTGGACCCGGATGTGCTCAAGGATGTGGCCAAGCAAGAGAAGTGGGACTCGCTGCTCGACAAGAAAGTCGCCGATACCGTCAAGTACGAAGGTGACTACGTGGCCGTGCCGGTGAACATCCATCGCATCAACTGGCTGTGGATCAACCCTGAAGTGTTCAAGAAGGCCGGCATCGACAAGGCGCCGACCACCCTCGACGAATTCTACGCCGCCGCCGAAAAACTCAAGGCGGCCGGCTTCATCCCGCTCGCCCATGGTGGCCAGCCATGGCAGGACAGCACGGTGTTCGAAAGTGTGGTCCTGTCGGTGATGGGGGCAGACGGTTACAAGAAAGCGCTGGTCGACCTCGATGAAGCCACGCTGACCGGGCCGCAGATGGTCAAGTCACTGACCGAGCTGAAGAAGGTCGCCACCTATATGGACCCCGACGGCAAAGGCCAGGACTGGAACCTGGAAGCGGCCAAGGTCATCAATGGCAAGGCCGGCATGCAGATCATGGGTGACTGGGCCAAGAGCGAATGGACCCTGGCCAAGAAGACCGCTGGCAAGGACTACCAGTGCGTAGCGTTCCCTGGCACCGACAAGGCTTTCCTGTACAACATCGACTCGCTGGTGGTGTTCAAGCAGAACGACGAAGGCACGGCCGCTGGCCAGCAGGACATTGCCAGAAAGGTGCTTGGCCAGGACTTCCAAAAGGTCTTCAGCATCAACAAAGGCTCCATTCCCGTTCGTAACGACATGCTCGCGGACATGAGCGCCTACGGCTTCGACGCCTGCGCCCAGACGTCGGCCAAGGACTTCATGGCCGACGCCAAGACCGGCGGCCTGCAGCCGAGCATGGCGCACAACATGGCCACTACGCTGGCCGTGCAGGGCGCCTTCTTCGATGTGGTGACCAACTACATCAACGACCCCAAGGCAGACCCTGCAGCTGCAGCGAAGAAGCTGGCTGCGGCGATCAGATCGGCCAAGTGAAAACCTGATGGCCCCATCGCCGCCAAGCCGGCGCCCACAGTTGCTCCGATGCTTTTGAACACTGTGGCGTACCGGTGGGCGCCGGCTTGCCGGCGATGAGGCCAGTACCGTCAATACAGGGGCTGCCCAGGCCCCGGGTAATCACATCATGACTACAGCAACCGCCCAACTGCGGGCCTCCCCCCTGGATGCGCTGCAGCGCTGGCTACCCAAGCTGGTGCTGGCACCGAGCATGTTCATCGTCCTGGTGGGCTTTTACGGCTACATCCTGTGGACGTTCGTCCTGTCCTTCACCACCTCGACCTTCCTGCCGACTTACAAGTGGGCGGGCCTTGCGCAATACGCCAGGCTGTTCGACAACGATCGCTGGTGGGTGGCGAGCAAGAACCTGCTGGTGTTCGGCGGGCTGTTCATCGGTATCAGCCTCGCCATCGGCGTACTGCTGGCGGTGCTGCTCGACCAGCGCATCCGCCGCGAAGGTTTCATCCGCACGGTCTACCTGTACCCCATGGCCCTGTCGATGATCGTCACCGGTACCGCTTGGAAATGGCTGCTCAACCCAGGCATGGGCCTGGACAAGCTGTTGCGTGACTGGGGCTGGGAAGGGTTCCGCCTGGACTGGCTGATCGACCCCGACCGCGTGGTGTACTGCCTTGTCATCGCCGCCGTGTGGCAAGCCTCGGGTTTCATCATGGCGATGTTCCTTGCCGGCCTGCGCGGGGTCGACCAGTCGATCATCCGTGCTGCACAGATGGATGGTGCGAGCCTGCCACGCATCTACTGGACCGTGGTGCTGCCGAGCCTGCGCCCGGTGTTCTTCAGTTCGCTGATGATCCTCTCGCACATTGCGATCAAAAGCTTCGACCTGGTGGCCGCAATGACTGCCGGTGGCCCGGGCTACTCGTCCGACCTGCCGGCCATGTTCATGTACTCGTTCACCTTCAGCCGCGGCCAGATGGGCATGGGCTCGGCCAGCGCCATCCTCATGCTCGGGGCGATCCTGGCGATTCTCGTGCCTTACCTGTACTCGGAGCTGCGGAGCAAACGCCATGCATAGCCCCATCGAAAAACCGCTGCCAAGCATCAGCCGCATCGCCATTCACGCGGTGTTGCTGATCGCCGTGCTGCTTTACCTGGTGCCGCTTGTGGTGATGCTGCTGACCAGCTTCAAAACCCCGGAGGACATCAGTACCGGCAACTTGCTGAGCTGGCCGACCGTGGTCAGCGGCATCGGTTGGGTCAAGGCCTGGGGCACGGTCAGCGGCTATTTCTGGAACTCGATCATGATCACCGTGCCAGCGGTGCTGATCTCGACCGCCATTGGTGCACTCAACGGATATGTGCTGTCGATGTGGCGTTTCCGTGGGTCCCAGTTGTTTTTCGGCCTGCTGTTGTTCGGTTGCTTCCTGCCGTTCCAGACCGTGTTGCTGCCAGCCTCGTTCACCCTCGGCAAGCTGGGCCTGGCCAGCACCACCAGCGGGCTGGTGCTGGTGCACGTGGTCTATGGCCTGGCCTTTACCACGCTGTTCTTCCGCAACTTCTATGTGAGCATTCCCGATGCGCTGGTCAAGGCCGCACGCCTGGACGGTGCCGGGTTCTTCACCATTTTCCGCCGCATCATCCTGCCGATGTCGACACCCATCATCATGGTCTGCCTGATCTGGCAGTTCACCCAGATCTGGAATGACTTCCTGTTCGGCGTGGTGTTCTCCAGCGGCGATTCGCAACCGATCACCGTGGCGTTGAACAACCTGGTCAATACCAGTACCGGGGCCAAGGAGTACAACGTCGACATGGCGGCGGCGATGATCGCCGGCCTGCCAACCCTGCTGGTCTACGTGGTGGCAGGCAAGTATTTCGTTCGCGGGCTTACAGCCGGCGCGGTCAAGGGGTAAGTCATGGCAACGCTTGAACTTCGTAATGTGAACAAGACCTACGGCAGCGGCCTGCCGGACACCCTCAAGGACATTCAGCTGTCGATCAAGGACGGCGAATTCCTGATTTTGGTCGGCCCTTCGGGCTGCGGTAAATCGACCTTGATGAACTGCATCGCGGGCCTTGAAAACATCACCGGCGGCGCGATTCTCATCGATGATCAGGATGTCAGTGGCATGAGCCCCAAGGATCGTGACATCGCCATGGTGTTCCAGTCCTACGCGCTGTATCCGACCATGAGCGTGCGCGAGAACATCGAATTCGGCCTGAAGATCCGCAAGATGCCGCAGGCCGCGATCGACGAGGAAGTGGCCCGTGTGGCCAAGCTGTTGCAGATCGAACACCTGCTTGCACGCAAGCCGGCGCAGTTGTCCGGTGGCCAGCAGCAGCGGGTGGCGATGGGCCGCGCGTTGGCGCGGCGGCCGAAGATCTACCTGTTCGACGAACCGTTGTCCAACCTCGACGCCAAGCTGCGCGTCGAGATGCGCACGGAAATGAAACTGATGCACCAGCGACTGAAAACCACCACGGTGTATGTCACCCACGACCAGATCGAGGCCATGACCTTGGGCGACAAGGTTGCGGTGATGAAGGACGGCATCATTCAGCAGTTCGGTACCCCGCAACAGATCTACAACGACCCGGCCAATCAGTTCGTCGCCAGCTTCATCGGCTCACCACCGATGAACTTCATTCCGGTGCGCCTGGCCAGGCAGGACGGGCGCCTGCTGGCCCTGCTCGACAGCGGCCAGGCACGGTGCGAGCTGCCGTTGGGCATGGCCGTCGACGAACTCGACGGGCGCGAGGTCATCCTCGGCATCCGCCCGGAGCAGATCAGCCTGGGTACCGGCGAGGGCAATGGCCTGCCGGGCATTCGCGCCGAGGTGCAGGTAACCGAGCCTACCGGCCCCGACCTTTTGGTCTTCGTCACCCTCAACCAGACCAAAGTGTGCTGCCGCCTGGCGCCGGATGTGGCGTGCCGGGTCGGTGACAGCCTTAACCTGCAGTTCGACCCGGCTCGGGTGCTGCTGTTTGACGCCGCCAGCGGCGAACGCCTGGACTTGAATACTGCCAACGTTTCAGTGAAGGACAACGTGACTCACCTCAAGAGCCGTTGAATCGTCGACACCATCAATAAGAAAAAGAGGACGCAAAGGGATGGAACAGCGCAATCGCATAAGGACCTTGGGCTCGCTGGCCCTGCTGGCCATGGTTGGGAGCAGTGGGGCTCAGGCCGCCGAGGCCTTCTCCAGCGAATCGAAATGGATGACCGGCGACTGGGGGGGGACCCGTACCGAGCTGCTGGAAAAAGGCTACGACTTCACCCTCGACTATGTGGGTGAGGTCGCTGGTAACCTCAATGGCGGCTACAACGACGACAAGACCGCGCGCTACAGCGACCAGTTCGCCCTCGGCGCGCACCTGGACCTGCAGAAGATTTTTGGCTGGCACGATGCCGAGTTCAAACTGGCGATCACCGAGCGAAGTGGCCGCAACCTTTCCAATGACCGTATCAGCGACCCGCGGGCCGGCCAGTTCAGTTCGGTGCAGGAGGTATGGGGGCGCGGCCAGACCTGGCGCCTGACCCAGATGTGGATCAAGCAGAAGTACTTCGACGGTGCCCTGGATGTGAAATTTGGCCGGTTCGGCGAGGGCGAGGACTTCAACAGCTTCCCCTGTGACTTCCAGAACCTGGCCTTCTGTGGATCGCAGGTGGGCAACTGGGTCGGCGGCATCTGGTACAACTGGCCGGTCAGCCAGTGGGCGTTGCGGGTCAAGTACAACATCACGCCGGAGTTCTTCGTGCAGGTCGGCGCGTTCGAGCAGAACCCTTCCAACCTGGAAACCGGCAACGGCTTCAAGCTCAGCGGCAGCGGCACCAAGGGCGCGATCCTGCCGGTGGAGGCGGTCTGGTCACCGCACGTCAACGGCCTGCCGGGCGAGTACCGCCTGGGCTACTACTACAGCACGGCTGATGCCGAAGACGTCTACGAGGACGTCAATGGCAACCCGCAAGGGATCAGCGGCGCCGGCTTCAAGTCACACTCCAGCAAGCATGGCTGGTGGGTGGTTGCGCAGCAGCAGGTCACCGCCCATGGTGGCGACGCCAGCCGCGGTCTGAGCCTGTTCGCCAACTTCACCGTGCATGACAAAGCGACCAACGTGGTCGATAACTACCAGCAGGTAGGGCTGGTCTACAAAGGCGCCTTCGATGCCCGGCCCAAGGACGATATCGGCTTTGGTATCGCCCGCATCCACGTCAACGATGACGTGAAAAAACGTGCCGAACAGCTCAATGCCCAGAGTGGCATAAATGACTACGACAACCCGGGCTTCGTGCCGCTGCAGCGCACCGAATACAACGCCGAGCTCTATTACGGCTTCCACGTCACCAACTGGCTGACCGTTCGCCCGAACCTTCAGTACATCAAGAGCCCCGGTGGGGTGGACGAGGTGGACAACGCGCTGGTCGCTGGTTTGAAGATTCAGTCGTCATTCTGAGCCTGTTTGTTGTAAATTTACGCCAATCCAAAAACGGCTCCCGGCATCCACTGGCTTGCAGTGGTTGTCGGGGATAGGCCGAGACAGCGCTATCTCAAACAACAAGAGCTTGGAACCATGCCTGAACATCCGCTACATCGCTTCTTTACCGCACAGCGGCCCAGGCCGACATTCGAGTGGGAGCGTTACCAGCAGCGCGATGTGCTGATCATTGACCACCCCCGTTGCCAGGCGGTGTTCAGCCGCCAGGGTGCGCAACTGCTGCACTTCCAGCCGGCCGGTGAGCGGCCCTGGTTGTGGTGTGCCGAGCAGTGGCCGCAGGTGGGGGCGATCCGTGGGGGCGTGCCGGTGTGTTGGCCGTGGTATGGTCGCCACCCCAGCGAGGACCTGTGGCCTGCCCACGGTTGGGCGCGCCTGCTGGACTGGAAGCTGGTGGACAGCCGTGAGGACGAGGAGGGCGTGAGCCTGAAGTGGCGCCTGGACTTGTGCGACTGGCAGGTCGACCTGCATGCTCGCCTGGGCAGCCGCATGGAACTGAGCTTGAGTACCGAGCACCAGGACAGCGAACCCTGCCAGTTGAGCCATGCACTGCTGGCCTACTGGCGTATCAGCGACGTTTCCGAGATAGCGCTGTCCGGGCTCGAAGATATCCAAGGCTATGACCGTCTGAGCCGGCAAGCCTGCCGCGAAGACGGCGCGTTGAAGCTCAAGGGCGGCTGCCAGAAGGTCTATCCCGGCACGCCGCGCGTACAGCTGCAGGACCCGGCCTGGCAGCGAGAACTGTGCATCGATACGGGTGACAGTGACGATACCGTGGTCTGGCACCCCGGCAACCGCCCGTTGATGGGTGTGAGCGGGCGCGAGTGCCAGGGTTTCGTCTGTGTCGAGGCGGCCAGCGGCAGCGGTGAAGGCCTGAGCCTGGCGCCGGGGCAGCGCGCCCATTTGCGGCTGCAGGCGCACCGGCTCAGCTGAGTTGGTCGTCCTCGATCGGGTAGCGGCTGGCGTTGAGGCTTTCCTTGATCTTGCGCAGGTGCGGCTGGAAGTCCACACCGCGGCGCAGGGTCATCCCGGTGGCGAGTACGTCGAGCACGGTAAGCTGGATGATCCGCGACGTCATCGGCATGTAGATGTCGGTGTCTTCCGGTAGCGGGATGTGCAGGCTGAGGCTGCACGCTTGGGCCAAGGGGGAGCCGGCGGCGGTCAGGCCGAGCACCGAGGCGCCGTTTTCGCGGGCCAGGCGCGCTACCTCCACCAGTTCGCGGGTGCGCCCGGTGTAGGAGATGATCACGAACAGATCGCCAGTGTGAGCCACCGAAGCCAGCATGCGCTGCATCAGCACGTCGGCGTGGGCCGAGACGGCGAGGTTGAAACGGAAAAACTTGTGCTGGGCGTCCAGGGCTACCGGGGCGGACGCGCCCAGGCCGAAGAAGTGGATCTGCCGGGCCTGGATCATCATGTCCACGGCGCGGCTGACCTGCTGCGGGTCAAGCTGCTGGCAGGCGCTGTCGAGCGAGGCGATTGCACTGGCAAAGATCTTCTGGGTGTAGGCTGCAGGATCGTCATCGGCCTCGACCGCGCGGCTGACATAGGCCGCACCACTGGCGAGGCTTTGCGCCAGCTGCAGCTTGAGCTCGGGGTAACCGCTGACGCCGAACGAGCGGCAGAAGCGGTTGACGGTCGGTTCGCTGACCTTGGCCGCCTGGGCCAGTGCGGCAATGCTGAAACGGGTGGCTTGTTGCGGGTTGAGCAGGATGACTTCGGCGACTTTGCGTTCGGCCTTGTTCAGCTCGTCGAGGCGTCCCTGGATCTGCTCCAGGAGGTTTCGCACGCGGTCCATGGGTGTGTCCTTGGGTCGAGAAGACAGCCGGCTGGCGGAGCAGCAGGCTTTTTGCACAGTCGTCTATCGTACTGTCGGTGCGGGTGGCGCACCACTTATCTGTAACACTTGTGTGTAATGTTGTGGTTTTTACTACATTTTCTCTTGAAAACCGTATGTGAAAGCGGTATTCCTAGGCCAACTTTAGGAAAGAACCAACATCATGGCTGCGATCAGTGTTGAACCTTGCACCTTTGCCCTGTTTGGCGCCTTGGGCGACCTGGCATTGCGCAAGCTGTTTCCTGCGCTCTACCAGCTCGACCGCGCCAATTTGCTGCACGCCGATACTCGCCTGCTGGCGCTGGCACGCGAGCCTGGCAGCGTACAGGAGCACCTGAATACCATCGAGGCCCATCTGCGCAAGCACGTGGCGGAGGCTGATCTGGAGCCTGCGGCGCTGGCGCGTTTTCTGGGGCGTCTGAGTTACCAGCACCTGGACTTCCTGCAGCCGGAGGGCTACCAGGCCCTGGCTGAGCAGGCACCTGCCGAGCTGCCGTTGATTGCCTATTTCGCCACTGCGGCGGCCGTGTATGGCGCAATCTGCGAAAACCTCGACAAGGCGGGCCATGCCGCGCGCACCCGGGTGGTGCTGGAAAAGCCCATCGGGCACGATCTTGAGTCATCGCGCCGGGTGAACGACGCCGTGGCGCGGTTCTTCCCGGAAAGCCGTGTTTACCGCATCGACCATTACCTGGGCAAGGAGACGGTGCAGAACCTGATCGCCCTGCGCTTCGCCAACAGCCTGTTCGAAACCCAGTGGAACCAGAACTCCATCTCCCACGTGGAAATCACCGTGGCCGAGAAGGTCGGCATCGAAGGCCGTTGGGGCTATTTCGACAAGGCCGGCCAGTTGCGCGACATGATTCAGAACCACCTGCTGCAGCTGTTGTGCCTGATCGCCATGGACCCGCCCAGCGAGCTTTCAGCCGACAGCATCCGCGACGAGAAGGTCAAGGTGCTCAAGGCCCTGGCCCCGATCACTGGCGAGGGCTTGAGTACCCGCGTGGTGCGCGGCCAGTACATCGCCGGCTACAGCGACGGCAAGCCGGTGCCGGGTTACCTGGAGGAAGACAACGCCAACGCCCAGAGCGACACGGAAACCTTCGTCGCCCTGCGTGCCGATATTCGTAACTGGCGTTGGTCGGGCGTACCGTTTTACCTGCGCACCGGTAAGCGCATGCCGCAGAAGCTGTCGCAGATCGTCATCCACTTCAAGGAGACGCCGCACTACATCTTCGCCCCGGAGCAGCGCTTGCAGGTCGGCAACAAACTGATCATCCGCCTGCAACCGAGCGAAGGCATCTCTTTACGCGTGATGACCAAGGAGCAGGGCCTGGACAAAGGCATGCAACTGCGCAGCGGCCCCTTGCAACTGAATTTTTCCGACACCTGGCGCACCGCGCGGATTCCGGATGCCTACGAACGCCTGCTGCTCGAGGTGATGCGCGGCAACCAGAACCTGTTCGTGCGCAAGGATGAAATCGAATATGCCTGGAAGTGGTGCGACCAGTTGATCGCGGGCTGGCAAAGCGCCGGCGATGCGCCCAAGCCGTATGCGGCTGGGTCCTGGGGGCCGATGAGCTCGATCGCACTGATTACACGTGATGGGAGGGCGTGGTATGGGGATATCTGAATTGAATTTGCCGACATCGGTCAACGCGCATCAGCTGAATGATGCCCGCGTACTTTCGGCAACATTGGCGGCTGATGTGGCCGAGCGCTTGCGCGCAGCCATCGCCGCGAAAGGGCGGGCTTGCCTGGTGTTGTCCGGCGGCCGCAGCCCGGTGCCGTTCCTGGAGAAGCTGGCGACCGAGGCCCTGGACTGGTCCAAGGTCACCGTCAGCCTGGCCGACGAGCGCTGGGTGCCGGTTGAGCACGCCGACAGCAATGCCGGTTTGCTGGCCCGCCATTTGTTCCAGGGGGCCGCTGCCAAGGCTCGTTTTGTCGGGCTGTATCAGCAGGCGGAGAACCTCGACGCGGCGGCCGCCCAAGCCGACCAGGCATTGGCCGATCTGCCGGCCATCGACGTGCTGGTACTGGGCATGGGCGACGATGGTCATACCGCTTCGCTGTTCCCCGGCAGCCCGAATCTGGCCGAAGGCCTGGACCTGAACAGCACGCGCCGCTGCCTGCCGTTGCTGGCGCCGAGCGTGCCGCACCAGCGCCTTTCGCTGACCCGTTCCCTGCTGGCCAGCGCCGCGTTCATCGCGCTGTCCGTGCAGGGCCCGGGCAAACTCGCTACCCTGCGCGCCGCGCTGGCGGGCAACGACCTCAATGAAATGCCGATTCGCGCCTTTCTTCACGACCCCTTGGACATCTACTGGTGCCCATGAGCAAAGGATCCACTGTCATGACCACCCTTGAACGCCCCCAGCCTCTGCTCTCGATGGCCGAGAAAGCCGCCCGGATCGATGCGATCTGTGGGGCGGCGCGCATCCTGCCGGTGATCACCATCGCCCGTGAGGAAGACATCCTGCCGCTGGCCGATGCCCTGGCCGCTGGTGGTATCCGCACCTTGGAAGTAACCCTGCGCTCGCAGTATGGCCTGAAGGCTATCCAGGTGCTGCGAGAGCAGCGGCCGGAGCTGTGTGTCGGCGCCGGCACCGTGCTCGATCGCGGCATGTTTGCCGCGGTCGAGGCCGCCGGCGCTCAGTTTGTCGTGACCCCGGGGATCACCCAGGACATCCTCGAGGCTGGGGTGGACAGCGATATCCCATTGTTGCCGGGCATCAGCACGCCTTCGGAAATCATGATGGGGTATGCCCTGGGTTACCGCCGCTTCAAGCTGTTCCCGGCGGAAATCAGTGGCGGCGTGGCAGCGATCAAGGCCTTTGGTGGCCCGTTCGGTGATATTCGATTCTGCCCTACCGGTGGGGTCAACCCGGCCAACGTGCGCAACTACATGGCGCTGCCCAATGTGATGTGCGTGGGCGGAACCTGGATGCTCGACAGCAGCTGGATCAAGAACGGCGACTGGGCGCGGATCGAAGCGTGTAGCGCCGAGGCGATGGCTTTGCTGGACTGATACTGAATTTGTTGTGTGCTTTACGGCTTATGGGGCGCTTGGTCGGCGCCCCTTTTTTTGCCCGGCGTTTTTGAATTGCCAGTGCCGACCCTTTCGCGGGTCAACCCGCTTTCACAGGCATTGCACAGCTTTCGAATTCTGTGAAGTCTCTATGGGAGCGGGTTGACCCGCGAAAGGCCGGTATAGGTTAAAAAAGCCCGCATCAAATATGCGGACTTTCTCGTTCATCGCGGCACCGCTTAAGTCGACTTGGCTTTCTCCCGGCTCAGCGACTGTGACAGTAGTTAAAGGTAGTCAATCGCGAGAATTTGTGAATCCGGTTCAAGTTTATAGAAACAATGAGGAGTCCATCCTTCAATGAAAATGGAATCTCCCTCATTTAGTACCTCGTTGTGAAGATGTGGATGACTTCCCCATTTAACCCCTACTGTCCCAGAGAGAATGTATACGAATTCTCTAGCCTTATGTCCGGCGTTTAGTATTGCCTTCTCGGCCGATGGGAATAGAGGTGTAGTCCTGAGTACCAGCAGATTTTTATCTGAAGTTGTCTTGAGTAAGTGGCGGTAAAAATAGGCAGGCTCACCCTGCACGTGCCGTAGGCGATCGAATCGGATGAGTCCGCCGAAAACGCAGCTTTGAGATTTATCGTACTCGCCGCCTAATTCGTCAATCACATAGGCTGCTGTGACGTTAAGATAGTGGGCAATTTTTTTAAGCTGCGTAGAGTTAATTGTAATGCCGTCGATGGTTCTATCATAGAGGCCTCGAATATTATCTAAAGTCATTTTTCGTTTTTGTATTAATTTCTGAAGGTCATCGAGTCTTGCTGTGATGTTAAACTCCATGTTGCCTTCCTTTCTTTATAGTGGAACAAAGCATGGCCACATCGGTAAGGCTTATGGCACGTGATTTAATCATGGATACCTCTCTTACCAATTGCAGCAATTGCTGGACTTCATCATCTGAGCATGTGATTTGCAATTGGTCCAATGCGTATTTTATTGAGGCGCGTCCAGAATGTTTACCGACGATAATGTGACGTTCGCGCCCCATCACGCTTGGGTCGTAAGGCTCGAATGACTTGCCGTTGTTGAGAGTGCCTTTTGTGTGAATACCTGACTCGTGAGAAAAAATATTGCTGCCCACGATGGGCTGCCAAGGATTGATTTGAGAGCCAGTTGCATTGGCGACAATCTCAGAGAGTGTTTGAAGCTTTTCCGGCTTAACACCAAGGTCAATCCCGTATTGAATTTTTAGGGACATTACCATTTGCGCCAGGTCAGGCATTCCCGCTCGTTCACCAATACCGTTTACAGTGGCATGAAAATATTTTGCGCCTGCCTGCAAACCGGATAATGTATTGCTTACACCGAGGCCGAAGTCGTTATGAGCATGGCACTGGGTATCAATCTCCACTGCGGATACCACTGTACGGATGATGGAGTGGTACTGTTCAGGCGTAAGCACTCCAATCGTGTCAGAGAGCCGTAACCTATCGGCTCCCGCTTCGCAGATGTGGCCGGCATAATCAACGACAAATGACAAGTCTGAGCGGGCAACATCTTCAGCGCTGATGGAGACAAATACATCGCGTTGCTTTGCACAGTCTATTAATTCGCATGCCTGTCTGACAAGCCAGTCCTTTGATTTGTTTATGCTGTGCTTCAGGTGGACCTCTGAGGTGGGTAACCCGATATGTATGTATCGGTAGCCTGCGTCGAGTGATGCTTCTACGTCTGCACGTATCCCTCTATTCCAGCCTACCAGTCGAATATCAGTTCCCTGTGTGCGCTCTAGCATCTCACTTAATGTTCGACTCTCAGTGCCGCCCATCGCATATATGCCGCCTTCAATCCAGCGTATGCCCGCGTCGATAAGGGCATCGAATATCTTTAGTTTAGTTGCTCTTCCAAACGAAATGCCAGGTGCTTGCTCGCCATCTCGTAATGTCGTGTCTTCGACGATAATATCTTGACGTAGATTCATGATGTAACACTCCGTCGTTGAGCGAGTAGTGAAAAGTATTGGCATTGGTCAACGTCGTCGCCAAAGGCGTGTCTGGCGTCGATGAAGCATTGGATCGCCATCGCTGTTGCTGGATAAGCCTTAAGGTCTGGTAATTGAGATTGCGCCAATTCCAAATCTTTACAGCGGACGGCCAGCGTCACATGACTAGTTGTCAACCCTGAGAGAATATAGTTCAGCGATACATGCATGTAGGCAGAACGACCGCGGCAGGAAGTGAATACCTTCGCCATTGATTCGAGATCCAAGCCCAACGCTTGCCCTTGATGAATAACTTCCAGGGCCCCTGCTAGATTGATAGACTCTGCCAGATTGTTGAGGATTTTAAGTTGCTGTGCCTTTCCAGGTTGTTTAACGTAGTTGATTGTTTTGCAGATTTTTATGAGTATGGGATGTGCCGATGAGTAGGCTTGTTCATTACCTGAGACAATAGAGCATAATTTTCCCTGGAGAGCGCCCATTACTCCCCCAGAGATCGGGCATTCGATATAACTCACACCGATATTTCCGAACGCTTCATGTAGGTTGACCGCAGACCCCGCTGATAAGGTGCTGAAGTCAATTACGATTTTTCCTTCCTGGAGCGAATAAAGCAGTCCGTCAGTATCTGAGTAATAGATTGCCCGTAGTGCACGTTCTCCGCTAACACATACAAGAATAATGTTTGCGTTAGCTGCGAGCTCTCTCAAGTTGTTTTTCCAAAGTGCGCCTCGGTGTATCAGTTTTTCAGCTTTTTCGTACGTGCGGTTGTGGATTAATACCTCGACACCAGTGTCTAGAAGTCGATGGCATATGGCATGACCCATTTGACCTAGGCCAATTAATCCGACGGTGATAGTCATGGTTTGATCCTCTATAATTCACAAGGCATGCATACCTGCAATTTCAAGTAGATAAAGGAGTGCAGCACGGCATGCTTGATGCCTGCCGGTGGAGCTTGCGTCAGTGACTAGTTTTCTAGAAGGTGGCTAGTGTGAAAATTATCCTATGCCACCTGGTCTGTTATTTTCAATGCTAGCCATAGTTGATGGCGATGATTTCTGATTTCTCACCAGGTACATTGCTGACAAACCCGTGAGGTACATCGGGGAGAATGAAGATGGAGTCGCCCTCGTTCAATATCCCTTCTTTAAACTCATTGTCAGAGTCCAGCCACCGAACCCGTACGCTCCCTTTAGTTACGTATACAACTTCCTTCGATGAGTGCCCGTCATTCAAAGGCATGTATTGGAAGTCGTTGGCGCGTACATCCAGTCGTAGAGCCATTAATCGAGGGTCTTGATTGGTTGTAACCAAATGCTCATAAGTGTAGCAATGAGTACCATTTCTGATTTCTTCACGCTTGAAGCCAGTTCCTCGCCTAGCTATTTTTACGCCATCATCCAAGTCGGTAATAGTAAAACCTAAAAAAAGATCGCTCAGTGGCAATGCCAAGTAGCTAGCAAGCTCTCTCAATTGCTCAATACTTTCGAAGTAAGCGAATTTGTC
Source organism: Pseudomonas sp. NPDC089743 (assembly GCF_044748785.1). Classification (NCBI taxonomy): domain Bacteria; kingdom Pseudomonadati; phylum Pseudomonadota; class Gammaproteobacteria; order Pseudomonadales; family Pseudomonadaceae; genus Pseudomonas; species Pseudomonas sp. NPDC089743. The sequence continues at coordinate 386,540 of NZ_JBIVGS010000003.1, forward strand.
ATCGAGCTCCACATCACCAACGTGTGACATGGTCATCTTTCTCGAAGCAAGGAGTCTCTCAAGGTTGTTTTTGCAAATAGTTATTTTGTTGTTCATGGTTCCCTTCTCTCTGTGTCGGTTTGGCGATGGATCCTAGCCAAAGCAGTTAAACGCAATGAGTCGCGATCCGGTTCGTGCGTTGTGTGATGGCTGTGCAGCCATTTTTTCAGGGTGAGTGGACTGTGCGTGTTATCTTCATTTATAAGTGTTTTACAAGCGCCTATGGATATGAATGAGTGAGAATCAGACCCTCCTGTAGTGTCGAGATTTAATGTCGATGCTAATGTCAGGTATTTATGTATGTTAGTGAGGTCTTTGGCCGGGACCTCGATCGCGTTTATGCAGCGTTTTAAAGCTTCAAGATCTGAGCATGTCTTACCTGGCCAAAAAATATGGTGGGCTACTAGTTTAAAAGGTCTGCCTCGCTTCTCTAGCAGTCCATGAAGCGTATCCAGGGTATACGCGCTCGCTCGTCGATCAAGACTCAGCAGTGTTTCCAGGTCAGCATGCACGCCAATGTTCATATTGTTCGCGAGATGTAGCTCTGCACCGGGTAACACAAGGACACCGTTACAAATAACTGAGCCATCTCCCTGCGTGCTACCACCGAGGCGATTGCTGCAGAATAGACCCAGCATCAGTTTTTCGTAAGCATCAGCTTCGATGTGTTCGGTGATGCAGATTGCATCGAGTTCATTAAAGTTTGCTACTTTCAGCGTCTGGCTCACTGAATTCCAATCCGGCTCTGCTTGCTGCTTCCACATGAGCAGATGCACATGAGCATCCAATACTGTCCTTTTCATTCATCACCTCATTACGGCCATGATGATTTTTTCATACCTTGAATACGCATTCACGAATCCATTGTCATAAGGCGTGTCATCAAATTTTCGGATGGATAGCGCGTCATGGTGGTATGGCTGGTTTTGAAATGCCAAGATTTCTTCGCTTGTCATACGTCCCCCCTGGTTAAGTAAGCTTGACAGTGATCCCGAACTCAGTTGATTGTTGTAGTTTTCATTAACGGTGATTAAGTATCGCTTTGCATCGATATGGAGTTGAATGGGGATGCAGACTGACTGAGGGAACCATCGGTTTAGCCATTGGGCACCCAGATCAGCATGCTGGCAGTCCTTTTCATATGGAGTCATTTCCGGGTCACTGTTGCATAGGAAATGGCCAATGTCGTGGAACAACGCTGCGACAATCAGTTCTTCCGCACAGCCCTCAGTCAATGCCTGGTGAGCACTCCAAAGCGAGTGCTCCAAGAGTGTCTCGCCGTTGCTAAGCTTTACTTTTTTACATTCAAGCATGATTGTTTTGAGCATGTGGCAGGCAGCCCGCATGCTAGCTTTCTTGTCGAGCATAAATCAGCTCCGCATCCTTTAGTTCGTCGTAGTTCAAAAGTTGAAATACTTCGGAGAGCGAGCAGATGTTATTGTCGATGTTGCAGATGCTATTGTCTGCCTGAATTTGTGCTGCTGCATTTCGCATTGCAAGCAATGAGGCCCGCATCATTTGGTTTGCACATATATACACCGAGACCCCAACTTCCTGTAGTAGCTCCGTCGACACGTTTTTATAGGTTGTTGGGGCGACTATCAAAGGGCAGCGTCCTGCCCAGCACTTACTGAATTCCAATATGTCGAATCCGTCTGTCTCTTTGGAGTGTATAAAAATTCCATCGGCACCTGCTTCGTAGTACTGCTCCGCTCGTTTCAAAGCCGCCTGGACACTCATTCCGGCTACCAATGCTTCTGTACGAGCAATAACAATAAAGTCATCGTCCCGTTTCGAATCCTGCGCAGCTTTAATCTTTCCGCAAAATTCATCCACGCTACTAAGTGCGTGCTCATGGCTGACGAACGAGTTCATTTTAGGAAACTGTTTGTCTTCTAAAGAAACTCCAGCTATCCCATAGTGCGACAGGCGCTTAACTATGTGCCTTACATTATTGAAATTACCGAAGCCTGAATCTCCGTCGAAAAGAACAGGGATATTTACTGCGTCAGCTATGCATTGAGCGACCTCCATGACCTGACTCCATGATGCCTCATTGCAATCGCGAAGCCCCATCGCTGAGGAAATAGCGAGTCCCGACGCCCAAATAGCTGGATAGCCCGTTTCCTCGACTATTCTAGCGGAGAGCCCATTGTGGGCCTCCAGAATCAGGTCGAGCCTGCCGTTGAATAATAGTTTTCGGAAACTTCCTACAGTTTTTTTTCTTGACATCACAAACTCCGTTTTTTGTTGTTGTGGATGAGTTGCTGATTCAGTCTTAGTCGCACTTGGTGAAAAATTCAATGCTCTGTATGTTTTTTTTACATTTGCTCTTCCATAGATAAAATTGTCACTGTCAGGTGACAATTCAACCTAATCTGCTGGTTGACGGTAGATTGGCCGCGATTTACGCTTCGTTGATTGATTTGTAACTAGTTAATTATGAACAATCAATCAAAGGCAATAACATGTCTGCTTCTTGCTTTCTTTGTCGAGGCGTGTGCAGCGCAGGTGATTTTTATCTACGTACCGCTAAGCAGGCTAAGTGGGTCGGGGGATGAAGTTTTCTCAGCGCTGCTAAGAGCGACCGTTTATTTAGGTCCAGTTGCCTTTGGTTATTGGGCTGGGAGACTTGTGGATGGAGTTCGCTCGCGAGCCTTAGGTTTCTTGGTCGCGCTGGGGCTATGCTGTGATGTGGCGTTGTATGCGATTCGGCGAGGGGGATGGACGTTGTTAGAGACGTTTGTTCTATTAAGTGTGATTTCCATCGGGATATATATACTCAGCAATCTTCGTGCTTGCCTGATACCCCGTATCCTCCATAAAGATTTACTCCCGCGCATGAATGCACGATTACTTATCGTCGAGCACTGTGCGCTCATCCTATCGCCCGTCGCCGTCTCATATTTTTTGATGTTGCAAAATCCGGCGGTAGTATTTTATGGTGCTTCCATTTGTTTTTTGCTTTCAAGTTTTCTGTATCGCTACTCCTCTTTCGAACTCCCGCCTCGCATCGCCCCGGTTGTCCCCACTTCCTTTATCTCCAGCTATAGGGCGCTTGTGCAAAACAAGCCGCTGGTGCATGTTGTTTATATCGTCGTGGGCAATAATGCCTTCACAGCTATTTATCTTTTTTTCGTGCTCCTGAGTGCTGCGGACAGTGGGGTATTCAATATCAGCGAAACACCATTCCTTTTGGTTTCATATGCTTTGGGTTCCATTTTTTCCGGATTAGTCGCACCGAGGATGATGCGTGCATTAAATACCCGCATTGCTGTGTGTACATGCAGTGCTGGAATGGCTGCATCAGGGGTGTCGCCACTTGGACTAGGAACGGTTGAGTCTTACTATGTGTCGGCCTTTTTCGTGGGCTTCTTTGGGGCCTATGTGATCATTACAGCTTGGACATTGAGACAGGCGCTGGTACCCGCGGATTTGCTTGGCAGAGTCACCGGAATTACCAGTGCCCTCTTCAAAGTTTCGATGCTGCTTTCTGTCCCATTGGCAGGGTTGATAAGCAGTTCTTTTGGCAGTGCTGTAGCCATACTTGCGGGTATTGTGCCCGTAGGGTTAGGGCTCACACCTATGGCAGTCGCTTCGTTGAAAGTGAAAATGGGTAGTCCTCATACTGACTGACGGGCCTGATTTTTCTTAAACTGTTGTTTAAGCTGGCTGACAGTCCAACTGGTGAATCCAGGGTAAAAAAAAGCCCGCATCACAGATGCGGGCTTTTTTGGGGGGGGCAAGTTACGCAGCCTTGGCCTCTTGCTGGCTCAGCGAGCGGTTCAGCGCGCTGAACAGTGCCTTGAAGCTGGCCGTGGTGATGTTCTCATCGATACCCACGCCGTGCACCGGGCGGCCACCGGCCACGCGCAGTTCGATGTAGGCCGCGGCCTTGGCATTGGTGCCGGCACCGATGGCGTGCTCGTTGTAGTCCATGATCTCCACCGCAACCGGCAGGCCGGCTACCAGGGCTTCGAGGGCGCCATTGCCCTTGCCGCGCCAGTGCAGGGTAGTTTCGCCTTCACCGGCGACTTCCACTTCCACGGCGCTATGGCCGTTTTCTTCCTGCAGGCGGTGGCTGACCAGTGCGTACGGGCTGTTGGCCTGGAGGTATTCCTTGTGCAGCAGGCTGTAGATCTGCTGCGCGGTCATTTCCAGGCCAAGGCGGTCGGTTTCACCCTGAACCACCTGGCTGAACTCGATCTGCATGCGGCGCGGCAGGCTGATGCCGTACTCCTGCTCGAGCAGGTAGGTGATGCCGCCTTTGCCCGACTGGCTGTTGACGCGGATCACGGCCTCGTAGCTGCGGCCGATGTCGGCCGGGTCGATCGGCAGGTACGGCACTTCCCACAGCTCGCCTTCCTGCTGCTTGGCGAAGCCCTTGCGGATGGCGTCCTGGTGCGAGCCGGAGAACGCAGTGTGTACCAGGTCACCGACATACGGATGACGCGGGTGAACCGGCAGCTGGTTGCACTCTTCGACCACTTTGCGCACGCCGTCGATGTCGGAGAAGTCCAGTTGTGGGTCGATGCCCTGGGTGTAGAGGTTAAGCGCCAGGGTCACCAGGTCGACGTTGCCGGTACGCTCGCCATTGCCGAACAGGCAGCCTTCGGCACGGTCGGCACCGGCCATCAGGCCCAGTTCTGTGGCGGCGATGCCGGTGCCACGGTCGTTGTGGCAGTGCAGGCTGATGATCACGCTGTCGCGGCGGCTGATGTTGCGGCAGAACCACTCGATCTGGTCGGCGTAGATGTTCGGCGTGGCAACTTCCACGGTGGCCGGCAGGTTGAGGATGACCTTGTGCTCAGGCGTCGGGTTCCACACTTCGATGACTGCGTCGCAGACTTCTTTGGCGAACTCAAGCTCCGTGGCGCTGAAGGTTTCCGGCGAGTACTGGAATGTCCACTGGGTTTCCGGCTGCTGGGCGGCGTACTTGACGAACAGCTTGGCCGCGTTCACCGCGATGTCCTTCACGCCTTGCTTGTCCTGGTTGAAGACGATGCGGCGGAACGACGGGCTGGTGGCGTTGTACAGGTGGACGATGGCCTTCTTGGCCCCGCGCAGCGATTCGAAAGTACGCGCGATCAGGTCTTCACGGGCCTGGGTGAGCACCTGGATGGTGGTGTCATCCGGGATGTGACCCTCTTCGATCAAGGTGCGCACGAAGTCGAAATCGGTCTGCGAGGCGGACGGGAACGAGGCTTCGATTTCCTTCACGCCAACCTGCACCAAGGTCTTCCAGAACCGCAGCTTCTTCTCCGAGTCCATCGGCTCGATCAGCGACTGGTTGCCATCACGCAGGTCCGAGCTGCACCAGATCGGCGCTTCGGTGATGGTCTTCGACGGCCAGGTACGGTCTGGCAGGTCGATGGTCGGGAAGGCGCGGTACTTCTTAGAAGGGTCTTTGAGCATGGTCATGGAAGCAATCCTTTTGTGTGCGGCCGAGATCGGGCCTGCCGAGCGATAACGAGATGAAGAGGCGAGGCGACGCGATCAGCCTGGTAGTCGGGCGCTGACCAGGCAGAGGCTGCGATGTTGTCGGAGCAGGATGAGGGTGCTGGAGGTTTTCATGCCTTCAACCCTAACCAGTGGGGTGAGGGATGGCAAGGGCTGCCGAAAAATTGAGATAAATGCTTAAAAAAATCTTTATGGCGAGATTTTATGGCCGTTATTCGTCTCAAGCTTTATACCTGTTGCGCGGTATGTTTTGATTGCGCAAATCAAGCCAAGGGGTGCAAAAGGGTGGGCCCCATCGCCGGCTTGCCGGCGATGAAGGCGCTACGGATCAAGGCTGAAACGCCCCAATGAAGATGGCCGGATCCACCCGCGCATCATTCAGGCTAACGTTCCAGTGCATGTGCGGCCCGGTTGCCCGCCCGGTCGACCCAACCTTGCCCACCACATCCCCGCGGCGCAGCTGCTGGCCGACATTCACGTCGATCTTCGACATGTGGCAGAACATGCTGATGAAGCCCTGCCCATGGTCGACGAACACCGTGCGGCCATTGAAGAAATAATCGCCCACCAGAATCACCTTGCCATTGGCCGGTGTCTTGATCGGCGTGCCGGCTGGCACCGCGAAATCCAGCCCCGCATGCGGGTTGCGCTCTTCACCGTTGAAGAAGCGGCGAACGCCGAACTTGCTCGACAGCGGGCCGCTGACCGGCTTGTCGAGGATCAGGTTGCTCGGCAGGTTGGGGCTGAAGCTGCGGTAGGCCTTGATCTGCTCGGCCAGTTCACGGTCGATGCGCTTGAGGTCGGCGGGGTTGGGGTTGACCTGGCGCTTGTTCTTCAGGGTGATGTGCTGCTCGGGGTACTTCTTGGTGCCAACGCTGAACGGCAGGGTGCGCCCGCCTTGGGACAGCACGGCCGTGCCGGGCTTTTGCGTCAGTGGAATGCCGACGATGGCCAGCCAGTTGTCCTGCTCTTTGACCACCAGCACCGGCTTGCCGTCGAAGCGTGCGCTCGGCGCTGTGGCCGCCGGGCCCAGATCGACCACGGCAACGCCACCCGGGACAGGTTTGTTCAGGGTGCGGGTGATGTAGCTGGCCTGGGCGCCGCCAGCCAGCAACAACAGGGATAGGGCAAGCAGAGGGGCGAACAGGCGGGGCATGTGTCAGTCCAGTAGGGAAAGGGTGACCGGAGTCAGGTGGTTGTCCTCGACGCGCACCTGCAATTCGCCTTCATTCAGGCGGGCTGTCAGGCGCTGGCCGTTGCGGGTTTGCTCGGCACTGCGGATGGCTTGGCCATGCTCATCGAGCAGGATGCTGTAGCCGCGTGCCAGGGTCGCCAACGGGCTGACCACTTGCAGCGTCTGCAGTTGCGCCTGAAAGCGCTGGCGACGGTCCTTGAGCACCTCGCGCATGGCCCGCGGCAGGCGCTCGGCGAGGCTGTCCAGGCGTTGGCTGATCAGTTTCAGCGTGCGCCCCGGATGTTGCGCGGCCAGGCGTGTGTCCAGGCGCGCCAGGCGTTCGCGGCGCTGGTTGAGGCCCTGCAGGAACGCGCGGCGCAGGCGCATGTCCAGGTCGTCCAGGCGCTGGGCCTGCTGGCGCAAGCGCTCGCCGGGGTGGCGCAGGCGCCGGGTCAGCGATTCCAGGCGCAGGCGGTCGTGGGCCAGGCGGTTCTGCATGCGCAGCAGCAGGCGCCGCTGCAGCCCTTCAAGGCGCTGCTGCAGCCCGCTGTTATCGGGGGCAAGCAGCTCGGCAGCGGCAGAGGGCGTAGGGGCGCGCACATCGGCAACGAAGTCGCTGATCGACACGTCGGTCTCATGGCCCACGGCGCTGACGATCGGTGTGACGCAGGCCGCGATCGCACGCGCCACGGCCTCTTCGTTGAAGCACCACAGGTCTTCCAGCGACCCGCCGCCACGGGCCAGGATCAGGGCATCGAAACCGCGGCTGTCGGCCAGGCGAATGGCGCGCACGATCTGCGCGATGGCTTCGCGGCCCTGCACCGCTGTGGGGATCAGGTTCAGTTCGACTTGCGGAGCGCGGCGGCCGAAGACGCTGATGATGTCGCGGATGACCGCACCGGTGGGCGAGCTGATGATGCCGATGCGTTGCGGGTGGGCTGGCAGCGCCTTCTTGCGTTCGGCACTGAACAGGCCCTCGGCCCCGAGCTTTTCCTTCAGTGCCTCGAAGGCCAGGCGCAGGGCGCCGTCACCGGCCGGTTCGACCGTGTCGAGAATCAACTGGTAGTCGCCACGGCCTTCGAACAGCGAGACCTTGCCACGCACACGTACTGCCAGGCCATCACGCAGGGCCTGGCGGACCCGCGTGGCGCTCTGCCGGAACAGCGCGCAGCGCACCTGGGCGCCGCTGTCCTTGAGGGTGAAGTACATGTGGCCGGAGGCCGGGCGGGCGAGGTTGGATATCTCGCCTTCCACCCAGACACTGCGGAACACGTCTTCCAGCAGCACACGGGCACGGCCGTTGAGCTGGCTGACGGTGAGGACCTCGCGGTCCAGGCCGAGTCGTTCGAAGGGGTCTTTGATCATGGGGGCATGATAAGGGGGTGGGGGGAGGGCGCCAAGTGCAGGGGGCAATTTTGCCTTGGACAAGGTGGTTGCGCACAGAGGCCTCGGCTGTTGCAGCGATGGCGCCTGCGGCCTTGCGCTGTCCAGGTCGCTACCTGGGCGCGTGAACGGTAGAATTGCCCGACCACCGCAATCCCCAGGCCCGTTTCGCCCATGAACACCCAGAGCATCATCGTCCCTAAACTTTCCACCGTACCTGTGCACGAGGCCCGCGCCCGGGCCATCCTGCGCTGGCTGGTGCGCGAAAAAGTGGTCGAGGAGCAACTGACCACCTGTGGTCGCACCGGCAATCGCATGGGCCATGCCCTGGCCGAAGGTGCGCGCAAAATCGCCCTGCACCCGGAACAACTCCCGATCGGCGTGCCGGTGAACGGCCTTGAAGTGATGCTCAAACGCTGCATCTATACGCCCACCGAGGGTTTCCTCGAAGAAGCCGGCTGCCCCGAGTGCCGGCGCGAGGTGGGCGAACCTTTGTTCGAAAGCCTGGAGGAGTGGATGCCGGGGGTGAGTGACAACTTCACCTGCCCGTTGTGCGGCTTCGAGGACGACATCAATGGCTTCATTTACCTGCAGCCATGTGCCTTTTCCAACCTGGGGTTCATCTTCAACAACTGGGGCGAGGCCGGGTTTACCCAGGCCTTTCTCGACAGCTTCGCCGACTGGCTGGACCAGCCGGTGGCGGTGGTGCAGGTAAAACTGCCAGAACGCTGACCGAAGGCCCTTATTTTGCATTGAGCGGCGCGCCGTGGATGAGTATAATGGCGCGCTTCCATTTTTCCCGCCCGGGAGCCCCCGCGATGCTGCGTATCAGCCAAGAAGCCCTGACTTTCGACGATATCCTCCTTGTACCTGGCTACTCCGAGGTACTGCCCAATGAAGTCAGTCTCAAGACCCGTTTGACTCGTGGCATCGAGCTGAACATTCCTCTGGTTTCCGCCGCCATGGATACCGTGACCGAAGCGCGCCTGGCCATCGCCATGGCCCAGGAAGGCGGCATCGGCATCATCCACAAGAACATGACCATCGAACAGCAGGCCGGCGAAGTCCGCAAGGTCAAGAAGTTCGAGGCTGGCGTGGTCAAGGACCCGATCACCATCGACGCCGACGCCACTGTGCGCGACCTGTTCGACCTGACCCGCCTGAACAACATCTCGGGTGTTCCGGTGCTGGAGAACGGCGACCTGGTCGGTATCGTCACTTCCCGTGACGTGCGCTTCGAAACCCGCCTCGATGCCAAGGTGCGCGACGTGATGACGCCCAAAGAGCGCCTGGTCACCGTGCGCGAAGGCGCCGACAAGAACGAAGTCCGCGAGCTGCTGCACAAGCACCGCCTGGAAAAAGTCCTGATCGTCGACGACAAGTTCACCCTCAAGGGCATGATGACCGTCAAGGACATCGAAAAGGCCAAGGCCTACCCGCTGGCCAGCAAGGACGACCAGGGTCGCCTGCGCGTCGGCGCTGCGGTCGGCACCGGCAAGGACACCGGCGAGCGCGTTGCCGCCCTGGTTGCCGCTGGCGTTGACGTGGTTGTCGTCGATACCGCCCACGGCCACTCCAAAGGCGTGATCGACCGTGTTCGCTGGGTCAAGGAAACCTACCCGCAAGTTCAAGTGATCGGCGGCAACATCGCCACTGGCGCTGCGGCCAAGGCCCTGGCAGAAGCCGGCGCCGACGCCGTGAAGGTCGGTATCGGCCCAGGCTCGATCTGCACCACCCGTATCGTCGCCGGTGTCGGCGTCCCGCAAATCAGTGCCATCGCCAACGTTGCCGCCGCACTGGAAGGTACGGGCGTACCTCTGATCGCCGACGGCGGCATCCGTTTCTCGGGTGACCTGTCCAAGGCCATCGTCGCCGGTGCTTCCTGCGTGATGATGGGGTCGATGTTCGCCGGTACTGAAGAGGCTCCGGGTGAAGTCGAGCTGTTCCAGGGCCGTTCCTACAAGGCCTACCGCGGCATGGGCTCGCTGGGTGCCATGGCGCAGGCGCAAGGCTCCTCCGACCGTTACTTCCAGGACTCCTCGGCCGGTGCCGAGAAGCTGGTGCCGGAAGGTATCGAAGGCCGCGTACCGTACAAGGGCGCCCTGGCCGCGATCATCCACCAGCTGATGGGCGGCCTGCGTTCGTCCATGGGCTACACCGGCAGCGCAACCATCGAAGAGATGCGCACCAAGCCGGAATTCGTGCGCATCACCGGTGCCGGCATGGCCGAGTCCCACGTGCATGACGTGCAGATCACCAAAGAAGCCCCTAATTACCGGGTCGGCTGAAGCCTCCAGTGGTAAGTAGCAAGCTCCAAGCGGTAGTTGCGTTGCAGCAGCTACCGCGTTTTCCCCGATCAACTTGCAGCTTGCAGCTAGACGCTTGCAGCTGCACCAGAGATTGAGTCATGGCCCTCGACATTCACGCTCACCGCATCCTGATCCTCGATTTCGGTTCTCAGTACACCCAGCTGATCGCCCGCCGCGTGCGTGAGATCGGTGTCTACTGCGAACTGCATCCGTTCGACATGGACGATGAAGCGATCCGCGAATTCAACCCGCGCGGCATCATCCTCGCCGGCGGCCCCGAGTCGGTCCACGAAGCCAACAGCCCGCGTGCTCCGCAGGCCGTGTTCGACCTGAACGTACCGCTGCTGGGTATCTGCTACGGCATGCAGACCATGGCCGAGCAACTGGGCGGCAAGGTCGAAGGTTCGGACCTGCGCGAGTTCGGTTATGCCCGTGTTGACGTGGTCGGCAAGAGCCGCCTGCTCGACGGCATCGAAGACCACGTCGATGGCGACGGCGTACTGGGCCTGGACGTGTGGATGAGCCACGGCGACAAGGTCACCCAGATGCCGGGCCACTTCAACATCCTGGCCAGCACCCCGAGCTGCCCGATCGCCGGCATGTTCGACGACGCGCGCGGCTACTACGGTGTGCAGTTCCACCCGGAAGTGACCCACACCAAGCAGGGCGGTCGCATCCTGTCCCGCTTCGTGCAGGACATCTGTGGCTGTGAAGCCCTGTGGACCCCTTCGAACATCGTCGAAGACGCCATCGCCCAGGTGCGTCAGCAAGTCGGCTCGGCCAACGTTCTGCTGGGCCTGTCTGGCGGTGTCGATTCCTCGGTGGTCGCTGCGCTGCTGCACCGCGCCATCGGCGACCAGCTGACCTGCGTCTTTGTCGACAACGGCCTGCTGCGCCTGCACGAAGGCGATCAGGTGATGGCCATGTTCAAAGAGAACATGGGCGTAAAAGTGATCCGTGCCGATGCCGAGAAGCAGTTCCTCGACAACCTGGAAGGCGAAGCCGACCCGGAGAAGAAGCGCAAGATCATCGGCCGTACCTTCATCGACGTGTTCGACGCCGAAGCCAGCAAACTGGAAAACATCCAGTTCCTCGCCCAGGGCACCATCTACCCGGACGTGATCGAGTCGGCCGGCGCCAAGAGCGGCAAGGCTCACGTGATCAAGTCGCACCACAACGTGGGTGGCCTGCCGGAGGAAATGAACCTCAAGCTGGTCGAACCGCTGCGTGAACTGTTCAAGGACGAAGTGCGCAAGATCGGCCTGGAACTCGGCCTGCCGTACGACATGGTCTACCGCCACCCGTTCCCGGGCCCAGGCCTGGGTGTACGGATCCTCGGTGAAGTGAAGAAGGAGTACGCCGACATTCTGCGTCGCGCCGACCACATCTTCATCGAAGAGCTGCGCAAGGCCGACTGGTACCACAAGACCAGCCAGGCGTTCGTGGTGTTCCAGCCGGTGAAGTCGGTGGGTGTCGTGGGCGACGGCCGTCGCTACGCCTGGGTCGTGGCCCTGCGTGCTGTCGAGACCGTGGACTTCATGACCGCGCGCTGGGCGCACCTGCCTTACGACCTGCTGGAGACCGTCAGCGGCCGTATCATCAACGAAATCGACGGTATCTCGCGCGTCACCTACGACGTGTCGAGCAAACCGCCGGCCACTATCGAGTGGGAATGAGTTGAGCCACGAGGGCGCCGCAAGGCGCCCTTGTTGTATCTGGGAAGGGCGATGAGCCCCCTGCGACGAGACTTCACTTAATCTTTCGCATTTGCAGGTGTATCGTATTCGCCCTTCATCGCCAGCCGTGCTGGCAGCTTGATTGCGCTCAAACGAGGTACCCGCACCGATGTCCTTCACCCGTCGACAAATGCTCAAGGGCCTCACTGGCCTGGTTGTAGTAGGCCTGGGCGCCGGAGGCGCAGCGCGGTACTGGCTGGGCAAGGTCGAGGATGAGAATGCCGGGCACGACTACGAACTGATCGCGGCGCCTCTGGAGGTCGAGCTCGTGCCTGGCTTCAAGACCGAGGCCTGGGCCTTCGGCCCGTCGGCACCCGGTACCGAGCTGCGGGTCCGCCAGGGCACCTGGTTGCGGGTGCGCTTCATCAACCACCTGCCGGTGGAAACCACCATTCACTGGCATGGCATCCGCCTGCCGCTGGAGATGGACGGTGTGCCGTATGTGTCGCAGTTGCCGGTCAAGCCCGGCGAGTACTTCGACTACAAGTTCCGCGTGCCTGACGCCGGCAGTTACTGGTATCACCCGCACGTCAGCAGCTCTGAAGAGCTCGGGCGCGGCCTGGTCGGCCCATTGATCGTCGAGGAGCGCGAGCCCACCGGTTTTTTGCATGAGCGCACGCTGAGCCTGAAGAACTGGCACGTGGACGAGCAGGGTGCCTGGCTGCCGTTCAGCATCCCCCGCGAAGCGGCGCGCAACGGCACCGCTGGCCGGCTGATCACCATCAATGGCCAGGCTGATGCGGTAACCGAATTACCGGCCGGGCAGGTTGTGCGCCTGCGTCTGCTCAACCTGGACAACACCTGGACCTATCGCCTGAACCTCAAGGGCGGTGATCACGAGGCCAGAATCTATGCCCTCGATGGCAATCCGGTCACCCCGCGTGTGCTCGATGACGAGTACTGGCTGGGGCCAGGCATGCGTATCTGTCTGGCGATCCGCATCCCCCAGGCAGGTGAAGAAATTTCCCTGCGCGATGGCTTCGTCCGCTTGGGCACGTTGCGCTCGGTGCCCAGCAATGATGCGCCCAGCGACTGGCCGCCTGCCTTGCCACCGAACCCGGTGGCCGAGCCGGACCTGGAGAATGCCGAAAAGCTGAACTTCAATTTCGAATGGGTGGGCAAGGTTTCGGTCAACACCGACAATGGCAGGCCGCCTAGCCTGTGGCAGATCAATGGTCAGGCCTGGGACATCACCGACAAGACCTGCGCCGACCGGCCGATCGCCACGCTGCAAAAAGGCAAGAGCTACATCTTCGAGTTGAAGAACATGACCCAGTACCAGCATCCGATTCACCTGCATGGCATGAGCTTCAAGGTGATTGCCTCCAACAGGCACAAGATCGTCGAGCCGTGGTTCACCGATACCTACCTGCTGGGCAAGAACGAGCGGGCCCAAGTGGCGCTGGTGGCCGATAATCCAGGTACCTGGATGTTCCACTGCCACGTCATCGACCACATGGAAACCGGCCTGATGGCCGCGATTGCGGTGGTCTGATGCGCCCACAGATCATCGATCGCAGCCATGATCAGGCGTTCATGCGCCTGGCCCTGGACCTGGCTGCACAAGGTGCAGCGCTGGGCGAGGTGCCGGTCGGGGCGGTGCTGGTGCAGCACGGCCAGGTCATCGGGCAGGGCTTCAACCGGCCTATCATCGACAGCGACCCCAGTGCCCATGCCGAAATGGTCGCCATCCGCGCGGCGGCGAAATCCGCCAGCAATTACCGGCTGCCGGGCAGCACCTTGTACGTGACCCTGGAGCCTTGCAGCATGTGCGCGGGGTTGATCGTGCATTCGCGGGTGGCGCGGGTGGTCTACGGTGCGCTGGAGCCCAAGGCGGGCATCGTGCAGAGCCAGGGGCAGTTCTTCAGCCAGGGCTTTCTGAACCATCGGGTGATGTTCGAGGGCGGGGTGCTGGCTGAAGAATGCGGGCAGATCCTCAGCGACTTCTTCAAGGCCCGGCGGGCCAAGGCCTAGCCTGTTCTGGCCGCATCGCCGGCAAACCGGTCTACAGGTGCGGCGCTACGACAAGACTGGCGCTGACCCTATGAGCACCGGCTTGCCGGCGATAGGGCCTTGAGCGTCACATCGGCGGCGACTGCTCTGCCGGCTTGTCCTTGTTCACGCCAGGCACATGCAGGCTGCCCTCGGCCACCTGGCCTTCCAACTGCGGCTGGGTCACCCAGGTGAGGATGTCGTAGTAACGGCGGATGTTGGCCACGAAATGTACCGGCTCGCCACCCCGGGCGTAACCGTACTTGGTCTGGCGGTACCACTGTTTCTGCGCCAGGCGCGGCAGCATCTTCTTCACGTCCAGCCACTTGTTCGGGTTGAGCTTTTCCCGCTTGGCCAGCGTGCGCGCGTCTTCAAGGTGGCCGCTGCCGACGTTGTACGCCGCCAGGGCGAACCAGGTGCGGTCTGGCTCCTTGATGCTGTCATCGAGCTGCTGCTTGACCAGCATGAAGTATTTGGCGCCACCTTTGATGCTCTGCCTGGGGTCCAGGCGGTTGGACACGCCCATCGCCTGGGCCGTGCGCTGGGTCAGCATCATCAGGCCGCGTACGCCGGTCTTGGACGTGACTTCCGGTTGCCACAGCGATTCCTGATAACCGATCGCGGCCAGGAGGCGCCAGTCCACCTGTTCGACCTTGGCGTAGCTCTTGAAGTATTTTTCGTACTTGGGCAGGCGCTGCTGCAAATGCTGCGCAAATGTGTAGGCGCCCACGTAACCGAGCACGTCGACGTGGCCGTAATAACGGTCTTTCAAGCGCTGCAGCGTGCCATTTTTCTGGGATTTGTCGAGGAACTCGTTGACTTCGTTCAGCAGGCTGTTGTCTTCGCCTGGGGCCACTGCCCAGCGTTGGTTGCGGGTTTCGCCAAGGTCGAAGGCTACCCGCACGTTGGGGAAGTACACCTGGTTCATCGCCAGTTCATTGGAGTCGACCAGGGTCAGGTCGATCTGCCCTTCATCGACCATGCGCAACAGGTCGACCACCTCGACCGCGTCGGACTCTTCGTATTCCAGGCCCGGATACCGCCTTTTCAATTCGGCCAGCTGGTCGGCATGGCTGCTGCCTTTGAGCACCATGATCTTCTTGCCGACCAGGCCCTGGGGGTCGGTGGGGCGCGAGCGGCCGTTGCGATAGATGACTTGAGGGGTCACTTCCAGGTAGGGATGGGAGAACCTTGCCTGGGTCTTGCGCCGTTCGCTGCTGACCAGGCCGGCCGCTGCCAGCACAGGGCCTGACGGTTTGCCCAGGTCGTCGAACAATTCGTCGAGGTTGTCGGCGGTCTCGATCTCCAGCTTCACGCCAAGATCGTCGGCGAAACGCTTGACCAGCTCGTACTCGAAGCCGGTTTCGCCGTTGCGGTCCTGGAAGTAAGTGGCCGGGCTGTTGCGGGTGATCACGCGCAGCACGCCGTCCTCCTTCACGCGCTCGAGGGTGCTGGGTTTTTCAACGCAGGCACCGAGCAACAGAAAGAGACCGGTTGCGAAAAGCCATTTGGCGCAACGCTGGCGCAAAGCAGTATGGGCGAACATAGCTTGCAGTATACGCAAAGGACGGGGGGCGCCATATCTCGACAACTGCCAGGTTGTCTGGTAGCGCGTTCTGTGATGCTGGCTCCCGGAAGCACGGCGCAAGCGGCAGGAAAAAAGCGACCTGCGCGGCACCTGTTTTTTCCTGCAGGGTGCAGCGTGCGGACTGTCGCTTTTTTTGACCCCGAAGTCCGGTTCCGCCGCCCGGCAGCATTGCCCTCTGGCGGGTGCCGCAAGCCGCGGAATTAGGCTAGAATGCACGGCCTCTAAGCACACCCCTTCCTGAGGCTGTCCCGACGATGTTGATCCTGCGCGGCGCTCCTGCCCTTTCTGCCTTTCGCCACGGTAAATTACTCGAGCAACTGAGCCAGAAAGTCCCCGCTGTTACTGGTTTGTATGCCGAATTTGCCCACTTCGCCGATGTCGACGGCGAGCTGACCGCCGACCAGCAGCAGGTGCTGGGCCGTCTGCTCAAGTACGGCCCGAGCGTGCCGGTGCAGGAGCCGACTGGCCGCCTGTTCCTGGTCGTGCCGCGCCTGGGCACCATCTCGCCTTGGGCCAGCAAGGCCAGCGACATCGCCCACAACTGCGGCCTGCAGTCGATCCAGCGCCTGGAGCGCGGCATCGCCTACTACGTTGCCGGTGAGCTGAGCGATGCCGACGCCGCCGTGGTCGCCGCCGAGCTGCATGACCGCATGACCCAGCGCGTGCTGGCCCAGCTGGAGCAGGCGAGCGACCTGTTCAGCCACGCCCAGCCCAAGCCGATGACGTCGGTCGATATCCTGGCCGGTGGCCGCGACGCGCTGGCCAAGGCCAACATCGAGCTGGGCCTGGCCCTGGCCGAAGACGAGATCGACTACCTGGTCAACGCCTTCCAGGGCCTCAAGCGCAACCCGAACGACATCGAGCTGATGATGTTCGCCCAGGCCAACTCCGAACACTGCCGGCACAAGATCTTCAACGCCAGTTGGGACATCGACGGCCAGGCTCAGGAAAAGAGCCTGTTCGGCATGATCAAGAACACCTACCAGATGCACAGCGAAGGCGTGCTGTCTGCGTACAAGGACAACGCCTCGGTGATCGTCGGCAACGTTGCCGGCCGCTTCTTCCCGAACCCTGAAACCCGCCAGTACGGCGCGGTGCAGGAGCCGGTGCACATCCTGATGAAGGTCGAGACGCACAACCACCCGACCGCCATCGCGCCGTTCTCCGGTGCCTCCACCGGCTCGGGCGGCGAAATCCGTGACGAAGGTGCTACCGGCCGTGGCGCCAAGCCCAAAGCCGGCCTGACCGGCTTCACCGTGTCTAACCTGCGTATCCCGGGCTTCGAACAGCCATGGGAGCAGGCCTACGGTAAACCTGAACGTATCGTTGACGCCCTCGACATCATGATCGAAGGCCCGCTGGGTGGCGCAGCGTTCAACAACGAATTCGGTCGCCCGGCGCTGACCGGCTACTTCCGTACCTTCGAGCAGGCCATCAACACCCCGCACGGTGAAGAAGTGCGCGGCTACCACAAGCCGATCATGCTGGCTGGCGGTATGGGCAACATCCGTGAAGACCACGTACAGAAGGGCGAAATCACCGTCGGCGCCAAGCTGATCGTGCTCGGTGGCCCGGCCATGCTGATCGGCCTGGGCGGCGGCGCCGCTTCGTCGGTGGCCACCGGTGCCAGCTCCGCAGACCTGGACTTCGCCTCGGTGCAGCGCGAAAACCCGGAAATGGAGCGTCGTTGCCAGGAGGTCATCGACCGTTGCTGGCAGTTGGGCGACAACAACCCGATCGCCTTCATCCATGACGTCGGCGCTGGTGGTATTTCCAACGCCTTCCCTGAGCTGGTGAACGACGGTGGCCGCGGTGGCCGCTTCGAACTGCGCAACGTGCCCAACGACGAGCCGGGCATGGCCCCGCACGAAATCTGGAGCAACGAATCGCAAGAGCGTTATGTGCTGGCCGTCAGCGCCGTCGACTTCGAACGCTTCCAGGCCATCTGTGAGCGCGAGCGCTGCCCGTTCGCCGTCGTTGGCGAGGCCACCGAAGAGCCGCACCTGACCGTGACCGACAGCCACTTCGGCAATACGCCGGTGGACATGCCGCTTGACGTGCTGCTGGGCAAGCCGCCGCGCATGCACCGTTCGGTCACGCGCGAAGCCGAGCTGGGCGATGATTTCGACCCGAGCAAGGTGGACCTGGACAGCGCCGTGCAGCGTGTTCTGAACCACCCGGCGGTCGCCAGCAAGAGCTTCCTGATCACCATCGGCGACCGCACCATCACCGGCCTGGTGGCCCGCGACCAGATGGTCGGCCCGTGGCAGGTTCCGGTGGCCGACTGCGCCGTCACGGCCACCAGCTTCGACGTGTACACCGGTGAAGCCATGGCCATGGGTGAGCGCACGCCGCTGGCAGTGCTCGACGCGCCTGCGTCCGGGCGCATGGCGATCGGTGAAACCCTGACCAACCTGGCTGCCGCGCAGATTGAAAAGCTGTCCGACATCAAACTGTCAGCCAACTGGATGTCCGCTGCCGGCCACCCAGGCGAAGACGCCCGTCTGTACGACACCGTCAAGGCTGTCGGCATGGAGCTGTGCCCGGAGTTGGGCCTGAC
Source organism: Pseudomonas sp. NPDC089743 (assembly GCF_044748785.1). Taxonomy (NCBI): domain Bacteria; kingdom Pseudomonadati; phylum Pseudomonadota; class Gammaproteobacteria; order Pseudomonadales; family Pseudomonadaceae; genus Pseudomonas; species Pseudomonas sp. NPDC089743. Next base: position 404,781 of record NZ_JBIVGS010000003.1, read on the forward strand.
CATTCCGGTCGGCAAGGACTCCATGTCGATGAAGACCAAGTGGAGTGAAGAGGGCGTCGAGAAGAGCGTCACTTCGCCAATGTCGCTGATCATCACCGGCTTCGCCCCGGTCAGTGACATCCGCAAGACCCTGACCCCGCAACTGCGCATGGACAAGGGCGAGACTGACCTGATCCTGATCGACCTGGGCCGCGGCAAGAACCGCATGGGTGCTTCGATCCTGGCCCAGACCTACGGCAAGATCGCCGCCCAGGCGCCGGACGTCGACGACGCCGAAGACCTCAAGGCGTTCTTCGCCGTGATCCAGGGCCTGAACGCCGACGGCCACCTGCTGGCCTACCACGACCGGTCCGACGGCGGCCTGCTGACCACCGTGCTGGAAATGGCCTTCGCCGGCCACTGCGGCCTCGACCTGCAACTGGACCCGCTGACCGACAACAGCAAGGACGTACCGGCCATCCTCTTCAACGAAGAGCTGGGCGCTGTCATCCAGGTTCGCCAGGATGCCACCCCGGACGTGCTGGCGCAGTTCAGTGCCGCTGGCCTGGGCGAAGGTTGCGTGGCGGTGATTGGCAAACCGGTCAACAACGCCGAGGTGTCCATCAGCCTGAACGGCCAAGTGCTGTTCGACGACGACCGCCGCATGCTGCAGCGCCAGTGGGCTGAGACCAGCTACCAGGTCCAGCGCCTGCGCGACAACGCCGACTGCGCCGACCAGGAGTTCGACGCCCTGCTCGAAGAAGACAACCCTGGCCTGTCGGTCAAGGTGGGCTACGACGTCAACGAGGACATCGCTGCGCCGTACATCAAAAAAGGCGTGCGCCCGCAAGTGGCGATCCTGCGTGAGCAGGGCGTCAACGGCCAGGTCGAGATGGCTGCCGCCTTCGACCGCGCCGGCTTCGCCGCCATCGACGTGCACATGAGCGATATTCTCGCTGGCCGCGTCGACTTCGAAGCCTTCAAGGGCCTGGTTGCCTGCGGTGGCTTCTCCTACGGTGACGTGCTGGGGGCCGGTGAAGGCTGGGCCAAGTCGGCCTTGTTCAACGCCCGTGCCCGTGATGCCTTCCAGGCCTTCTTCGAGCGTACCGACAGCTTCGCCCTGGGCGTGTGCAATGGTTGCCAGATGATGTCCAACCTTCACGAGCTGATCCCTGGCACCGAGTACTGGCCGCACTTCGTGCGCAACCGTTCGGAGCAGTTCGAAGCCCGTGTGGCCATGGTCGAGGTGCAGAAGTCCAACTCGATCTTCCTGCAGGGCATGGCGGGTTCGCGCATGCCGATCGCCATCGCCCACGGCGAAGGCCATGCCGAATTCGCCAGCGAAGAGGCACTGCTGGAAGCCGACCTGTCCGGTTGTGTGGCCCTGCGCTACGTCGACAACCACGGCAAGGTCACCGAGGCCTACCCGGCGAACCCGAACGGCTCGCCACGTGGTATCACCGGCCTGACCAGCCGCGACGGCCGCGTGACCATCATGATGCCGCACCCGGAGCGTGTGTTCCGCGCCGTGCAGAACTCCTGGCGCCCGGATGAGTGGCAGGAAGATGCCGCGCTGATGCGTATGTTCCGTAACGCGCGCGTCTGGGTGAACTAAGGCGTGTACAAGCTCGCCTTCTTCGTCCCGGCCAGCCACGTCGACGTGGTCAAGGCCGCCGTATTCGCCGCCGGTGGCGGGCGTATCGGCGACTACGACCACTGCGCCTGGCAAACCCTCGGCCAGGGCCAGTTTCGCCCGTTGGACGGCAGCCAGCCGTTCCTCGGGCAAACCGGCCAGGTCGAGGTGGTCGAGGAGTGGAAGGTGGAGCTGGTGGTGGCTGATGACCTGATCGCTCAGGTCGTCGCTGCGCTGCGGCTGAGCCATCCGTACGAGACGCCGGCCTTTGAGGTCTGGCGCCTGCTGGATTTCTGAAACCGGTGGTTTTCAGCCAAAGGGCGAAGGGCCCGCGTCCGGGCTGTTGACGATGCTCCAGAAGCTCGTATCGGTTATCTGTTCTATTTCCTCGACGTGCTTGACGACAGTCTCCAGCGCCTCCCCTATACCCTTCATTGCTTCTGCCAATTCGTCTGTCTGCAACTGCCTGAGCGTTTCGACGGACGCCCCCTGCTCGATCCGTTGTGGATTGGCGAGCGCCCAGTCCTTGACGATCTGATCGAATCGGTCGGTGTCGTAGGGGTGAACAATCATGCCCTCAGCCAATACACGGGGGTCGCCAGACGCTGCGCTGTTTTCCTGCCAGTGATCGAACATCGCTTGGCCTACGACCTTCACGGCTTCTGTTGCCAACTGTACCGCCAGGGTGTGGAAGGGATGCGTGTCGTGGTCCTTGGCCAGTTGTGAATGGGTTGCCAGGGCGCTGGCATCGCTGTTGGGGTCAGTGTCCAGCAGCGTTTGCAGGGTTGCGATGTGATCGCCTGCCCATTTGAGCAGGGGCTTCTTGATCAGGTTGGTGGCGTAGCCAATCGCCTCGTTGGGCAACTGAGCGACTTTTGTCACCTGGTTGATCCAGCGGTAGATCTCGTTTTTACGTACGTTGTCGCGGGCCTTCAGGTAGAGCTCATACGCATTGCGCAGCAGAGGATCCTCATCCTCGAGCAATATCAGCATGACCTGGTCGAAATCGCTGCGCTCGCCAGGCTCGGGCGTGGGGGATGACGCATCACCATAGAGCAAGTTGGCCAGCGGGTCGGCGACGCTACCGACGATGTCCAGAGCGCCGAACATGCCGGTGACCACAGGCCAGGCATGCCTGCTGTTTTCTCTGGCCTCGATCCCCGTGGTCCAGACCAGCACCTTGTCGTGCCCCAGTTTTTTCAAGCTGAGCTCGACAAAGTTCGAATGGGCAAAGTAGTCCTCGAGCACGTGCAAGGCCTCGCCAAAGTGGCGCATGCCCTCGGTAGTCATGCCCTCCTTCTTGGCCGCCTCCAGCTGTTTGACCATGTAGGCGATCGATCGGCGGATGTAACGTTTCATCGAACGCTTGGGCAGCACCGCATTCTGCTTGTGTTCAGGGAACACAAGGGCAGTGAAGTCTTTGTCGATGCTGCGCGGGTCGAAGGCATTGCGGTCCAGTGTGGTCGGGTTGTCGATGTGTTCGTGGGCCCGGTAGACCCCAAGCATCTGTGGGGTTACCCGGTAGTGTGCGCGGTCTTCGGGTGTCTGCTGCAGGCTATGGAATTCCTTCAGGGCAAACAGGTCGACAATGGCTGTCAGCTTCTTGCGCGAGACTCTCGGCAGTTGGCCTTTGGCGATGCTCTGAATGATTTCAGCGGTATCGACGCCTGCACCTTGCACCGGATGAACCAGTTTTGGGTCAATCAGTTGCGAGTAGTCCCGCAACCAGTTGCCGAAGTAGATGGCCTTGCGCTGGGCGCTGTCGAAGCCGGCGACCTCCAGTGCGTCCTCAATCGATTCATGGCCGAAGGATCTATGGCTGGCTTTCTTGTCGCCCCGGCCGGCACCGAATTCGTCGGTGTGGGGTGGCTCCTGGGTCGGGAACGCCACAACCAACGGTGTTTCAGTGCCTGAGTGGGTGAAGATCGCGAACGTCCTACCCGCTTCGATCGGCTCATTGTAGAAGAGCAGCGTCTGGGCAAAGGCGACCCCGAGGTTTTCTGGTGGGGGCTCGGTTGCCGGTTCGGTGCCTGCTGCGCCCTCATATCGACGAAGCAGCTTGTGAACATGCAGGGCAAAAATCTGCATCAGCGCCAACAGCAACGTGGCGGTGATCTCCGGGTTTTCAAGTGCCTGATCTATGACTTCGCGCTGTACCTGGATCTGTTCCGCGTCCGGGTCATAGGCGGTCCATGTCGGCAGGCCCGTCTCGACCCTGAATGCGGGGTTGGCCAGCGTGTCGTCAGCCAGATGCCGTTGCAACTCGACAAATACCGCAGGCGCAAAGCCGCTGCCGAACACCGACCTGAAGAGGTGGGTGAACAGCTGGGCATCGAGGGTTTTGGCGAGATTGCCCAGCTGCTCCAGGGCAAGGCTGCTGCTGAATGTGGTGTCGTCAATGACGTCTGAAGTTTCAAGGGGCTCGTTCATGGTGTTCCTCGTGATGGGATCGGATGAACAAGCAGCATGTAGACGAGGCATTACGAAGTTAACGAGGCAGCGCTACCGAATCAGCTGATGCCCCTCTCAGGTTGTCGGCCCACCCGCCTTGCTGTGGACCAGCGCGCAGGCCACCAGGCCCAGTTCGAACAGTATCCACATGGGCACCGCCAGCATCGTCTGCGAAAACACGTCCGGCGGTGTAAGAATCATCCCCACCCCAAAGCACCCAACGATCACGTAGGGCCTGCTACGGCGCAACGTGGCTACATCGGCCAGCCCCACCCACACCACGATGAACGTTGCCACCGGGATTTCGAATGCCAGGCCGAACGCCAGGAACAGCGCCATGATGAAATCCAGGTACTGGCTGATGTCCGTCATCATCGCCACGCCATCGGGCGTCACGCTGGCAAAGAAACCGAACATCATGGGGAATACCAGGTAGAACGCGAAGGCCATGCCGGCGTAGAACAGCACGATGCTCGACACCAGCAAGGGCAGGGCGATGCGCCGTTCGCGGCGGTAAAGGCCCGGTGCAAGGAAGCCCCAGGCCTGGTGCAGCAGCAGCGGCATGGCCAGGAACAGCGCGCACATCGCCGTCAGCTTGAACGGTGTGAGAAAGGGCGAGGTGACACTGGTGGCGATCATGCTGGCGCCTTCCGGGAGGAAGCGGCGCAGCGGTTCGGAAATCAGTGTGTAGAGCTGTTGGGCGAAGGGGAACAAGCCGGCGAACACTACCGCGACCAATAGCAGGCAGCGCACCAGGCGCTTGCGCAGGTCGCGCAGGTGCCCGGTGAGCGGCATGTGTGCCGCTGGGTCCAGGGCGATGCTCATGAGGTGGTCTCCCGAATGACGGTAACGGGTGCAGCGTCAGGTGCCGGTTCCGCCTTCAGGCTGATGCCCTGGCGCAGTTGCTGTTCGAGGCGCTGCAGTGGCGCGCTGTCGAGGTCGGGCATGTCGATTTCCCGTTCCATCTGCGCGCGCAGCCCCCGCATTGCCCGGCGCGCCTGGCCCAGGCCACGGCCCAGCGTACGCGCAGCGACGGGCAAGCGTTCCGGGCCAAGCACCAGCAGCGCGACGATGCCTACCAGCAGCATCTCGCTGAAGCCTACCTCGAACATCAGGCCTGCCGATCCGCGTGCGGTTGTGGGGCGGGCGAACGGGTCAGTGGCTCCTGTTGTACCTGCTGTGGTGTGGCTGCGGTGCTGGCATCGCTGTCACCGCCCATGGACTTGCGAAAGCCCTGGATCGCTTCGCCAACATCACTGCCCAGGCCCTTGAGGCGCTTGGTGCCAAACAGCAGAAACACGATCAGCAGTACGATCACCAGTTGCCAGATTCCGATGCCACCCATAACGACCACTCCTGTAAGGCCATGAAAAGAAAGGCCAATCCTGCCTCGCGCAGATGACGCGAACATGACTGCAAGGTATTTGCAATCTGCCTGCAACAACGCCCCTGTTGACTGGCGCCTTGTCTGGTAAGAGGAGTGCTGCGCCATGGGTGGCAAGCGACAGCAGGGCGCCGCACTGCTGATGGTGTTGGTGGTACTGGCGATGCTCGCGGCGGGGATGGCCTGGCTGGTGGAGGATGGGCGGCGTCAGGTCGATGACGTGCAGTTGCTGCGCCAGCGGGTACAGGTGCGGGCCATGGAACAGGCTGGCCTGGCCTATGCCGAGCAGGCCTTGCGTGACCCCGCCTGGCGGCTTAGCCCGCTGTTCTGGCAGGCGCTGCGGGGGCAACCGCTGAAATACGACTTTGGCGCCGGCCAGGCACAGCTGCGGGTGTACGACCAGCACACCTGTTTCAACGTCAATGCGTTGCTGGGGGATGACGGTGAACGTGCCGAACGCCAGCTACGGCGTTTGCTGGGTGACAACATGGCCGCCCAGCGTCTGGTCGACGCCTTGGCGGACTGGCTCGACAGCGACAGCGATGCGCGCCTGCAGGGGGCCGAAAGTGCCCAGTATCTGCGCCAGCAGCCACCTCGTCTGGCGGCCAACCAGCCGATGCTCGATACCAGTGAGTTGAACCTGCTGCTCGAACCAGATGCCTCGCGCCAGCGCCGTTATCCAATGTTGTGTGCGTTGCCGCAGACCACCGGCTGGCGCCTGAATGCCAATGCCGTAGGGCTGGAGCATCTGCCATTGCTCGAAGCGCTTTATGAAGGGCGGTATCCCCGTTCGTTGCTCAGCCGCATCGTCAGTGGTCGGCCGGCGTCGGGCTATGTAGATGCTGCGGCATTGCGCCAGGCGCTGGGGGCGGTGGACGACGAAACATTCGAGCGGTTGAGCGAGGGGTTGCTGCTCAACAGTGGGCATTTTCAGTTGCAGCTTTCGTTCGAAGAACAGGGCAGGACGATACGCAGCGCGTTTGAGCTGGAGGCGGTGGGGGTGGTGCAGTGGCATGCACGGGTGCCGGCGCAGCAGGTGCGGGTGAAGAGTCGGGCGCCGATGGTCTGGTGATCATGTTCAATGGCTGCCGTGCAGCCCATCGCCGGCAAGCCGACTCCCACCCCGACCGCGCAGTTTCTTCAGGCCTGCGCTTTACCTATTGAAGCGACCGCCTTGCGCAATTTCTAAAAGCCGGCGCGACCATGTGGGGGCAACTGTCTTGCTCAACTTCTAAAAGTTGGCGCGCTCCCGGTGGGAGCCGGCTTGCCTGCGATTGGGCCGCAAAGCGGCCCTGATGCACAAGCCGATCAGGCAGTCCCGATTTCCCCGCCATCATCACGCTGGATCACCACGGTCGAAGCTCTCGGCCGTACCGTGGTCCCGGCCGGGGTCACATCGGTGGCCTTGTCGGTGTAAGGCCAGTTCTGCGGGTGCTGGATGTTGACGAACATCGACTTGTTGTCCGGGCTGAAGGCAATGCCGGTCACCTCGCAGCCGTTAGGCCCGACGAAGAAGCGACGTAAATCCACCTGGTTCTGGGCATTGACCGGTATCTGTTTGCCAGTGGCATCCACCAGGTCGGTAGGGATCACCGCCAGCACCTGATCATTGGTGTAATCGGTGACCGTGCTCTCGCCGTTGTCCGTCTCGAACCACAACACGCCACGGCTATCGAAGCTCATGCCGTCAGGGCTGGCGAACTGGTTGAGCTCGGTCAGGCCCGAGCGGTTGATATCGGCGGTACCGGCAGCGTTGGCGCCGAACACGAAGATGTCCCAGGTGAAGCTCAGGTGATCGTCGCTGTCGTGCCAGCGGATGATGTGGCCGTGGCGGTTCGGGCCACGCGGGTTGGCCGCATCGACTTTGTCCGGAGTGCGCGCGCTGTTGTTGGTCAGCGTCAGGTAGACATCGCCATTGAGCGGGTGGACCGCTGTCCATTCCGGGCGGTCCATCGGCGTTGCACCCACTGCATCGCCCGCCCCGCGGGTGTTGAGGATGATGCCTGCCAGGTTACCGTACAGCGCCCCGAGGGTGCTGCCGCCAGTGGTGGCGGTGGCCACGTCGAGCAGAATCCACTCGCCTGTGCCGTCTGCATTGAAGCGGGCCACGTAGAGGTTGCCCTGGTCCATGTACTTGGCGCCGGTGGCCAGGCGGTCGGCCGGGGTTGCGTCGGCGGCATCCCACAGCGCGGTGGAGACGAACTTGTACAGGTACTCGTTGTTGGAGTCGTCGCCCATGTACCAGACCAGCGGTTTACCGGCCACCGCCAGGCCCGGGCAGCAGCCCTCGTGGCGGAAGCGGCCGAGCGCGGTACGCTTGGTGGCCAAGGTGCTGCTGTTGTACGGATCGATCTCGACGATGTAGCCATAGGTGCTGGCTTCGTTGCGGTAGTCGTCGGTGGCGCTGGCCCCTTTGATGGTCACGTCGAAGCGGGCGAACTCATCGCTTTGTTCGGTGCTGTCACCGGCAGCGGTCTCCCACTTGTACTGGCCGCTGGAGGTGCCGACGCCGATGCGTCGCTGGTCTTCCGGGCGAGTGTCTTTGTTGACGAAGATGCCAGGCCAGTTCTCTTCGCAGGTCAGGTAAGTGCCCCACGGGGTGTAGCCGTTGCCGCAGTTGTTGTTGGTGCCGCGGCAGTGGGTACCGTCAGCCGAGTACTTGGTCTTGACGTGGTCGGTACCACGCATGGGGCCGGTGATTTCCATGCGTGAGGCGGTCGTGAAGCGGCGGTTGAGCGGGTCGTTGTCGACCACCTGCCAGCGCCCGTTGAGCTTCTGCAGGCGCACCACGCCAGCACCGTGGGCGTTGATTTCCTTGCGCACTTCTTCGGCCGGGCGATTGCCGCTGGCGTCGGTGGTCGGGCCGTTGGGATGCAGGGCGGCGGCATCGATGTATTCGAAGTTGATCGCCAGCAGGCCGTCTTCGGAGCTGCCATTGATAGGGAAGAAATGCATGCCGTCATGGTGCATGCCCATGGCGTTGGCCTGGTCGCTGGAGGTATTGCTGCCGTCCGACTTCCACGGGTTGCCGTTGCTGTTGATCGGCGTGCCCCACGGTGCCAGCACGTAGGCGCTGTAGCCTGCGGCGACGACACAGGCATCGGTGCGTGAGCCCGCGATGGACTGGAAGCCCAGTGCCAGTTTCGGTACTTCAGGTTCGGTAACCGGCGGCTCGGTTGCCGGGTCATCGTTGTCGGAATCGCCACTGTCGAAGCAGCCGGTCAGGCCGGTACCGGCAATCATGGCGATAGCGGCACCCAGGCTGCCACGCATCACGCTGCGACGGCTTAGGTAGGCGTCCATGACGCTGGCCATCGGCAGGTTGCCACTGTGGTTGCGGTCCAGGTTGTCGCCGGTTTCTCGACTCATCAGGGTGTCCTTGTATTGGCTGAGTTGGAGGAAACCGCGACTTTAGAGCGCAAAGATGATGATTCTTTGGCAGAAATATTAACGTCGCTTTAAAACTTTAAGTTCTTATCGCTTGGCCAGACAGAACAATCTGGAATGGTTGTCGGATTTCTGCCATCAAACTGTAATGCCAACGCCGCAACATCCGGGGCCGAGAAAGAACTCGATAAGGATGGCGGGCCCGATGGTAAGCAGTGTGTACAGGCGCGAGATGATCAGATGGATGGGTGTCGGTGCCCTGGCACCGTTGCTCGGTGCCTGTTCTGCATTCCCGGGCCAGCGCGGCGGCAATGCCAGCCTGGACCTGTTGTACGTCGCCGACACCCTCGATGCGCGCCAGCCCGGCCGGCCCGTGGTGCCGGCAACGCGCCTGGGCCCGGTCAGCCACCTGGGCCGGGCACCGTGGATGACCGGCGCCAGCGCCAGCGCGGCTCACCCTGAACTCGCGCCTTTGCTCGATGCCAGCCAGGCGGCCAGCGTGCAACTGGGTGGCTATGCCGTGCTCGCGGCCCTGTTGGAACAACTGCGCGCCGAGGCGGGGCCGGGCAATAGCCTGACCCTCGAGAATGGCCAGGGCTGGAACGGAAGTGGCCTGGCCTATCTGACCCAGGGCGAGAGCGGTGTGCAGGGTAGCCAACTCTTGGGTAGCGAAGCCCGTGTGAGCAGTGATGAGCGCGTGCTCTGGCCACAGCGCAGCGCCGCGCTTTACCACCAGTCTTCGGCGATGACGCTTGCTGCAGGCATTGCCGATGAACAACGCAAAACCTTGGGCCTGGAGCCTTTGCACGTCTTCGAGCGCGGCGGTGCACGCATCGCCGTGGTGGGCGTCACCGACCCTTACGCCCAGGACCAGAAAGCCTCGCTCAAGCAGTGGTACCAATCGCTGCTGCCGACCTTCGAGCAGGCCCGCCGCGAAGCGGACCTGGTGGTGGCGCTAGCGGATGTCGGCACCGGCCCAGGCCTGTGGCTGGCCGAGCGCGTGGCGCAGATCGATGTGCTGCTCTGCGCGCGGGGCCAGGACCTGTGGCCCACACCGGTACAGGCGACCCAGGCCAGTGGCCGGCGCATACCGGTGTTGTTTGCCGGTTGCCGGGGCAGCGGTGCGTTCCGCCTGCGTTGCCAACAGGTCGCTGGGCAATGGCAGTTCGATGGGCGTTTTGTTCCGGCAGTGGCCCAGCAACTCTCAGCCGCAGCGCAGTTGCGCGCCAGCCAGTTGCAGGCCGAGTTGCGTCAGCAGCGTGCAGGCCATGCAGCGTGGCTCGACCAGCCGCTTGCGCTTGCGCCCCAGGCGCTGTGGCGTCGCGACACCCGTGGCGGCAGTTGGGACGCGTTGCTGCACCAGGCCCTGGCCGATGACAGCAGTATGCCGGTGCTGTTGCCGGGCCTTCGCTATGACTACCCATTGGCCGCTGGCGAGGCCATCACGCGCGAGCACCTGATCAGCCTCACCGGTGGCTACCCGGCACCGGTGGTCGAGGCGCCGGCCCGGCAGGTCGAGCAGGTGCTGGAAAACGCGGCCGAGCAACTGTTCGGTGACCCTTTGCTGCTGGACAACAGCCAGGACCTGCCCCGCTGGCAGAGCCAGGCCTGGGGGGTGAGCTACAGCCCACAAGGTAAACGCATCACTGGCCTGGAGCCGGTGCAGGGCCTGTGCCGCACCTTTGGCCTGCAATTCGAGCAGCAGGCGGGTGAGCCGTTGTGGCAGCGGGTCGAGGCCTGGCTCGGGCGACAGCGGCCGGGTTGGCAACTGGCGGCCTTGCAGGTACCGCAGGTGCGCTACGTGCAAGGCCACCCAGGCTGGCACCCACGGCAGCTGGTGTCATGACACTCGCCGCTCGCCTGATGACCGGCAGCCTGCTCACGCTGGCCGGGTGGCTTGCCGCCCAATGCGTACTGCAACTGGCGCGTCAGCCGCAACCGGCCAGCGCCCCGGTCACCCTCGACGCGCCGCTGCCGGGGTTGCTGGTCGGCCATTGGCAGGCCCCAGGCGACGATGACTCGATTGCGCTCACCCGCTTGCCATTGCAGTACCTCGGCGGCCTCAAGGCACAGCCGTTGTCGGCCAGCGTCGTGGTGCTGCGCTATGGCCAGCAGGTGCGTACCTTGGGCCGTGGCCAGCGCCTGGCACCAGGGATCGTATTGCAGGACATCGACGCCGATGGCCTGATTTTCGACAACCAGGGGCGGCGCGAACGCTTGCCCTGGCCGCCACGCCCCGTCGTGACCGGCTTCAAGCGGCAAGGATGAACGATGCGGGTGAAATATTGCGTGGCCGCTGCCTTGGCCCTGGCCCTGTCTGCGGCCTGGGCAGAGGAACCGGAAACCTTCGATGACAACGGCACACCGCTTTACGAGGTGAACTTCGTCGACACCGAGCTGGGCGAGTTCATCGACAGCGTGTCGCGCATCACCGGCACCACCTTCATCGTCGACCCGCGGGTCAAAGGCAAGGTCACGGTGCGTACCGTCGACCGCCACGATGCCGATGCCATCTACGATATCTTTCTTGCCCAGCTGCGTGCCCAAGGCTATGCCGCGGTCGATCTGCCCAATGGCAGCGTGAAGATCGTCCCCGACCAGGCCGCGCGCCTTGAGCCGGTGCCGGTGGAGGCCGCCGGCAAGCCCAGCGAAGGCAGCGATGGCGTGGCCACCCGCGTATTCAATGTGCGTAACGCCGCCAGCGAGCAGATGCTCGGTATTCTCAAGCCGCTGATCGACCCCCGTGTCGGTGTGATCACCCCTTATCCTGCGGCAAACCTGCTGGTGGTCACTGATTGGCGCAGCAACCTCGAACGCATCGACAGCCTGTTGCGCCAGCTGGACCAGGTCAGTGACGAACCCCTGAAGGTCATGCCGCTGCGCCATGCCAGCGCCGCCGATACCGCCCAGTTGCTGACCCGCCTGTTGGCCCGCGAGCAGGGCGCAGATAGCACCCAGGTGGTGGCTGACCCGCGCAGCAATGCCTTGCTGGTACGTGGCAGCACCGACCGTGTGCGAGCCTTGTTGGGCCAGCTCGATCAGCCCAGTGAAAACCGGCACAGCAGCAACACCCAGGTGATCTACCTGCGCCATGCCAATGCTGGCGAGGTGGTGAAGGTGCTGCGCGGGTTGAGCCAGGAAGGCGTCGTGCCCAGCGAGGGAACAGGCGAGGGCGAGGCCAAGGACCAGCCGGTGATGGCCGCCGCCAGCGATTCGGGCATACGCCTGGAGTACGAGGAGGGCACCAATGCCGTTGTCATGGTCGGCCCCGACAGCGAACTGGCCGCCTACCGCTCCATCGTCGAGCAGTTGGACATTCGCCGCGCCCAGGTAGTGGTCGAAGCTATCATCGCCGAAGTGTCCGACAGCCGCGCCCAGGAGCTTGGCGTGCAATGGCTGTTCGCCGACGAAAAGTTCGGCGCTGGCATCGTCAACTTCGGCAGCAACGGGGTGAACATCGCCAACATCGCGGGCGCCGCCGCCAGTGGCGACAACGAAGCGCTGGGCGACCTGCTGTCGGCCACCACAGGCGTGACGGCCGGTATCGGCCACTTCGGCGGTGGCTTCAACTTCGCCATGCTGATCAACGCACTGAAGGGCAAGAGCGGCTTCAACCTCTTGTCCACGCCAACCCTGCTGACCCTGGACAACGCCGAAGCATCGATCCTGGTCGGCCAGGAAGTGCCCTTCGTCACCGGCTCCGTGACGCAGAACAACGCCAACCCCTACCAGACCATCGAGCGCAAGGAAGTAGGGGTGAAGCTGCGCATAAAACCGCAGATCAATATCGATAACAGCGTACGCCTGGATATCGTTCAGGAAGTCTCATCGATCGCCGACTCCAGCGCCGCCAGCGACGTGATCACCAACAAGCGCGAGATCAAGACCAAGGTCATGGTCGAGGACAATGGCCTGGTGATCCTTGGCGGGCTGATCAGCGATGAGCTGAGCACCAGCGATCAACGTGTACCGTTTCTCGGTGATATTCCAGGGCTGGGCCGGCTGTTCCGGTCCGAGGCCAGCAAGAACACCAAGCAGAACCTGATGGTTTTCATCCGCCCGCGGATCCTGCGTGACGGGCCGAGCCTGGCGGGGTTGAGCGAAGACAAGTACCGCACCCTGCAGCAGACCACGCCGCTCAAGCTGCCAGGCCTTGCGCAGGACGGCCAGCTGCTGCGGGTGTTCCCCGCCAGCCGCGCACGCCTGGACGGGGGGGACTGGTGATGTTGCCCTATCGCCTTGCGCGTCAGGCCGGGCTGGCCATGGCCCCGACCGAGGCTGGCTGGCAGTTGTGGCTGCGCCGCGATGCCGACAGTAACCAGCTGCAGGAGCTGCTGCGTGTGCACGGCCAGCCCGTGGCCCTGCACTACCTGGAAGCTGCGGCGTTCGACGAACGCCTCGGGCAGTTGTATCAGGCCGGGGATGCCGCCACCGAAGCACTGATCGAAGGCATCGGCGAACAGGTCGACCTGGACAGCCTGATGAGCGAGATGCCGCGCATCGAGGACCTGCTCGAAAGCGATGATGAAGCGCCGGTAATCCGCCTGATCAACGGCCTGTTCGGCCAGGCCCTGCGCCTGCGCGCTTCGGACATCCATATCGAGACCTTCGAGCAGAGCCTGGTGGTGCGGCTGCGTGTCGACGGCCACCTGCGCGAGGTGTTGCGCCCGCCACGCGCGTTGTCGGCCATGCTGGTGTCGCGGATCAAGGTCATGGCGCGCCTGGACATCGCCGAGAAACGCCAGCCCCAGGACGGCCGTATCACCTTGCGCGCCGCCGGGCGTGAGGTGGACGTGCGCGTCTCGACCTTGCCCGGCATCCACGGCGAGCGCGTGGTCATGCGTGTGCTCGACAAACAGGCCAGCTTGCTGGCGTTGGACAACCTGGGCATGCCCCCGGCAGTACTGCGCGGCCTGCGCAGCTGCCTGACAAGGCCAAACGGCATCGTGCTGTCCACCGGGCCGACCGGGTCGGGCAAGACCACCACCCTGTACGCCAGCCTCAACAGCCTCAATGACGGCAGCCGCAATATCCTCACCGTGGAGGACCCGGTGGAATACGCCATCGCCGGCATCGGCCAGACGGCCATCAACCCGCGCGCCGGGCTGACCTTCGCCAGCGGCCTGCGTGCCATCCTGCGCCAGGACCCGGATGTGATCATGCTCGGCGAAATCCGCGACCAGGAAACTGCGCAGATCGCCGTGCAGGCGAGCCTCACCGGCCACCTGGTACTGTCGACGTTGCACACCAACAGCGCAGTGGGCGCGGTCACCCGCTTGCGCGACATGGGCGTCGAGCCGTTCCTGATCGCATCGTGCCTGCGCGGTGTACTGGCCCAGCGCCTGGTGCGGCGGTTGTGCCATTGCGCCGTGGCGCAGCCCCTGCAGCCGGCCGAACGTGCGCTGTGGCCTGAGCTGGCGGCGCTGGGCAGCAGTTACCACGCGGTGGGCTGCGAGCAGTGCCAGGGCACTGGCTATATCGGCCGTTTGGGCCTGTACGAATTCATCGAACTGGACGCCGGTCTCATCGGCCTGCTGTATGACGGCGCCAGTGAACTGGCCATGCAGGACTACCTGGCCGAGCGCCGCCAGAGCCTGGTGGCGATGGCCAGTGACTGCCTGGCCCGCGGCGAGACCAGCCTGGCCGAAGTACTGCGTGTGGTGCAGGGCTGACCCATGCCGACCTTTCGTTACCAGGCCGTTGATCTGGCCGGCAAGACCCACAAAGCCAGCCTGCAGGCCGATAGCGAACGCCACGCACGCCAGTTGCTGCGCGAGCAGGGTTTGTTCCCCCGCCAGTTGCAGCGCTTGGAAAACGGTGCCCGACAGCCTCGCCGACAACGCTTGAGCCGTGCCCAGCTGTGTGAGCTGACACGCCAGCTGGCGACCTTGACCGGCGCGGGCATCCCCCTGGTCGATGCCTTGGCGACGCTTGAACGCCAGTTGCGTCAGCCAGCCCTGCACGGGGTGCTGGTGGCTGTGCGTGGCTCGCTCGCCGAAGGCCTCGGCCTGGCCCGCAGCCTGGCCCGCCAGGGCGCGCCTTTCACCGGCCTGTACTGCGCGCTGGTCGAAGCCGGTGAGCGCTCGGGGCGGTTGGCCCAGGTGCTTACCCGGCTTGCAGACCACCTTGAACAGGTACAGCGCCAGCAGCACAAGGCGCGGACCGCACTGATCTACCCCTGCGTGCTGATGGGGGTGTCGCTGGCGGTGGTGATCGGCCTGATGACCTTCGTCGTACCCAAGCTCACCGAACAGTTTGCCCATGCCGGGCAGAGCCTGCCGCTGATCACCTCCTTGCTGATCGGCCTGAGCCAGGGCCTGGTGCACGCCGGCCCCTGGCTGCTGGGGCTGGCTGCCCTCACGTCGCTGCTGGCCAGCTGGTTGCTGCGCAAGCCGCACTGGTGCCTGCGCCGCGACGACCTGCTGTTGCGCCTGCCGCGCGCAGGCGGGCTGTTGCAGGTGCTGGAAAGTGCCCGCCTGGCGCGCAGCCTGGCGATCCTCACCAGCAGCGGCGTCGCGCTGCTCGAAGCCTTGCAGGTGGCCACTGAAACCGTCGGCAACCGGCGCATCCGCCTGGCCATGGAGCAGGTGCGCCAGCAGGTGCAGGGCGGCACCAGCCTGCACCGGGCGCTGGACGCCTGCCAGCAGTTCCCGCCCTTGCTGGTGAACATGGTCGGCAGTGGCGAGGCCAGCGGCACCTTGGCCGACATGCTCGAGCGGGTGGCCGACGACCAGGAGCGTGGCTTTGCCCGCCAGGTGGATACGGCCATGGCGCTTTTCGAACCCCTGATGATCCTGGTGATGGGCGCCGTCGTGCTGTTCATCGTGCTGGCGGTGCTGCTGCCGATCATGCAACTCAACCAGGGCCTGCAACTGTAGATGACTAGGAGCAACCCCATGCAGCATCGACGCAAGCGCCAACACGGCTTCACCCTGATGGAAATCATGGTGGTGATTTTCATCATCGGCCTGCTGATCGCCGTGGTCGCGCCCAGCGTGCTGGGCAACCAGGACAAGGCCATGCGGCAGAAAGTCATGGCCGACCTGAGCACGCTCGAGCAGGCGCTGGACATGTACCGGCTGGACAACCTGCGCTTTCCCAGCAATGAGCAAGGCCTGGCTGCGCTGGTGAAAAAACCGGCCCAGGAGCCGCTGCCGCGTGCCTGGCGCAGCGATGGTTATGTACGCCGCCTGCCGGATGACCCGTGGGGCACCCCGTATCAGTACCGTATGCCTGGCGAGCATGGCCGGGTCGATGTGTATTCGTTGGGTGCCGATGGTGTGCCGGGCGGCGAAGGCCAGGACGCCGACCTGGGCAACTGGGCGCTGTGAGCGATGCGCCTGCAGCGCGGTTTCAGCCTGCTCGAATTGCTGGTGGTGCTGGCCATTGCCGGCCTCATGACCGGGCTTGCCGTGGCCTGGCTGGACAGCGGCAAGGCCAGCGTCGATCAGGCGTTGCAGCGGCTGGCTGCGCAGGTCCGCTCCCAGGCTGCGCTGGCCCGGCATGCCGGGCAACTGCGCGGGTTGCGCTGGACCGGCCAGCGCCCAGAGTTCGTGCGGCGTGAGCGCGAGGGTTGGGTGGTCGAACCCGCGAGCGTTGGGGACTGGCCCAAAGGGCTGCGCCCTGACTGGCCGGCCAGCCTGCAGCCGCCTCTGCAGTTCACGCCGCAAGGGTGGGCTCAACCGGGTTCGGTGCGCTGGCACTGGGCGGGCGGCAGTCAGCGCTGGGCGTGGGGGCGTAACGGCCAGTTGCGTGTGGGGCTGGAACCATGAAGCGCAGGCAACAGGGCTTCACCCTGCTGGAGGTGACCGTGGCCCTGGCGATTGCCGCCGTGCTGGCGGTGATCACCAGCCAGGTTCTGCGCCAGCGCCTGGCCGTTCAGGACAGTGTGCAATGGCATCGCCTTGGCGTGCTGTGCGCTCGCGAGCTGCAAGCACGCTTTGCCGTGGAGCAGTACTGGCCGGCCAGCAACCAGCCCAGTGGTGTGTTGAACCAGGGCGGGCGGGCGTGCCACTGGCAGCTGCAGCTGCGCCGTACCGGTGTGCGCGACCTGCGTCGCGGCGAGATGCAACTGTATGCCGACCGCGATCAGCGCCTGCCGCTGGGCCAGTACACGGTTTTTCTGGAGCGTCCATGAAGCGGCGGCAGGCAGGCTTGACCCTGATCGAACTGATGGTGGCCATGGCCTTGACCGCGCTGCTTGGGGTCATGCTCGCAGCGCTGGTCAATGGCTGGCTCAAGGTTCGCGAGCGGCTGCAGGTGACGGGCCAGGAGAACAGTGTGCTGGAGTTCTGCCTGGCCCTGGAGCGGCGCTTCGACAGCCCGGTATTGCGCCGGGTGTATGAGCAACGCCTGCCACTGGCCAGCCGCTGGCTCGACTGGCAGCCCGACCGCCAGCAGTTGCTCTGGGTGGCAGCCACGGCTGTGCCTGAGGCCGAAGGTGGCTCGCGCCTGCAGCGCCAACGCCTGCGCTTCGACGCCCGTGAGCAGCGCCTGATACTGGAAACCTCGGCAGACTTGTACGCGGCCAGCGAACCCCGTTGGGTCATGCGTGAGCAACTGCAGCAGGTCAGTGCGTTGAATGTGTTTTATCACCAGGGAGGCCGCTGGCTGCCCTGGCCTTCTGATCAACCCGCGCACCCCGGCCGGGGTGTGCGCGTGCAATTGCAGCGCGACGGAGCCCCCTATGTCTGCACCTTCACGCTCCCCTGGGGGCGTTCATGAAGCTTGAATGGCGTCGACGTGTGCCAGCGCGGCCATGGTTGCTGCTGCGCCCGGGCGTCGTCTGGGACTGGCTGTTGGTCGAAAACGGTGTGGCCCAACGGCAAGGGCAGGGCGAGCCCCCGGCGAACCTGGGCGCACGGGTAGCGCTGATCATCCCGGGCGAGCGGTGCAGCCAGTTTCAGCTGGCCGCACCGCCAGGCCTCAAACGTGACGAGTGGCCCATGCTGCTGGAAGACCACTTGCTGGAGAACGCCGAACAGGTGCAGTGCGCTTGCCTCGCTCGCCAGGCAGGGCAGTTGCGCCTGTTGGCGGTAGCGCGGGCAGCGCTGGAGGGATGGCGTGGGCAGTGCAGCCAATGGGGGCTTGAGATCGAGCGCTGTTGGGCCGAGTTCCAGCTGTTGCCCACGCCTGAGCCCGGGACGGGCTGGCAGTGGCAGCGCGCACCTGGCTTGTGCCTGTACCTGGGGCACAGCGAAGAGGGGCATGCCCATTGGCTGGCCTGGCCTGACGCGCTGGGTGAGGTGCCGCAGCAGCCCTGGGGTAGCCTGCGTAATGCCAGCCAGGTCGGGCGCTGGCCAGGTACCCTGGCGCCGCTCGACACCCTCCCAAGCCTGTTCCAGCGCACCCGTCAGGCACGCTCCGCGCCCCGTATGCCTGCCCTGCCGCGTGGGCTTGTTGTCGCCTGCCTGGTGCTGGCCGTGGTGTGGTGCGGGCTATGGGCGGGCCAGCAATGGCGGCAGGTGCACACCTGGCGCGCGCAGGTGCTGGCCGTCACCGGCGCCCAGGCCAGCCCTGGGCAAGCGGCGCAGGCCCTCAAGCGCCTGCGCGAAAGCGAGCTGCAACAGCACCTGCGCGAGCGCCAGCTTCAAGACCTGCAGGCACGTCTGCAGGCCTGGCTGCATGAGCACCCAGGCTGGCGCTTGCAAGCGGTGCGCTTTGACGGCCAGCGCTGGCACCTGCGCCTGCAGGGCGAGGGGGGCGAGCCGCCCTGGCACGAAATGGCCAGCGCCGCCGCAGCGGCGGTGCAGGTACTGAGCGCTGCACCCTCGGCACACGTGGTTTTCGATCTGGGAGCGCCAACATGACCCGCGAGTGGTTTGAGCGTCATCGAATGTTGCTTGCCGGGTGCCTGATCGGCGTTCTGCTGGCGTTGCTGGCCCTGCGTCAGGGTGTGTCGCAATGGCGCGAGCTCAGCCAGTGGCATGGGCTGGCAGTGCAGGCCGCCGCCTTCCACAGCGGCCCAGCCGTGAGCCTGGAGCGGCTGCGCCAGTCTGCCCAGGCCCGGCGCATCGACGTGGCCGAGGTCGAGGTGCAAGGCAAGGTGTGGCAGCTGCGCGGCCTGGTGGCCGATGAGCAGGTGTTGCAGCGCTGGCTGCAGGCGTTGCGCGCAGAGGGGGCTCAACCGCTGCAGTGGGGCTTGGAGCAGGATGCCAAAGGCCTGCGTTTCGACGTGGTGGTGCAGCCATGAGCAGCCGTGGTCTGCTGTGGGCCGGGCTGGTGTTCAGCCTGACGTTGCTGGTGTATTTGCCGGCATCCTGGGTTGCACTGGGCTTTGGCCTGCCGATGCAGGGGGTCAGCGGCAGCCTGTGGCAGGGCCAGGCGCAGCAGATCGGGCCTGTCGGGCCGGTGCGCTGGGCGTTGCAGCCGTGGCGCTTGCAGGCCAACGCACAGCTGGGCTTTCAGGGCCAGGGCTGGCAGTTGCAGGCTGAAGGCTGGCCATGGCGCTGGCGGATGCACGTGACCGCAGAGGCTCCCCAGGTGAGTGTGCAGACCGCCTACCGCCTGGCCGGGCAGTGGCAGGGCACGCTGCGCCTGCAAGGCGCGGGGCGGCAGTGCCGTACCAGCGAAGGCCGCATCGCGGTCACTGACCTGGCTTTGAGCGAACCTTGGTCGCTGGGGTTGGGGCAGGGCTGGGTAGAAATGGATTGCCGCACAGGCTGGCGCCTGCATGGGCAGCTGATACAACAGCGTGAGCATCGGTTGGCGCTGGATGCAGACCTTCTGGGGCGCCAGGCAGTGATAGCGGCCGAACTGCAGCCAGACGCCGCACTTACACCGCTGCTGCGTGCTGCTCGGCTGCTGGGGCCGCAGGCATTGACGGGGCAACGGAAGTGGCGTTGGTAAGCAGCGGTTGCCGGGCAGCTCATGCCCCTGTCGCCGGTTTGCCGGCGACAGGGGCTCTGGGTCAGTTGGCGTTGCCTTCAACCCCCGCAGCCCATTGCTCACTGCGGCTATGCCCACTGGTGCGTAGCAGGCCTAAGTCCAGTGCATTTTCGCCGTCTGCGGCGCCTTTGCCTTTGCTGATCTGGGCAATGGCGGTACCCAGGTCTACCGGCGAATTCGACGCATCGATCGATACATCGCGGCGGTAATCATTGCCGCTCAGCGTTTGCTGGGTCACCGCGCTGGCGGTGAGTGTGACGTCACCCATGGCCGATTGCACGCGTGCGCCCGTCAGGTGAGCGTCACCACCCACCGCAAGGTCTACCCCTTCGCTGCCCTTGAGCGTCGTCTGCTGGGCAACGCCATCACGCTGAACATGCGACACATCGAGACTGAAGGTTGGCGAAACGCCCGGGTCTACTTTGGCCAGGGCAGAACCTGCTTTTTCCCTGACCTTGCCTCCCAGCGGCCCCGCGACGGCCGTGGCAGCGTTCACATAGCCCTGCGGGTTTTGCTCTTTGCTCAGCCGTGCATCGCCGTTTACGGTCAGGGTATCGACGCTGTCCTTGCGGCTGGCGATGCGCAGGTCGCCATCGATTGCGCCGCTGATGCGCCCGGCCTCCAGGCTCACGCCTTCGATGCGGGTATCGCCGCGGCTTTGCAGGCCGATACGCTCGGCGCGCAGGTTGCCGGCGTTCCAGATCAGGTTGTCGCGTTTGTCCAGGTCGACCCGGGCACGCCCATGCAGCCCAAGGGTGTCGGTGTCGCCCTTGGACGTGTTGAAACCGGCGCCAGCGGTGATGTCCAGGTTGTCGTGGCGCTCGACAGTGGATGACGCTTCGACCAGCACACCGCCCTTGGCGGCGTCGATGTCGATGTACTCGGCCGATGCCTGCAGGCCCGCCAGGTGCACAGCGATGTCCTCGCGAGCGCGGCTGCCGAGGGTCAGTTTGCCCGCGCTTTGCAACTGCGCATCGATTGCCTGGCGAGCATCCTCGTTCTTCTTGCCGTGGTTGAAGTGGCCCCCGATGGCGCCACCTTGGGTGGTGCCGGTCTTCACGGCCAGCTCCAGGCCGCCGCCCAGGCCCCCGCCGGTGGCCTGTTGGGTATTGCTCGCAGCCTTGATGTGCAAGCGGCCAGCGCTTTGCAGGAGGGTGTCACCGACCTTGGCCTCGCGGCTGCCGATACGCGTGCCTTCGAGCAGCATGTCGCCCCCGCTGGACAGGCGCACTTGGCCTTTGCCGTCGATCTGCGCCACCTGGGCATGGGTTTGGGTTGCCTGCTCCCAGGCATGGTTGAGATAGCCCCGGCCGTCGACGCCAGTGCTGCCCGGGCGGTTGCCGACCTTGGCCCAGGCGTTGCCATCGAGCTGGCGTGAGCGCTGTTGGGTGTGGTCGGTGGCTTGGGGCAGTGACAGGGTACCGGCACTCTGGATCAGCACATCACCTTCACCGCCCTCGATGCGCGTGCCTTCGTAGCGGCCATCGCTGCCCAGCTGAACCTGAATACCCTGTTGCCCATACAGGCTGCCCGGCACTGCAGTGCGGGCGACCGCCTGTTTGTCCTGCGAGCCGCCCTTGCCGGAAACGCGTACGTTCA
This sequence comes from Pseudomonas sp. NPDC089743, assembly GCF_044748785.1. Taxonomy (NCBI): domain Bacteria; kingdom Pseudomonadati; phylum Pseudomonadota; class Gammaproteobacteria; order Pseudomonadales; family Pseudomonadaceae; genus Pseudomonas; species Pseudomonas sp. NPDC089743. The sequence continues at coordinate 426,101 of NZ_JBIVGS010000003.1, forward strand.
GGTCACTCCCCGAACTGGTATCCACGCGCAGGTCGCCACCGTAGGACAGGCGCTGGAGGCTATCCTCCCGGGTGTTTTCGGCGGCGCGCAGTTGGTGGTGCTGTGCGTCGACCTGCAGGGCGCCGGCGTTGGCGCGCCAAACGGTGCCCTGGTCAGCGAGGGTATCGGCCTTGACCTTCACGCTTGCCCCTGCCAGTTCGCTCACCTGGGCAAAGCCACGGCGCTGGTTTTCCAAGCGCTTGAGGTGGTCGAGGGTCATGTCGCCGCCACCGCTCGGTGCCACCATTGCGTCTTCGGGCGAGGCCTGCTGGAAGCGCGCTGCTTCTTCACCCTGGACCAAGCGTTCGATCGGCCGGGTCACGTCACGGTACTCCAGGCTGGCGCCGAGGCTGCCTGACCCGTCATTGCGTTGCACTTCACGGTCATGGGTGTCCTGCACGGCACGGTTGTCGATGCGTTTGGCAGTGATCTCGAGGGTGTTGCCTGCGTTGGCGCTTGCCGCTTCGGTGATCAATTCGTCGGCGCTGAGCTTCAGGTCGCCGCTGGCCTGCAAACGGGTGCGTTGCGTCTTGCTGTCGCGTTCGGTGATGACTTCGTTGTTGCGATGGCCTTCGAACAGGCTGCCTAGCCGGTCGATACCGCCAGTCACCTTCAGGCCGCCGCCGCTGTGGGTAGAGCCGCTGGACGACTCGCGCTCGTTGCGTGTCGCGCCAAGGGTCAGCTGTTTGGCCTGCACGTCCAGGTCGCCGGCTTTGGCCTGTACGTTGGAGCCGTTGACCTGCAGGTGCGCGCCGCTGTTCAGGCCAACCGTAGCGCCCGTCAATTCGCTGGCCACCTGCGATGTTTCACGCTGTTGGCCTGTGGTGGTGACCACTTCGTAAGCGACGCCTGCGGCGTACTGGCGCGACTCGGGCTTGCCGTCTTCGGCCGTTTCGGTCTGTTTGGCGCTGGCCGTGAAACCGCGTCGCTGGCTGCTTGTTCGGCTTTCATCGCGTGACGGTGTGCTGCCAATCGACAGGCCGCCCTTGGCCTCGACCTGCAGATGCCCGCCGGCCGTCACTTTCGAACCCTGGATACGCAATTCTTCAGCACTGGCCAGCCGCAGGTTGCTGGCAGAGCTGACGTCACTGCTCAACACCTGCTGCTTGTGTTGCATGCGCTCGCGATCGTTGCCGATCAGGCCGAACAGCTTGCTGTTGCTGTCGCGCTCGGTGGCAACGGTGCTGGCGTGGTCTGCCTCGATCGCCAAGGCGCCTTTGTCGCTGTGCAGCACCGCGTCTTGGGCGCCGTGGACGTTGCTGCCCTTGATGCTCACCTGTTCGGCCGCAACCTTCAGCTTGGCATCGGCCGTGACCGCGCTGCCGGCCAGGCGCTGCCCTTGGGTATCGTTGCCCTTGCGGCCACCAAAGAAAGTGCCCGATACCAGGTCGCCTCTGTAGTTGCGGCCTGTGCCCTGCTCCTGCAGCGCCGTAGTGCCGATGTCGACGTTCCTGGCAGTGATGTCCAGGTCGGCACGGCTGTGCAGCTTGCTACCTTGCACGGTAAGGGTGTCATTGGCCTTGACCGTCATGCGCGCGGCATTGAGCGTGCTGCCTTGTGCCGACTCCTGGTACTGGCTGGTATCACTGTCGCCGCGCCACAGGTCTTTGCGGTGGCGTACCTGCTCCTCGATACGTTGGCTGGTGGTGCCAGCGGCAATGCCCAGGTCGGCAGCGCTGTCGAGCGTCAGGTCGCCGCCTGCAGCCACGTCGGCTGCCACCAGGCGCATGTCGGCGCCGGACTTCAACAGCACGCTGTCACTGGCTTGCAGCTGTGTGCCGCGCACGTGCTGGTCGGTGGTGGTTCGTTCGCGTTGGTAGGTCTCGCGGGTGATGAACAAAAACTTCTTGTTCCAGCTTTCCTGCTCGCGGGCGATGCTCTGGCGGCTTTCGGCGTCCAGGGTGAGCTTCTTGCCTGCCTTTATCTCGATGCGCTCGGCCTTGCCGTCGACGGCGCCAAGGCGCAGGTCATCGGCGGCGGTGAGTTGCAAGGCGCCGTGGTCGGTGGTCAGTTCCCCTGGCTGGTCTGCATGGCCGCTGACCTGCAGCGCGCCGGCAGACTGCAGGGTGATGCCCTGGTCGGCCTTGAGCTGCACCGGCCCCACCCGCACCCCCGCGCCCTCGGCAGTGCTGACGACACGAATGCGCCCGGCGCGCATGGCGCCGAAGAGGTTGGCGTCGATGCTCGACGGCGTATCCGGCAGGTGCTCGATGACCTGCCCATCGTCGTGGCGCAGGCGGTTACGACCAACGGTGACGTTGAGGTCGCCCTGGGCCAGGAGTACGCCTTTGCTGTCGAGCTGTGGCGCGATCAGGTCAAGCGCACCTTCGGCATTGCGCTGCCCGCCTGCGAGCACTTGCAGAGTGCCGCTGGCATTGAGGGTGTTGAGGTGTTTGAGCTGTTCGTCCTGCAACTCCGGCGTACCGACCAGGAACCCGGCCCGGGTGGTGTTGATGAAGCTCCCGCCGTTGAGGGTGATGCCGTTCGGGTTGGCCAGGATGTAATCGGCCGGGCGGCCGAAGATCTCCTGTGGGCCCTCGATCAGCGAGGCGTTGCGGCTGATCACCTCGTTGAGGATGGTCGAGGCTGCGTGGCCCTGGAACTGGGGGTTGGCCGCCAGCGCGCCGGCCAGTTGCGACTGCCCGGCCTGGAGCGCGTTGTTCAATACCACGCCGGGGCGGGCGACGTTGTAATCGAGGAACTGGTTGTGCGACAGGCCGCTGGCATTGGGCGCGACGATGTCGATAACCGGTACGCCATGGTTGTTGTTGATGAGCGGTGTACCCCCAGGGCCGATGGCCGCCTCCAGGCCGTTCTGGGCCAGCGCACTGGTGGAGGCGAGCAGGGCGAGAAAAATGGCCCAGCGCAAGGTATCGGGACGGATAGCGGGTATCTGCGAGCGTGTAAGCATGTTCTCGTTCTCTTTGTTGTGGGTCAGTCAGATGTTCAGGGCCCACTCAACTACCCAGAATCCGGGTTCGAGCATCGGGCGGTGCAGGTCGCTGGCATAGAGGGCGCGCTGATAGTCCAGGCGCAGACGGCTGTGCGGCAGGGTCACTTCGATACCCGCCGTGGCACCTGCCAGCCGGCGCGGCGAAGCGCCTTGCGCCAGCCGTTCCCAGCCCAGGTCCAGGCCCAGGTAGGGGCGCACCGTAGCCGGTGTGGCCCAGGGCAGTGGCAGCGGTTGGCTGAAGGTATTGCGCCAGGCGGCGGCGCTGGCGCCACTGTAGGTACGCAGGCGAAAGCCACGCACGGCCGAATCGTCGCTCAACAACATCTGCTCGACGGCCGGCAAGGCATCGGTGCTGTACTGCAGGCCAAGCTCGCTTTGCCAGCGCCACGGCCAGTTCGCAGGGCCCTGGCGCAGGTGCAGCAGGCTGGCGCGGTATTTTCGATAGTCGGGCTTTGGCGCTGTCGCGTGCCTGGCGGGTTGCTCGGCACCCAGCCAGTGGGTGCCTTGGGCGACGCCGATGTAGGCGTGCCACAGGCCGTGGTCCAGCCAGAGCAGGTTGAGCCCGGCCTCCACGCTGGTCAGGGTGGGGCTCTGCAGGCCGATGACGGCAGAGCCGGCGCGGTTGATCAGGCGTTTGCGGTCCAGCCGGGCGCTGGCGCTGAGCATGCCGTACTGGTTGCGCCAGAGCATGCGCTCGGCGCTGACGCTCTGGTAGCTGCTGCTGCCGTTGCTGTCGTACCGCCCCTGCGGAATCGGCGCGTTGTAGCGCAGCTGGCCGACATTCAGCGTGAAGGTCCATGGGCCGTAGGGCAGGCTGTAGTAGAGGGCGACGCCCTGGCTGCGCCCCGGCGCATCGATGACCGTGGTCGACAGCGACAGGCGCAGGTCGTCGTTCAGGCCCAAGGGGCTGTCCACGCCAAGGCCGAGGTTCAGGCGGTGACGCCCGGTCAACGGGCTGCCCCGGTTATCGAAGCGGCTGTCCAGGTGCCAGCGTGAAGCCACGTGGCGAGGCTGCAGCAGCACCCGCGTGCCGCCCTGCAGTTCGCCTGGTAGCAGGTCGACACTGAGCTCGTAGGCGCGCAGGCGGTTGAGCTGGTCCAGCCCCTGCTCGAGGTCTGGCAGGTACAGGGGGTTGCCCAGCAGATCGGGGAATGCGTTGTGCAGGGAAAGCGGCAGCTCGGCATCCAGCTCGATCGATTCGACGAAGCCTTCGATGATGACGATATCCAGCGGCGCATCATGTGCTGGTGCTTGCCGCAAGTAGGGGCGGCTGGCCGGGTAACCGGCGAGCACGTAGCGCTGGGTGATGGCCTTGAGCACGCGATTGATGTCGGCGATGCCCATGCAGGGTTTTGTCAGTGCCTGGATGGCCGGCTCAAGGGCCTGTGCCGAAAGCTGCCGGTTGCCGGCCAGACGAACGCCGGTGATCGCCCAGCAGTGGCTGTCGCGGTGTGGGTTCGGCGGGAGGGGGGCGTCGGGTTGCGCCGCTGGAGGGCGTTGCCAGCGCTGCAGCCGTTGCTGCTGCTCGAACTGGCGCAGTGTGCGCTGTTGATCCCGCAGTTGCAGGCTGGCAGGGTCGTCCGCCAATGCTTGTGGCAGGGCCAGCAAGCTGGTCATGCAGCAGGCAAGCAGCCTGCTGGCGATGTGGCGGTATCGGGATGGCATTGGGGATCCCCGCAAATGGCGTACGGCCTGCGTACTCGTTTGCGTGGATGCTAAAAATTTTGCCAGTCGATTGGATGCAGTCTGCTACCTACACTGCGGTAGGGCAGATGCTTGATTGAAGTGGGAAGGTTCCTACAGCATCAACCGGAATGCCGGACTATCAGGGCCGAATCTCGATCAATGTGCCGTCTGGTACCAGGTCCCAGACCTCGCGCATGTCCGAGTTGCGCATGGCGATACAGCCATCGGTCCAGTCAAGCGTATGGAAATACCATTCGGGATACTCGTCGTTGATCGGGGTGCCGTGGATCATGATCATGCTGCCGGCGCTCCAGCCTTCGCGTGTGGCACGGGCGGCGTCGCTGATGTTCGGGTAGGTGATGTGCATGGACAGGTTGAAACGGTCGCTTTGCTTGCGCCAGTCCAGCCAGTACAGGCCCTCGGGGGTTTTCTTGTCGCCCTCGCGCTGCTTGGCGCCCTTGGGCTGCTTGCCCAGCGAAATACGGTAGGTTTTCAGCGGTTCGCCACGGCTGATCAGTTGCAGGCGGCGCTCGGACTTGATCACCAGCACCTTGTCGATCAGCGGCTGCATGGCTGCCTGCGATTGCGATGTTGCTGGCAAAGGCGGCTGCGGCTTGCGAATGATGGTTTCGGTGAAGGCCGCCTGGGACACCGAGGTAACGCAAAGGCAGAAAAGGGCAAACAACCAGCGCATGAAGCGGTACCTGCAAGCTTAAGTGGTGGGCGAAACGTTCATCGGTGGCAGGTACTCATGGCCTATGGGGTAATGCTGCCCGATGCGGTCGCGATAATAGCATTCTAGTGTGCGTGTGACGGTCCGGAAAGCCAGCTCGCCCCACGGTATTTCGTGTTCGTCGAACAACCGCACCTCCAGGCTTTCGGTGCCGATGTCGAAGTCCAGGTCGGCCAGCTCGGCGCGGAAGAACACATGCACCTGGTTGATGTGCGGCAGGTCGAACAACTGGTACAGGGCCATCGCGCCGACCCGGGCGCAGGCTTCTTCGACAGTTTCACGGCGGGCGGCCTGGTCCAGTGTTTCGCCGTTCTCCATGAAGCCGGCGGGCAAGGTCCAGAAGCCGCGGCGGGGCTCGATGGCTCGCCGGCACAGCAGCACCTGGCTGCCCCACACCGGCAACACCCCGGCAACGATGTTCGGGTTCTGGTAGTGAATGGTCTGGCAATGATCGCAGACATACCGCGGGCGGCTGTCGCCTTCGGGTATCCGCTGAATGACCGGCTGGCCGCACGCGCTGCAGAATTTCATGCTGTTCTTCCCTTGAGCCCAGGCTATCTTGGCGCGCCAGGCATGCCTGCCGCAAGCGTACAGGGCTTGGGTGCTTCGCGGCTTTGGTGCATCATGCAGGGCAGGCCTTGGAAACGAGAGTGCGCAATGCTGGACGAGCTACTTCGCCGAATGAGCAACCACCAACCAGCTTCACTGGAAACCGACCGACGGTTCCCCGAGGCTGCGGTACTTTTGCCCATTACCCGCAGCGAAGCGCCCGAACTGGTCTTGACCCTGCGTGCCAAGGGCCTTTCCACCCATGGCGGCGAAGTCGCCTTCCCCGGTGGCCGGCGCGACCCGGAAGACCCCGACCTGGTGTTCACCGCGCTGCGCGAGGCCGAAGAAGAGATCGGCCTGCCGCCAGGCCTGGTGGAAGTACTCGGCCCCCTGAGCCCGCTGATTTCCCTGCATGGGCTGAAAGTGACGCCATTCGTCGGGGTTATCCCCGATTTCGTCGAATACCGCGCCAATGATGCAGAGATCGCGGCAGTATTCAGCGTGCCGCTCGAATTCTTCCGCCAGGACCCGCGTGACCACACCCACCGTATCGATTACCAGGGCCGCAGCTGGTATGTGCCCAGCTATCGATATGGCGAATACAAGATCTGGGGGCTGTCGGCGATCATGATCGTCGAACTGGTCAACTTGCTGTATGACGCAGGCATCAGCCTGCATCAGCCCCCCGAGCGTTATGTAGAGATCTGAACGGCGCCCCCCTTCGCCGCTGATACCCTGAGGAGCGAGAATGAAATACCGCCTGGGCGACCTGCGGGTCGAGAGCCATGCCACCAGTTGGGCCGCCCCCAATGCCATGCTGATTGGCAAGGTGCGCCTGCAGGCGCGCGCCAGTGTGTGGTTCGGCGCGGTGCTGCGCGGTGACAACGAGTTGATCGACATCGGCGAGGACAGCAACGTCCAGGACGGTACCGTGATGCATACCGACATGGGTTCGCCGCTGACCTTGGGCAAGGGCGTGACCATCGGCCACAACGCCATGCTGCATGGCTGCACGGTTGGCGACTACAGCCTGGTCGGCATCAATGCGGTGATCCTCAACGGTGCGCGCATCGGCAAGCACTGCATCATCGGCGCCAATGCGCTGATCCCCGAGGGCAAGGAAATCCCCGATGGTTCGCTGGTAATGGGTTCGCCTGGCAAGGTCGTGCGCGAGCTCACCGAGCAGCAAAAACGCATGCTCGAGGCCAGCGCCGCGCACTATGTGCACAACGCCCAGCGCTATGCGCGGGACTTGGAGGTGGACGATGAGTGAGGTGATCGCCACTGAGCGCCCGGTCGCTTCGCCCTGCGTGAGCATCTGCGCGCTGGACGAGCAGGATGTGTGCACCGGGTGCCAGCGTACCGTGGCAGAGATCGGCCGTTGGGGGCGGATGGACAATACCGAACGCCGGGCGGTGCTCAAGCGTTGCCACGAGCGGGCGGTGGCTGCCGGATTGATCATGTAAGCGCTGCGGTTGACTCGAAAATCAGGTAATCTGTGCCGCTTGCCGGACGGTCACTGCCCATGTTCTTTCTAATCGCTTACATCAGCAGCGTTGTACTGATCAACTTTGCCTTTTCCAGCGCCCCGCATCTGGACGTGATCTGGTCCGCCTGGGGCGGGCTGGTGTTCATCCTGCGTGACATGGTGCAGACCCGCTACGGCCATGGCGCGCTGATCGCCATGCTGCTGGCCCTGGTGCTGTCGTACGTGACGTCCGAGCCGGCCATTGCCCTGGCCAGTGCCACTGCGTTCTTCGTCTCCGAGCTGATCGACTGGCTGGTGTTCAGCATTACCCGGCGCCCCTTGCGTGACCGCTTGTGGTTGAGCTCGGCACTGAGCATCCCGGTCGATACCTTCATTTTCTTCGGCATGATCGGTGCCCTGACACCGGCCGTGATCGGCACCGCAATGGCCTCCAAGTTCGCCGGCGTGACTGCGGTGTGGCTGGCCATGGCATTTCGTGCGCGGCGGGCTGCCGTGGCCGGCTGATGGTGTAGAATACCGGTCCTTTTTCAGCGGGCGGCGCTAAGACTGGCGCGGCCCCGGACGCCTTCGAGGACCTGAAATGACCCGTATCGGAACCCCATTGTCGCCTACCGCGACCCGTGTACTGCTCTGCGGCTGTGGCGAGCTGGGCAAGGAAGTGGTGATCGAGCTGCAGCGCCTGGGCGTCGAAGTGATCGCCGTGGACCGCTACGCCAACGCACCGGCCATGCAGGTCGCGCACCGCAGCCACGTGGTCAACATGCTCGATGGTGTCGCCCTGCGCGCCATTATCGAGGCTGAAAAACCGCATTACATCGTCCCCGAAATCGAAGCCATCGCCACCGCTACGCTGGTCGAGCTGGAGAACGAAGGGTTCAACGTCGTGCCGACCGCCCGCGCCACCCAGCTGACCATGAACCGCGAGGGCATTCGCCGCCTGGCGGCCGAAGAGCTGGACCTGCCAACTTCGCCGTACCACTTCGCCGACACCTTTGAAGACTACGCCAAGGCTGTGGCCGATGTCGGTTACCCGTGCGTGGTCAAGCCGGTGATGAGTTCGTCCGGCAAGGGCCAGAGCCTGCTGCGCAGCGATGCCGACCTGCAGAAGTCGTGGGACTACGCTCAGGAGGGTGGCCGCGCCGGCAAGGGCCGCGTGATCATCGAAGGCTTCATCGACTTCGACTACGAGATCACCCTGCTGACCGTGCGCCATGTTGGCGGCACCACGTATCTTGCGCCAGTCGGCCACCGTCAGGAGAAGGGCGACTATCAGGAGTCGTGGCAGCCCCAGGCGATGAGCCCGAAAGCCTTGGCCGAGTCGCAGCGTGTGGCGAAGGCGGTCACCGATGCGTTGGGCGGCCGTGGTTTGTTCGGCGTCGAGCTGTTCGTCAAGGGCGATCAGGTGTGGTTCAGCGAAGTCTCGCCACGCCCGCACGATACGGGCCTGGTCACTCTGATTTCCCAGGACCTCTCGCAGTTCGCGCTGCATGCCCGTGCCATTCTGGGCCTGCCGATCCCGGTGGTACGCCAGTTCGGCCCTAGCGCTTCGGCGGTGATCCTGCCTGAAGGCCAGTCGCAGCAGACCAGCTTCGCCAACCTCGGCGCAGCGTTGAGCGAGCCGGATACTGCGATCCGCCTGTTCGGTAAGCCGGAAATCAACGGCCAGCGCCGCATGGGTGTGTGCCTGGCACGTGATGAGTCGATCGAAGCGGCGCGCGCCAAGGCGACCCGCGCGGCGCAGGCGGTCAAGGTCGAGTTCTAAGCTTTGAGCTGCAAGCTGCAAGCTGCAAGCTCCAAGCTCCAAGGGGATGCCTTTGCTTGCAGCTTGAGGCTTGAAGCTTGCAGCTTCAAGCCTTCAAAGCTCCGTGTGGCGGGTCTCTTTCAGGCACAGCACAGCGATCAGGCTGATTACCGCCGCAACCGATACATACCCACCCACCCAGCTCAGCCCGCCCATGCTCACCAGCTTCTGAGCAAAGAACGGCGCCGCCGAAGCCCCGACGATGCCGCCCAGGTTATACGCCGCCGATGCGCCGGTGTAACGCACGTGAGTAGGGAACAGCTCTGGCAGCAATGCGCCCATCGGTGCGAACGTCACGCCCATCAGAAACAGCTCGATGGCCAGGAACAACGCAACACCTGTGGTCGAGCCAGAGGTCAGCAAAGGCTCCATGGTGAAGCCCGAGGCCACCGCCAGCAGGCCGCCGACGATCAGCACCGGCTTGCGCCCGTAACGGTCGCTGAGCCAGGCCGACAGCGGCGTGGCCAGGGCCATGAAGACCACGGCCAAGCACAGCAGGCCAAGGAAGGTCTCGCGGCTGTAGCCCAACGTCGTGACGCCGTAGCTCAGCGAGAATACCGTCGAGATGTAGAACAGCGCATAGCACACCACCATGGCCGCGGCCCCCAGCAGTGTCGGCAGCCAGTACTTGCTGAACAGGTCCACCACCGGCATTTTCACCCGCTCGTGGCGGGCCACGGCCTTGGCGAACACCGGGCTTTCTTCAAGCTTGAGGCGTACGTACAGGCCTACCAGCACCAGCGCGGCACTGAGCAGGAACGGAATGCGCCAGCCCCACTCACGGAACTGCTCGTCGCTGAGCAGCAGGGCCAAGGTCAGGAACAGGCCGTTGGCCGCCAGGAAGCCGATCGAAGGGCCTAGCTGCGGGAACATCCCGAACCAGGCACGCTTGCCCGCCGGCGCGTTCTCGGTGGCCAGCAACGCCGCACCACCCCATTCCCCGCCCAGGCCAAGGCCCTGGCCGAAGCGCAGCAGGCACAGGATGATCGGTGCCCACACACCGATGCTGTCGTAGCCTGGCAGCACGCCTATCAGCGTGGTGGATACCCCCATCAGCAGCAGCGAGGCGACCAGCGTCGACTTGCGCCCGATGCGGTCACCGAAGTGCCCGAACAGTGCGGAACCCAGCGGGCGGGCGAGGAAGGCGATGCCGAAGGTAAGAAAGGCCGCCAGCATCTGCGCGGTGCCCGACCCCGAAGGGAAGAACACGGGCCCGATCACCAGCGCAGCGGCAGTGGCATAAACGTAGAAATCGTAGAACTCGATGGCGGTGCCGATGAAACTGGCAGTGGCGACCCGCGCGGGGGAGTTGACCGGCGCGTCAGGCGCCTGGGCATACGTGCTACTGGTTGTCATTAAGTAGGTCCCTAACAGTCTGGTCGTGCTCCATGGGCTTTGCCCGCGAAGGTTTCCGCCGGCCAATAAAGGGCAGGTACGGTTCGCGGACGCCGGAGCGTATTGTTCTTGTGCGCCCGACTGACGATAGCCCAAGGGGGATAGGGGCGGGAGCGGGCACTGTTCAGGGTGTTGAAGCAGGACCGCAGGGCGCATCAGTGGGGCGCGCTGGCCGTGAGGCGCCGGGTGCGGGTAGCGGGCGGGACGGCAGGGCTGGGTAAGCGTGACCCGAGTATAGCTAGCGGGTCACGGTCCACACCAGTACCTTGCTGGCGCAATTGTCCTCTGTTTCGAGGATTTCCAGGCGATAGCGGCCGATCTTCAGGCACACAGCGCTTTCCGGGATGCTTTCCAAGGCCTCGGTGACCAAGCCGTTCAGGGTCTTCGGCCCACCGTCGCTGGGCAGGTGCCAGCCCAGGGTGCGGTTGATTTCGCGCAGCGAAGCGGCGCCCTCGATGACGAAGGTGCCATCGGGCTGTGGGTGAACATGGGGGTTGTCGAGGCTGTGCTCTTCCTCGAACTCGCCGACGATCTCTTCGAGTATGTCTTCCAGCGTGACGATACCCAGTACCTCACCGTATTCGTCTACCACCACGCCTAGCCGGCGCTGCTGCTTGTGGAAGTTCAGCAGCTGCAATTGCAGTGGCGTGCTTTCGGGGACGAAGTAGGGCTCGTAGCAGGCATCGTGGAGTTTCTCCAGCGTCAGCTCGGCCTTGGGCAGCAGGTGGCTGATCAGCTTGGTGTTCAGGATGGCTTCGACCTGGTTGATATCGTTGTGATACACCGGCAGGCGCGTGTGGCGGCTGAGGATCAACTGCTCGATGATGCGCTCGATTGGCTCGTCGAGGTTGATGCCGTCGACCTCGTTGCGCGGCACCAGAATGTCGTTGACGGTGACCTTGTTCAGCGAGTGCAGGCCATCGAGCAGGCCGTGGCGCGGCATGTCGTGGTCTTCATCGTCGCTGAAGTCATCATCTGCCTGCGGGTGCAGGGCCACTGCGGTGGGCGGCACGCGAAACGGCCGCAACAGCAGCCTGGCGCAGCCGTCCAGCAGGCAGGCCAAGGGTTGCAGCAGCGCCAATGGCAGCTTCAGCAGGCTGACGCCCAGGCTGATGAAGGCCTGCGGATTGCGCCGCGCCAGGCGCCGCGGCAGGTACTCGGCAAAAATCAGCAAGCCAGCGGTGGCGGCCAGGCCTGCCAGCCAGAAACCGTGCTCGCCGTTGAAGCGTTGGCCCATCAGGCAGGCCAGGCCCAGCACCAGAAGCTTGCCCGCGCTGGCACACAGTACCAGGGCCTGGGCTGGTAATACGGGGTGCTCGTCATGACCGGGGCGTAACGAGCCGTTGAGCTGCAGGCGGGCGGCATCTACCGCGCTAAACAGCGCCGACCACAGCAGCGCCAGTGCCAGAGTGCCGAGTAGCGGAGCGTACGGCAGGGTGTCCATGGGCGACCGTCAGATATGCAGGATGAATTCGCGAACCAGCTTGCTGCCGAAATAGGCCAGCATCAGCAGGCAGAAACCGGCCAGCGTCCAGCGGATCGCCTTGTGGCCACGCCAGCCCAGGCGGGTGCGCCCCCACAGCAGTACGCTGAAGACGATCCAGGCCACGCAGGCCAGCAGGGTTTTGTGCACCAGGTGCTGGGCAAAGAGGTTGTCCAGGAACAGCCAGCCGGAGATCAGCGACAGCGACAACAGGCACCAGCCCGCCCAAAGGAAGCCGAACAGCAGGCTTTCCATCGTCTGCAACGGTGGGAAGTTGCGGATCAGCCCGGAAGGGTGCTTGTTTTTCAGCTGGTGGTCCTGCAGCAGCAGGAGCAGCGACTGGAACACCGCGATGGTGAACAGCCCATAGGCCAGGATCGACAGCAGGATATGGGCGAGAATCCCCGGCTCTTCATCGATCAGCGGAACGGTGCCGGGTGGGGCGAACTGGGCCAGCAGGGCCGTGATGGCGCCGAGCGGGAACAGCAGCACCAACAGGTTTTCCACCGGTATGCGCAGGCAGGCCAGCAGGGTCAGGGTAATGACCGCCACGGCGATCAGGCTGGCGGCGCTGAAGAAGTCCAGGCTCAGCCCCAGCGGGGTGATCAGTTGAAAGAACAGTGCGCCGCTCTGGGCGATCACGGCGAGGGCGCCGAGCAGGCCGAGCAGCCGTTTGTCGGCTTTGTTCGACTGGGCCAGGCGCGAACCCTGATAAACGGTCGCCGCTATATATAGGCCGGCGGCGATCAGGTTGGGGATGAGGCTGGGTGAGGAGACCATAAGTCCTGGTGGGCAAGCCTTAAAGAAACGGAGTTTGGCATAGATCGCGCTGGGGGGGCTAGTGAGCTGCAAGCTTCAAGCTGCACGCCGCAAACGAAGGCAGATGCGTGTGGGGAGGGGATTTTCTGATGGTTCGCGGCTTGCGCCTTGCAGCTTCAAAGGTGCCGCCGGGAAGCTGAGGTGTGCGCCGCCGCCGCTCTTCGCTATAATCGCCGCCTTGCTGTGCCCAGCGCGTGTGCATATTCATCTGGGCGCCTGACAAACCTCGGCTTTTACTTGGCCTGAAAGGATCACCATGTTCGAAAACCTGACCGACCGCCTGTCACAGACGCTGCGCCATGTCACCGGCAAGGCCAAGCTGACTGAAGACAACATCAAGGATACGTTGCGCGAAGTGCGCATGGCCCTGCTCGAGGCCGACGTTGCCCTGCCGGTGGTCAAGGATTTTGTCAACAGCGTGAAAGAACGCGCCGTCGGCACCGAGGTGTCGCGCAGCCTGACCCCGGGCCAGGCGTTCGTGAAGATCGTCCAGGCCGAGCTGGAAAGCCTGATGGGCGCGGCCAACGAGGACCTCGCGCTCAATGCTGCCCCGCCTGCCGTGGTGCTGATGGCCGGCTTGCAGGGTGCGGGCAAGACCACCACCGCCGGCAAGCTGGCGCGCTTCCTCAAGGAGCGCAAGAAGAAAAGCGTGATGGTCGTTTCGGCCGACGTTTACCGCCCGGCAGCCATCAAGCAGCTGGAAACGCTGGCCAACGACATCGGTGTGACCTTCTTCCCGTCCGATATCAGCCAGAAGCCTGTCGCCATTGCCGAAGCGGCGATCCGCGAGGCCAAGCTCAAGTTCATCGACGTGGTCATCGTCGACACCGCCGGCCGTTTGCACATCGACGCCGACATGATGGACGAGATCAAGGCGTTGCATGCTTCGGTCAAGCCGGTCGAGACCCTGTTCGTGGTCGATGCCATGACCGGCCAGGACGCCGCCAATACCGCCAAGGCCTTCGGTGAAGCCCTGCCGCTGACCGGCGTGGTGCTGACCAAGGTCGACGGTGATGCCCGTGGCGGTGCTGCGCTTTCGGTGCGTGCCATCACCGGCAAGCCGATCAAGTTCATCGGTATGGGTGAGAAAACCGAGGCGCTCGAGCCCTTCCACCCGGACCGTGTGGCATCGCGCATCCTCGGCATGGGTGACGTGCTCAGCCTGATCGAGCAGGCCGAGCAGACCATCGACAAGGCCAAGGCCGACAAGCTGGCCAAGAAACTGAAGAAGGGCAAGGGCTTCGACCTCGAAGACTTCCGCGATCAGCTGCTACAGATGAAGAACATGGGCGGCCTGGGCGGCCTGATGGACAAGCTGCCGAGCATCGGCGGGGTGAACCTGTCGCAGATGGGCAATGCCCAGGGCGCGGCCGAGAAGCAGTTCAAGCAGATGGAGGCGATCATCAACTCCATGACCCCGGCCGAGCGTCGCGACCCTGACCTGATCAGCGGTTCGCGCAAGCGCCGGATCGCCCTGGGTTCTGGTACCCAGGTGCAGGATATCGGGCGGCTGATCAAGCAGCACAAGCAGATGCAGAAGATGATGAAGAAATTCTCCGCCAAGGGCGGCATGGCCAAGATGATGCGCGGCCTGGGCGGGATGCTGCCGGGTGGCGGCATGCCTAAGCTGTAACCCTTATTCCGGGCGCTTGTCTTTTGCAGGATGAGCGCTCAGAACCCCCGCTGCGGCGGGGCAACGGCCACGCAATCCGTGGCTCAACCGGCAAATCTGGACGGCAGGGCGAGGCCTTGTCGAAAAAGTCATTTGCAAATGTCCGTGTATTCCCCGAGAATATGCGGCCTTTTGGGCACCCGTGTGCCTATTTGGCATTCAGATTTGCAGCACCGACTATAGGAACGATGTTCACATGGTAACCATCCGTCTTGCCCGTGGCGGCTCGAAAAAGCGCCCTTTCTACCACCTGACCGTGACCAACTCGCGTAACGCCCGTGACGGCCGTTTCGTTGAGCGCGTAGGTTTCTTCAACCCGATCGCTGCTGGCGCTGAAGTCAAGCTGTCGGTCAACCAAGAGCGCGTCAGCTACTGGCTGAGCCAAGGCGCACAGCCGTCTGAGCGTGTTGCTCAGCTGCTGAAGGACGCTGCCAAGGCCGCTGCCTGAGCAATATGAACGCGACGCCAGAAAAGGCTGACGACCTCATCGTCGTTGGCAAGATTTTTTCGGTTCACGGCGTTCGCGGCGAGGTGAAGGTGTATTCCTTTACCGATCCGATTGAAAACCTGTTGGATTATCCACGCTGGACGCTTCGGCACGAAGGCAAGGTAAAGCAGGTCGAGCTGGTCAGCGGTCGTGGCTCCCAAAAGGGCCTGGTCGTTAAACTGAAAGGCCTCGATGATCGTGATGAAGCGCGTCTTCTGAGCGGCTACGAAATCTGCATTGCGCGGAGCCTTTTGCCCAACCTGGCCGCAGACGAGTACTACTGGTACCAGCTGCAGGGCCTGAAGGTCATCAACCAGGACGAACAGCTGTTCGGCAAGGTCGATCACCTGTTGGAGACCGGTGCGAACGATGTCATGGTGGTCAAGCCCTGCGCAGGCAGCCTGGATGATCGCGAGCGTCTGTTGCCCTATACGGGGCAATGTGTGCTGGCAATCGACCTGGAAGCAGGCGTGATGCGGGTTGAATGGGACGCGGACTTCTAAACGATGGGTAACCTTCGCGTAGACGTCATCACGTTGTTCCCCGAGATGTTCTCGGCCATCACGGAGTACGGCATTACCAGCCGCGCGGTAAAACAGGGGTTGCTTCAGGTGACCTGCTGGAACCCGCGGGACTACACCACAGATCGCCACCACACGGTGGATGATCGGCCGTTTGGCGGTGGCCCGGGCATGGTGATGAAAATCAAGCCTCTGGAAGACGCCCTGGTTAGCGCCAGGCAAGCGACCGGAGCATCGGCAAAGGTGATTTACCTTTCGCCGCAAGGCCGCAAGCTGACTCAGCAAGCGGTCAAAGGCCTGGCCGAACAGGAATCGCTGATCCTGATCGCCGGTCGTTATGAAGGCATCGACGAGCGTTTTATCGAAGCTCATGTCGATGAGGAGTGGTCGATTGGCGACTATGTGCTTTCCGGTGGCGAGCTGCCGGCCATGGTACTGATCGATGCGGTTACACGGCTGCTGCCCGGAGCTTTAGGGCATGTGGACTCGGCGGAGGAAGACTCCTTCACCGACGGTCTGCTCGATTGCCCGCACTACACCCGACCTGAGGTGTATGCGGATCAGCGTGTTCCCGACGTGTTGCTAAGTGGCAACCATGCACACATCCGGCGTTGGAGGATGAAGCAGTCCCTTGGTAGGACCTTCGAACGACGCGCCGATCTTCTGGAAAGTCGCTCGCTTTCTGGAGAAGAGAAGAAGCTGCTCGAGGAATATCTCCGCGAGCGGGACGATAGTTAAACGTATCGATGGTGGATCACGTATCCATCTTAGGAGCACAGCATGACCAACAAGATCATCCAGCAGCTCGAAGCCGAGCAGATGAGCAAGGAAATCCCGACCTTCGCACCAGGCGACACCATCGTCGTTCAGGTTAAAGTGAAGGAAGGTGAGCGTTCCCGTCTGCAGGCGTTCGAAGGCGTCGTTATCGCCAAGCGTAACCGTGGCCTGAACAGCGCCTTCACCGTGCGCAAAATCTCCAGCGGCGTTGGCGTTGAGCGTACCTTCCAGACCTACAGCCCGCAGATCGACAGCCTGGCCGTGAAACGTCGTGGTGACGTGCGTAAAGCCAAGCTGTACTACCTGCGCGACCTGTCCGGCAAAGCCGCTCGCATCAAGGAAAAACTGTCCTGAGTACAGTTTGCCCGGTGGCTCTGGCCGCCTAGCGAGAAAAAAGCAGCCTTCGGGCTGCTTTTTTGCGTTTTGAAACCCGAAAGAAGTGACGGACATGACCAGCCGAGACCAGGAAATTCAGCGCCGCACCGAGTTGTCGGTGACCCGCGTGACCAAAGCGGTATTCCCCAGCACCACCAACCACCACAACACCTTGTTCGGCGGCACTGCGCTGGCCTGGATGGACGAAGTGTCGTTCATCGCCGCTACGCGCTTTTGCCGGTTGCCGCTGGTGACCGTCTCCACCGACCGCATTGACTTCAAGCACCCGATCCCGGCGGGCACTATCGTCGAGCTGGTGGGCACGGTGATCAAGGTCGGAAACACCAGCCTGCAGGTTCAAGTGGACGTATTCGTCGAGAACATGTACCTGGATGGGCGCGAGCGTGCGATCCATGGTGTGTTCAGCTTTGTCGCCATCGACGAGGACAAGCGCCCGGTGCCGGTGTTGCCACAGGCCTGAGGGCTCAACCCGGCGCGGCAGTCGTCTCGGTGACGGGGGCCGGTTCTACCAGTGCTACCAAGGTCCAGCCAGGTTGCGGCGCAAGCGGGTTCTCCGGGCTTGATACATGCACCCAGCCCTGGGTATCCCGGGCAAACAGCAGATGTGCGCGCTCGCCATGCAGCGCCTGGTAATTGCCCCAGTCGAAGCCCTCGGTCAGGGTGGTGCTGTACAGCTCCGCGCCATGATGCAGGCGATTGGCCATTTGCTGGTAGGTCATCGGGCTGGAGCCCAGCAGTTGGCCGCGGTGCTCTTCGCTGGCCCGGTGTTTGTCGCTGCGCTGCTTCTCCAGGCCGCTGGCCAGCACATACAAACGGCCGTGGCCGAAGTCATGGCGAAAGCGCGCACAGGCCAAGGCGTTGATTTCCCCAGCAGGTGACAGCCCTAGCAGGTGGCCGAGGCCTACCAGGTCCAGGTGCGCGTCGGCATGTTGCGAAGCCGGGTTGCCAAAGTAGGTCGGCAGCCCCTCCATGCGTGCCGCACGAATGTTTTCCCAGCTCGAGTCGGTCAGCAACACACGGCAACCCAGTTGTTGCAGAGCCTTGCCGAGGGTGCGTGCAGGCTCGTTGGCGCCGACGATGAGAAAACCGCTGGGCGCAGGCTCCGCCACTTTCAGCAGGCGCGCCAGGGGGCGCGCCGTCGCGCTCTGCAGCACGACCGTGCCGATGATCACTGCGAAGGTGAGCGGCACCAGCAGCAGCGCGTCCTGATGCCCGGCCTCATCCAGGCGGATGGCGAATATCGCCGACACTGCGGCGGCTACGATGCCGCGCGGTGCGATCCAGGCCAGCAGCGCCCGTTCCCGCCAGTTCAGCGTGGACCCCAGCGTTGACAGCAAGACATTCAACGGCCGCGCCACCAGCTGGATCACCAGCAGCAGTGCCAGTACGGCCGGGCCCAGCCCCAGCAGGGCGTGCAGGTCGAGCCGTGCGGCCAGCAGGATGAACAGGCCAGAGATCAGCAGTACGCTGAGGTTCTCCTTGAAGTGCAGGATCTGCCGTACATCCACGCCACGCATGTTGGCCAGCCACATGCCCATGACCGTCACCGCCAGCAGCCCGGACTCGTGAACGATCTGGTTGGCGGCGATGAAAATACCCAGTACGGCAGCCAGCGACGCCAGGTTGTGCAGGTATTCCGGCAGCCATTGCTCGCGCATGATCTGCCCCAGTAGCCAGCCGCCGGCGGCGCCCAGGGCGCTGCCGCAGAAGATCACCCCGGCAAAGGTGCCCAGGCTCTGGCTCAGGCCATCGCCATCGGCGCTGGCGATGATGAAGCTGTACACCACGACGGCGAGCAGGGCACCGATCGGGTCGATGACGATGCCTTCCCAACGCAGGATGTTGGCAATGGTCGCCTTGGGCCGTACCACGCGCAGCATCGGTACGATGACCGTAGGGCCTGTGACCAGGGTCAAGGTGCCGAACAGGATTGCCAGCGGCCAGTCGAACGCCAGCAGCCAGTGCGTGGCCAGGGCGATCACCAGCCAGGTCGACAGGGCGCCGACGGTGACCAGTCGGTGCACCACGCTGCCGATCTCCCGCCATTGCGAGAGGTGCAGGGTCAGGCTGCCTTCGAACAGGATCAGTGCCACCGCCAGTGACACCAGAGGCATCAGCAACGGGCCGAACAGCGCTTGCGGGTCGAGCCAGCCGAGCAACGGCCCCAGCGTTATGCCGGCCAGCAGCAGAAAGAGAATGGCTGGAAGCTTCAGGCGCCAGGCCAGCCACTGGCAGGCGAGGGCGGCGGCACCGATACCGCCCACACTAAGAAGGATCTGCTGTTCGTTCATGTGGGCTCCCTATGCCGGCGTTGTTATGAAAGACTAAGCGTCATTTCGTCGTTTGCCACCGAGTTTTCATGCCTGCCCTTGACCACCCCTTGATCGACCAGTTCCTTGATGCCCTGTGGCTGGAAAAAGGCCTTTCAGACAACACTCGCCAGTCCTATCGCAGTGACCTGGCGCTGTTCAATGGCTGGCTGCAGGATCACGGCCTGGCCTTGCCTGAGGCCGGTCGGGAGCTGATCCTCGATCACCTGGCCTGGCGCCTGGATCAGGGTTACAAACCCCGTTCTACAGCGCGTTTTCTCTCCGGTCTGCGTGGCTTTTTTCGCTACTTGCTGCGGGAAAAGCTCATTGCCGTCGACCCGACCCTGCAGATAGAAATGCCGCAGCTGGGCAAGCCCTTGCCCAAGTCGCTGTCGGAAGCCGACGTCGAGGCCCTGTTGCAGGCCCCTGACCTTGGCGAAGCCATTGGCCAGCGCGACCGCGCCATGCTTGAGGTGCTGTATGCCTGTGGTCTGCGCGTTACCGAACTGGTCAGCCTTGCCCTGGACCAGGTGAACCTGCGCCAGGGCGTGCTCCGGGTGATGGGCAAGGGCAGCAAGGAGCGCCTGGTGCCCATGGGCGAAGAGGCGGTGCTGTGGCTGCAGCGCTATCTGCGCGACGGGCGCGCCGAGCTGCTCAGCGGGCGCCCGAGCGATGTGTTGTTCCCCAGCTTGCGCGGGGAGCAGATGACCCGCCAGACGTTCTGGCACCGCATCAAGCATCACGCGCGGGTAGCCGGTATCGACAAGCCCCTGTCGCCGCACACCTTGCGTCACGCCTTCGCCACTCATCTGCTCAACCACGGTGCCGACCTGCGCGTGGTGCAGATGCTGCTGGGGCACAGCGATCTGTCGACCACGCAAATCTATACCCATGTGGCCAAGGCCCGCCTGCAGCAACTGCACGCACAGCACCACCCACGTGGATGAATGATTTTCATGTTCCGCCGGCCGGTACTCGCAGACCCCTTCACCGGTAGCGTGTTGTGGTAGGCTTGGGCGGTTTGCACCAAGGGCCGCACGGTCGCCGCGTTTTTCCGCAGGTGACGCCCCTCGGCCCCTGTCCGCCTTCAGGAGTTCCCATGCGCGTGACCCAGATGTTCGCCGCCGCCGCGTTGGCGCTGGCCAGTACCTTTGCCGTTGCCGCGGCGACCGACAGCAATGCCGCTGCCGAGCAGGCGATTCGCAAGTCGTTGCAGAACCTTGAGCTGGAAGTGCCGGTCGAGAGCGTGGCCAGCAGCCCGCTCAACGGCCTGTATGAAGTCAAGCTGCAGGGCGGCCGTGTGCTGTACGCCAGCGCCGATGGCCAGTTCGTCATGCAGGGCTACCTGTACCAGATCCAGGACGGCAAGCCGGTCAACCTGACCGAGAAGACCGAACGCCAAGGGGTCGCCAAGCTCATCAATGGCATTCCAGCCGCCGAGATGGTGGTTTATCCTGCAAAGGGCCAGACCAAGTCGCACATCACCGTATTCACCGACACCACCTGCCCGTATTGCCACAAGCTGCACGCCGAAGTGCCAGAGCTCAACCGTCGCGGTATCGAAGTGCGCTATGTCGCCTTCCCGCGCCAGGGGCTCGGCTCGCCGGGTGACGAGCAGCTGCAGGCCGTGTGGTGCTCCAGTGACCGCCGCGCAGCGCTGGACAAGATGATCGACGGCAAGGAAATCAAGGCCGCCAAATGCACCAACCCGGTCGGCAAGCAGTTCCAGTTGGGCCAGTCGATCGGCGTCAACGGCACGCCGGCGATCGTGCTCGAAAATGGCCAGGTGATTCCAGGTTATCAACCGGCACCGCAAGTGGCCAAACTGGCCCTGGCCGGCCAACAGCAGGCCGCCAAGTAAAATCATTCAGTACGCCGTCGTCATGGGGTGACGGCATGTTTCACGGTCGGCGCAGGTGCCGGCCGTTCAATGGGGAGTTCACAGTGAAACCGGTCAAAGTAGGCATCTGTGGGTTGGGGACCGTCGGTGGCGGAACCTTCAATGTACTTCAGCGCAACGCCGAGGAGATTGCCCGCCGTGCCGGGCGCGGTATTGAAGTGGCACAGATCGCCATGCGCTCGCCTAACCCGAACTGCCAGATTACCGGTACCCCCATTACCGCTGATGTGTTCGACGTTGCGAGCAACCCGGAGATCGACATTGTCATCGAGCTGATCGGTGGCTACACCATCGCCCGCGACCTGGTGCTCAAGGCCATCGACAACGGCAAGCACGTGGTCACCGCCAACAAGGCGCTGATCGCCGTACACGGCAACGAAATCTTCGCCAAGGCCCGTGAGAAGGGCGTGATCGTGGCCTTCGAAGCCGCAGTGGCAGGTGGCATCCCGGTGATCAAGGCGATCCGCGAAGGCCTGTCGGCCAACCGCATCAACTGGCTGGCCGGGATCATCAACGGCACCGGCAACTTCATCCTCACCGAGATGCGTGAAAAAGGCCGCGCCTTCCCCGACGTGCTGGCCGAAGCGCAGGCGCTGGGTTATGCCGAAGCCGACCCGACCTTCGACGTCGAAGGTATCGATGCCGCGCACAAGCTGACCATCCTGGCATCCATCGCCTTTGGTATCCCGCTGCAGTTCGACAAGGCCTACACCGAAGGCATCACCCAGCTGACCACCGCCGATGTGAACTACGCCGAAGCCCTGGGCTACCGCATCAAGCACCTGGGTGTGGCCCGCCGCACTGCAGAAGGCATCGAGCTGCGCGTGCACCCGACGCTGATCCCGAGCGACCGTCTTATCGCCAACGTCAATGGCGTGATGAACGCCGTGATGGTCAATGGCGATGCGGCAGGCTCCACCCTTTACTACGGCGCCGGCGCCGGCATGGAGCCCACCGCCTCCTCGGTGGTCGCCGACCTGGTCGACGTTGTCCGCGCCATGACCAGCGACCCTGAAAACCGCGTACCGCACCTGGCCTTCCAGCCGGATTCGCTGTCGGCGCACCCGATCCTGCCGATCGACGCCTGCCAGAGCGCCTACTACCTGCGTATCCAGGCCAAGGATCACCCCGGCGTGCTGGCCCAGGTGGCGAGCATCCTCTCGGAGCGCGGCATCAACATCGAGTCGATCATGCAGAAGGAAGCCGAGGAACAGGACGGCCTGGTGCCGATGATCCTGCTGACCCACCGTGTGGTCGAAAAGAGCATCAACGACGCCATCGTCGCTCTGGAAGCATTGCAGGACGTGGTCGGCAAGGTCGTGCGCATCCGCGTCGAACAGCTCAACTAAGCGGCAAGCTTCAAGCTGCAAGCTGCAAGAAAAAGCAGTTCGGTGTTGAGGCTTTTAACAGTTTAAATTTGCGGCAAGGGCAGTGCAGGGCGTAAGAGAAATGCCGATCGGCTTTTTCTTGCAACTCGCAGCTTGCCGCTCAAACCGAAGGTTTGCATATGCGCTATATCAGCACCCGCGGCCAGGCACCGGCCCTGAATTTCGAAGACGTCCTGCTGGCTGGCCTGGCCAGCGATGGCGGCCTGTACGTGCCAGAGAACCTCCCACGCTTCACCCAGGAAGAAATCGCTTCCTGGGCGGGCCTGCCGTATCACGAGCTGGCTTTCCGTGTGATGCGCCCGTTCGTCGAGGGCAGCATTGCCGACGCCGACTTCAAGAAGATCCTGGAAGAGACCTACGGCGAATTCGCCCACGCCGCGGTCGCTCCGCTGCGCCAGCTGAACAGCAACGAGTGGGTTCTTGAGTTGTTCCACGGGCCGACGCTGGCCTTCAAGGACTTCGCCCTGCAGCTGCTCGGGCGCCTGCTCGATCACGTGCTGGCCAAGCGCAACGAGCGCGTGGTGATCATCGGCGCGACCAGCGGCGACACCGGCTCTGCCGCGATCGAAGGCTGCCGCCGCTGCGACAACGTCGACATCTTCATCCTTCACCCGCACCAGCGCGTGTCGGAGGTTCAGCGCCGCCAGATGACCACCATCTTCGGCGACAACATCCACAACATCGCCATCGAAGGCAACTTCGATGACTGCCAGGAGATGGTCAAGGCCAGCTTCGCCGACCAGTCGTTCCTCAAAGGCACCCGCCTGGTCGCGGTCAACTCGATCAACTGGGCGCGGATCATGGCCCAGATCGTTTACTACTTCCACGCTGCCCTGCAGCTCGGCGGCCCGGCGCGTTCGGTGGCGTTCTCGGTGCCGACCGGCAACTTTGGCGACATCTTCGCCGGCTACCTGGCACGCAACATGGGCCTGCCGGTCAGCCAGCTGGTGGTTGCCACCAACCGCAACGACATCCTGCACCGCTTCATGAGCGGCAACCAGTACGTCAAGGAAACCCTGCACGCGACCTTGTCGCCGTCGATGGACATCATGGTCTCGTCCAACTTCGAGCGCTTGTTGTTCGACCTCCATGGTCGCAACGGCGCGGCTATCGGCGAATTGATGGCCAACTTCAAGCAGGGTGGCGGTTTCAGCGTCGACCAGGACCGCTGGACCGAGGCGCGCAAGCTGTTCGATTCGCTGGCCGTCAGCGACGAGCAGACCTGCCAGACCATCGCCGAGGTCTTCGCCAGCACAGGTGAAGTACTCGACCCGCATACCGCGATCGGCGTGAAGGCCGCGCGCGAATGCCGTCGCAGCCTGGATACCCCGATGGTGGTGCTGGGCACCGCGCACCCGGTCAAGTTCCCGGAGGCCGTGGAGAAGGCGGGCGTCGGCAAGGCGCTGGAGCTGCCTGCGCACCTGAGCGACCTGTTCGGCCGAGAGGAGCGCTGCACGGTTCTGGCCAACGACCTCAAGGCCGTCCAGGCCTTCGTCAGCCAGCACGGTAACCGCGGCAAGCCGCTTTAATCGTGATGAAGGGGGCCGCTGCGCGGCCCCGCTTTTAGACTTTTCCCTGGTTTTATTCAGATTTTTCCTATGTAAAACGCGTTAAGCGCTGCATACAGTGGCCCGTCCTTCCCTCAGGAGTGGCTCATGCATCAGCCCTACGTGTTGATTCACCAGGCTCGGCCTTCCCACCAGATTCTCCTGCATCAGGCGTGCAATGCCCTGGGCGTTTTCGACGTGCGCATCACCCATGATCTGCTTGACCTCAATGCCTGCCTTGCACGCAAGCGCGGTGCCGACCTGCTGATCCTCGACCATTCGATGAAAGGCGGCCAGGCCTTGCTCGAACGTCTGCAGCGCAACCGCTGTTCACGCGCCTTGCTTTTCGTCGGCTGTGCCAGCGAGCACCGTCCCAACCTTGCCGAGCAAGCACGCGAGCGTGGCCTCTGGGTGCTGGCCGATTTGCCGTGGCCGCTGCCGGTGCGGCGCTGGCAACAGGCCTTGCAGCGTATTCAAACGTTCACATCCCCCACGCATGCTCATTGAAACAGCTCAAGCGTAACGAACTTTCCGTTGCGCTTGCTGGTCAGTTTCTTCATAGACCACCACGCAGCGAGTGATCCGGATGGAAAGAATCTGCAGACTGCTTAATGATGCACTGAGCCCTTATCAGACCCAGCTTGGCGCCGCCGATGCCAGTGGTAATCGGCAACTCACCGTTGTCGACAGCCTCGGTGGCATGACCTTGCGCCGAACGGTCAGCCAACGCCAGTTACAGGAGCAGCGCCTGCTGATCGACCTGGTCGATGGCCTTCACCGTGACCTGCAGATCGCCGAGGGGCGCCTGCAGCCTTGTGTCATCGCGGCTTTGCAGCAACGCCAACAACCTGCGGGAACCTTTGCCTGAGTGGCGCATCAGACACAGTAGGGCAGCCAGCCAGCACACAGCTCCGGTGATGGCGGGTTGTCACGGGAAGTCCAAGAGGACTTTCGATTGGCCCCGGGCGTCCTCCCCAGCGTCCCGGGGTTTCTTTTTTATCGCCCTTCGAAAAAATGCCTGCTCTGCTCCAGGTACTCTGTCTGGAACTCCGGATCCAGCCACCTGGCATAGAGCGCTGGAAGGGTGTCCTGGCGCAGCGCGGACAGCAGTTGGTCTATATGCGCGATGGCTGCGCGCCCCGATGGCGTATCGGAGCAGCCCACATGCAGGAACTGATAGCGGTCCACGCCTTGTATCGGGTGAAACTGATAGTCATCGAGCGAGCCGCCTTGTTGCTGGATCAGGTAGCGCACTTCCGGCCAGTAGCCGAGCACCAGTTGCAGGCGCCCCAGGCGCTGCATCTGCAGTAGGTTGGCAGTGGCATCGTTACCATAGTGGCGGCTGAGAACCGAGTCGGGAAGCGGGTGCAGGATCGCATCGATCTGGGTGCTGTAGCTGCGCCCGGCGACGAGGCCGAGCTTCAGTTGCTTGTCGCTCAACAAGCGCTTGAGATCGATCTGCGCGCCATCCAGAAACGGTGCCAGCAGTGGTTCGGCTTGCTTGCGCACCACCAGGCCACCGCTCATCGCCCCCAGCGCCGGTTTGGAGAAGTGCACGAACTTCGCGCGCTCCGGTGTCCACATCAAGGTCGGGTCGCAGGTGAAGCTGGCAGGGTCCTGCAGCATCTGTATGCCGCGTGCCCGAGTGACGCGCACGATGTCGTGGTCGTATTCGGGCATCTGCTCGATCAGCAGCGCCAGCATCCGGTCGATCGCACCTTGGCCTTTGGCCGCACCCTCCAGGATGGTGAAAGGCGGCAGGTCGCGGACCAGCCATAGCAGGCGTTCCTTGGCCTGCACTGGCGCGATGGCCATGGCGAGCAGCAGCCCGAACAGCAGGGACAGGCGCGTGCGCACGGGCGGAGGCGACCTCAGACTGCGCCGGCCTGGCGCAAACGGGCGATGGCGGCGGCGTCATACCCCAGGGTGCCAAGCAGGGCGTCTGTGTGTTCGCCTAGCGCCGGGCCCACCCACTCGGCCGAGCCGGGTGTCTCGGACAGCTTGGGTACGATGCCTGGCATCTTGAACGCTTTACCGTCTGGCAGGCGGGCCTGCAGGAACATTTCGCGGGCCAGGTACTGCGGGTCGCTGAACATGTCTTGCGCCGAATAGATGCGGCTGGCCGGAACATCGGCGACGGTCAACGTCTGCATCAGCTGCTCCAGCGGCAAGCTGTTGGCCCAGCGGTCGATAACGCCATACAGCTCGTCACGCCGTGCATCGCGGCCATCATTGCTGGCCAGCGCCGGGTCGTCGGCCAGGTCGTGACGGCCGATGGCCTGCATGAAGCGTTTGAAGATCGCATCGCCATTGGCACCGATCTGCACGTGCTTGCCGTCGGCGCTGGTGTGGATGGAGGAGGGCGTGATGCCTGGCATGATGTTGCCGGTGCGTTCGCGAATGAAGCCAAACACATCGAACTCCGGGACCATGCTCTCCATCATGGCGAAGATTGCTTCGTACAGCGCCACGTCCACCACCTGGCCCTGGCCGCCGTTGACTTCGCGGTGACGCAGCGCCATCAGTGCGCCGATCACGCCCCACAATGCAGCGATCGAATCGCCGATGGAGATGCCGGTGCGTACCGGTGGGCGGTCATCGAAGCCGGTGATGTAGCGCAGGCCACCCATCGACTCGCCCACGGCGCCGAAGCCTGGCTGATCCTTCATCGGCCCGGTCTGGCCGAAGCCTGACAGGCGCACCATCACCAGTTTCGGGTTGAGCTCGTGCAGCACATCCCAGCCCAGGCCGAGCTTTTCCAGCACGCCCGGGCGGAAGTTCTCGATGAGAATGTCGGCCTCGGCCAGCAGCCGCTTGAGGACCTCGCGGCCATCGGGGTGCTTGAGGTTCAGGGTCAGCGACTGCTTGTTGCGCGCCTGCACGAACCACCACAGCGACGTACCCTCGTACAGCTTGCGCCATTTACGCAGCGGATCACCGCCATCGGGCGACTCGACCTTGATGACCTCGGCCCCGAACTCGGCGCAGATGCGCGAGGCGAACGGGCCAGCGATCAGGGTGCCAAGCTCGATCACTTTCAGGCCGGCGAGGGGTTTGCTCGGTGTAGGCATGGGGCATCCGGGGCGAATGGGCAGAGGCGTGGTTTTATCATAGGTCGTTGGCGGCAGATACTGCTGCGGCGCAACGAAGAGCAGGATCGGGTAGACTGTGTGACTTTTCTTTGCGCAAGAAGCCCGTCGACCATGGCCCAGCCGTCCACCACCTACAAATTCGAACTGAATCTGACCGATCTCGATCGCGGCGTGTACGAAAGCGTCAAGCAGACCATCGCCCGTCATCCTTCGGAAACCGAGGAGCGCATGGCCGTGCGGCTGTTGGCCTACGCACTTTGGTACAACGAGAATCTGTCGTTCGGCCGCGGCCTGTCGGATGTCGACGAGCCTGCCCTGTGGGAGAAGAGCCTGGACGACCGCGTGCTGCACTGGATCGAAGTGGGCCAGCCTGACGCTGATCGCCTGACCTGGTGTTCCCGCCGTACCGAGCGCACCAGCCTGTTGGCCTACGGCAGCTTGCGGGTATGGGAGTCCAAGGTGGTGGGCGCGGTCAAGAACCTGAAAAACCTGAACATCGCCGCTGTACCGCAAGAGGTGCTCGAAGTGCTGGCCACGGACATGCCGCGCAGCATCAAGTGGGACGTGATGATCAGCGAAGGCACGGTGTTCGTCACAGATGACCGTGGCCAGCACGAAGTGCAGCTGCAGTGGCTGCTCGGTGAGCGTGGCTGAGCCAACCGACCCATGCGTATCGAACCCCGCCCGCTGCCGCCGACACTGCCGTTTCTCGGTAACCTGCCACCCTTGCTGACCCGACTGTATGCCGCCCGTGGCGTGCAATCTGAGGCAGAGCTGGACAAGAGCCTGGCGAGGCTGTTGCCGTACCAGCAGCTAAAGGGCATTGATGCCGCGGTAGACTTGCTGGTCGAAGCGCTCGACCAGCGCCAGCGCATCATCATCGTCGGCGACTTCGATGCCGACGGCGCCACCGCCAGTACGGTCGGCGTACTCGGGCTGCGCCTGCTGGGGGCAGCCCATGTCGACTACCTGGTGCCCAACCGTTTCGAATATGGCTATGGCCTGACGCCAGAGATCGTCGAGGTGGCGCTGCAGCGCCAGCCACACTTGCTGATCACGGTCGATAACGGCATTTCCAGTGTCGAGGGTGTGGCGGCAGCCAAAGCGGCCGGGCTCAAAGTGCTGGTCACCGACCACCACCTGCCAGGCCAGCAGCTGCCGGACGCCGACGCCATCGTCAACCCGAACCAGCCAGGTTGCGGCTTCCCGAGCAAGTCGCTGGCCGGCGTCGGGGTGATCTTCTATGTGCTGATGGCCTTGCGCGCCCGCCTGCGCAGCCTGGGGCGCTACGAAACACAACCACAACCGAACATCGGTGAACTGCTCGACCTGGTCGCGCTGGGCAGCGTTGCCGACGTGGTGCCGCTGGATGCCAACAACCGCATTCTGGTGCACCAAGGCCTTGAGCGCATCCGCGCCGGCCGGGCACGGCCGGGGCTGAAGGCGATTCTGGAGGTGGCACGTCGCGACCACCGGCGTATCACCTCCACCGACCTGGGTTTCATTTTAGGCCCGCGGCTCAATGCCGCCGGGCGCCTGGACGACATGAGCCTGGGTATCGAGTGCCTGTTGTGCGAGGACGAGGCGCTGGCCCAGGACATGGCGCAGCAGCTCGATGGCCTGAACCAGGACCGCAAGTCGATCGAGCAGGGCATGCAGCGCGAAGCGTTGGCCCAGCTCAAGGATTTGCCGGTCGAGGCCATGCCGTACGGCCTGTGCCTGTTCGATGCCGAATGGCACCAAGGTGTGATCGGCATTCTTGCCTCGCGCCTGAAGGAGCGTTACCACCGCCCGACCATCGCCTTTGCCGATGCTGGCGACGGCATGCTCAAGGGCTCCGCACGTTCGGTGCCGGGGTTCCATATCCGCGATGCGCTGGATGCAGTGGCGGCGCGCCATCCGCAGTTGATCAGCAAGTTTGGCGGCCATGCCATGGCTGCAGGCCTGTCGTTGCCCGAAAGTCATTTCCCGGCGTTCGCCGAAGCGTTCGATGAAGAAGTCCGGCGCCAGTTGCGCGAAGACGATTTGACCGGCCGTCTGCTTTCGGACGGCAGCCTGGCGGTGGAGGAATTTCACCTGGACCTGGCAAAGGCCCTGCGTAATGCCGGGCCTTGGGGGCAACACTTCCCCGAACCACTGTTCCATGGCGTGTTTCAGTTGGTCGAGCAGCGTGTGGTCGGCGAGCGGCATTTGAAGGTGGTGCTCAAGAGCGAATGTGGCTCGGTTCGTCTGGACGGCATCGCCTTTGGCATTGACCGCGAAGTCTGGCCCAACCCGACCGTGCGCTGGGTGGAGCTGGCGTACAAGCTGGATGTGAACGAGTTCCGCGGGAACGAAAGTGTGCAGTTGATGATTGCGCATATGGAGCCGCGCTGAGGAGCCTGCAGGTGCCTGACTTGTCTTTGCGGGGCGGCGCTCGATTGCCCTGGCGCCGTAAACCTAAAGGTCAAGACCTAGGCTCCCTGACACTTTAGCCATCCGAAGAAAGTTAGCCTGTCATGCCTAACTCGGCATCATCCATCAGTGCCTTGGCCATGGCACTGAGGTAGTGGGATGCCCAGATCATCATCGGTTTTTCATCCATCAGGCCGATGATGGTCAGCTCTCGTACATAACCCATCAATTCCGAGGCCTGCTCACGGGCATCGCGGCAGGGAATCCCTGGCTCGATGCGGAACAGTGGGTGAGTCTGGTGTTCACCTTGAAAGAAGGTGGTCTTCCCGACAGTAAAGTGGGTGTCGTCTGTGGTCATCGAATTCTCTCCTGAAGTTTCTCGATTGCTTGTTCTGGCCTCTTTTTGGGCAAGCTCCCACAGGTCATCTGCAAGTTTTGAGGATTGGGATGCCCCGGTGGCTGCGGGGTTACCCGCGAAGAGGCCAGTGGATCCAACCTCAATGCAGGGTAGTAGTACGCTCCAAGGCCAATGACAGCGCATCCGCTTGGCCCCAGGCAATCTGCAGGGCACGCAGCCCATTCACAAGCGATTCCCGGGAGCTGTCATCTTCGACGGCATCGAGGACTCGATGGCAATGGTTGTAAGCGAGCATCAGGTAATGGGTGACATTCATCAACACGTGATCGATTGGCACGATGCCTTCGTTCACGGCGTTGGTCAGGGTCTTGTCGGAGGGAAGGTCGAAATGGTGCGGTGGATCGGGGACTAGTTTTTTCATAGTGAACGACTCGTAAGGTTACTGATTGACCGACCTGTCCGATTCCACACGGATGGGTGGCAGTTGTACGCGGTGTGGAATCCAGGCTACGAGTAAACCCGGTAGGCTTTGCGGCCTCCCGCGCACAACTGCCATGACGACAGCAACTCAGTAATTGACAGGATTCCACTCCCGGACGCCAAACATCAGCGACGCAAGAAGCCTAAAGGGTGGGGTTTCCAGGGACAATCAGCCGCGAGTCGACAAGATTCGTAGGATATTTTCCTGATGTAAGTATCGCTAGCTCATATGTGTAGGAAATATCTGGTGCGCGCGTCGGAGCAGTCAGCAATCTGAGGGAACCTTCCCCCCCACCAATCTGGTCTAGTCTGATTAATGACTGGCACCGGGCCAGGGATGTGCACTTGAATGCCCGGGCCGGATCACCATTGGAGTCCTTGGGAGGTGCCCTCATGAGCCTGCTGCTCGAGCCTTACACCCTGCGTCAGCTGACGTTGCCCAACCGCATCGCCGTCTCGCCGATGTGCCAGTATTCCGCCGTCGATGGCCTGGCCAACGACTGGCACCTCGTTCATCTGGGCAGCCGTGCCGTCGGCGGCGCCGGGCTGGTCATCACCGAAGCGGTAGCCGTGACCGCCGAGGGCCGCATCACTGCCGAGGACCTTGGTCTGTGGACCGATGATCAGATCGCGCCATTGCAGCGCATTACGCGGTTCATCACTGCCCAGGGCGCTGTGCCGGGCATCCAGCTGGCCCACGCCGGGCGCAAGGCCAGCACCTATCGCCCTTGGCTGGGCAAGCATGGCAGCGTCAAAATCGAGGAAGGAGGCTGGCAGCCGGTGGGCCCCTCGAAAATTGCCTTCGACCCTGAACACACGGCGCCACGTGAGTTGAGCAAGGACGAGATCCAGGATGTTGTAGCCGAGTTTGTCAAAGCCACCGAACGCGCGTTGCAAGCGGGTTTCAAAGTGGTCGAAATCCACGCCGCCCATGGCTACCTGCTGCACCAGTTCCTCTCGCCGCTGAGCAATCAGCGCCGCGATGAATATGGCAGTTGCTTCGAAAACCGCATCCGCCTGACGTTGCAGGTGACCGAGGCGGTGCGTAAGGTCTGGCCGCAGGAACTGCCGCTGTTCGTGCGTGTGTCGGCGACCGACTGGGTAGAGGACGGCTGGAACCCGGACGAAACCGTGGAACTGGCCCGCCGGCTACGTGTGCTCGGGGTCGACCTGATCGACGTGTCCTCCGGCGGTACTTCGATGAATGCGGAAATCCCCACCGGCCCCGGCTACCAGACCCGTTTCGCCGAGCGTGTACGCAAGGAATCGGAAATCGCTACCGGCACGGTGGGCATGATCACCGAACCGGCCCAGGCTGAACACATCCTGCGCACCGGGCAGGCCGACCTGATCTTCCTGGCTCGCGAGCTGCTGCGCGACCCTTACTGGCCGTTGCATGCCGATGATGACCTGGGCGGTAACAGGGCTACATGGCCGGCGCAGTATCAACGGGCTACCAGCCGGGCAAATCCGATACATGAGTCGGATCTGCGCGACTGATTGACCCCCTCAGCTGTAAGCGGCCTTGCGCAGCCTATCGCTGACCCACTGATTGATGCTTTTTCCCGCCAGCTCGGCCTTTGCGGCCACGCTGGCGTGAAGGGTGGGCTCAAGGCGCAGACTCAGCTTCCCCGAATAGGTCTTGTGCGGCTCACGGCCAAGGCGTTCACAGGTTTCGAGGTGTCATAAACGGCCTCCTCGACAGCCGGACTGTAGGAGATAGGGACGGTGCTTGAAGGAAAGGTCCTAGGTATCCATGCGAGGACGATCGCCACTTTGTACCGGCCTCCTTGCTGACTTGCCTCAGCAGAGGCCGGTAGCTTCACATCACGTTCAGTGCTTGATCATCACATGCCGCACGCAGGTGTAATCCTCCAGCCCATACATCGACATGTCCTTGCCATACCCCGAATGCTTCTGCCCGCCATGGGGCATTTCGCTGACCAGCATGAAGTGGGTATTGACCCAGGTGCAGCCATACTGCAACCGCGCCGCCAGGCGGTGGGCGCGGCCGGTGTCGCGGGTCCACACCGACGAAGCCAGGCCGTACTCCGAGTCGTTGGCCCATTCCAGCGCCTGCGCTTCGTCAGTGAAGCGTGTTACCGACACCACTGGGCCAAACACCTCGTGACGCACGATCTCGTCATCCTGCAGCGCATCCGCCAGCACTGTTGGCTCGAAGAAGAAACCCTCCCCCGGTAGTGCCTTGCCTCCGGTGACCAGGCGAATGTGCGGCTGGGCGATGGCGCGCCCGACCAGGCCGGCTACCTTGTCACGGTGCTGGGCGCTGATCAGCGGGCCGAGTTCGGTGTCCTCGGCATCCTGCAGGCCGGTTTTAAGGCTGGCCACGGCTTTGCCGAGGCGTTCGACGAAACGTTCGTAGATGCCCGCCTGCACATACAGGCGGCAGGCCGCAGTGCAGTCCTGCCCTGCGTTGTAGAAACCGAAGGTGCGGATGCCATCGATGGCGGCATCGATGTCGGCATCGTCGAACACCAGCACCGGCGCCTTGCCGCCCAGCTCCATGTGCATGCGTTTAACGCTGCCCGCCGTGGCGCCGATGATGTGCGCGCCGGTGGGGATCGAGCCGGTCAGCGAGACCATACGCACCTTGGGGTGGGTCACCAGTGGGCTGCCCACCGTCTGGCCGCGGCCGAAGAGGATGTTGAGCACGCCGGCCGGCAGTAGGTTCTTGGCCAGTTCGCCGAGGCGCAGGGCGGTCAGCGGGGTGAGTTCGGACGGCTTGATGACCACGGTATTGCCAGCCGCCAAGGCGGGGGCGATCTTCCACGCCAGCATCATCAGCGGGTAGTTCCAGGGCGCAATCGAGGCCACTACGCCCAGCGGGTCGCGGCGGATCATCGACGTGTGCCCGGGCAGGTATTCACCAGCCGCCGAGCCACCGAGGCAGCGGGCGGCGCCGGCAAAATAGCGGAACACATCGGCGATGGCCGGTATCTCGTCGTTCAGGGCCGCTGCGAACGGTTTGCCGCAATTCTGCGACTCCAGCCTGGCCAGCTCATCGGCATGCGCCTCGATCGTGTCGGCCAGCGCCAGCAGGGCCAGCGAGCGCTCTTTCGGGCTGGTCTGCGACCAGCTGTCGAAAGCCAGGTCGGCGGCGCGCACTGCCGTATCGACCTGGGCCTCGGTGGCTTCGTTGATCTGTGCCAAGGCACTGCCTTCGGCGGGGTTGAGCACGGTCCAGGCCGGGCCATCGCCTGCGACCAGGCGACCGTTGATCAGCATGTTGGTTTGCATCGGGGGCTCCTTGTGGGTCATTTGCCGCTGCCCGCAACGCTTTCACCGTCGCGGGTCAGGTAATAGGCGCCGAGGATCGGCAGCATGGTCACCAGCATCACCAGCATGGCAACCACGTTGGTCACCGGCACGTCGATGGGCCCGTCATCGGCCTGAGCGCGGCCCTCGTTCGGTCGTCCTGCAGACGCAGGTCGAGGTGTTTCCAGTTGGGAATCGGCCCGGTATTGATCGGCTGCAATCAAGAAAGCAGTGAAGCGATCGTCATAGGTGTAAAGCGCTTGTGGCGAAATCGAGTCTAGTTGGCTTTTTGCCTACCGATGCAACATCCGGAAGCAAATCCACGGGTGGCCCTGGGCCCTGCAGGCCTTACTCTGAACGTCATTTTCCGCAGCGTGGAGCCATGCCAATGAATACTCGGGGTCTGCTCGATCAACTGCTCAAATCCGGCCAGGAACTGCTGAACAAACAGGGCGGCGCAAGCAAGCCGGCCGCAGGCTCAGGCGGCCTGGGCAGCCTGTTGTCCGGCGCTGGGGGCGGGGCGCTGGGTGCCGGCGCCCTGGGCTTGCTGTTGGGCAACAAGAAGGCGCGCAAGTACGGGGGCAAAGTGATCACCTACGGTGGCCTCGCCGCGCTCGGTGTGCTGGCCTACAAGGCCTATGGCAACTGGCAGGCCCGTCAGGGCGCAGGGCAGGGGGCCGAACCGCAAACCCTCGATCGCCTGCCCCCGGCCCAGGTCGAGCAGCACAGTCAGGCGGTACTGCGGGCGTTGGTGGCAGCGGCCAAATCCGATGGTCACATCGATGACCGTGAGCGTGCGTTGATCGAAGGCGAATTCACCCGCCTGGACAGCGACCGTGAACTGCAGCACTGGTTGCACGCCGAGCTGAACAAACCGCTGGACCCGGCCGAAGTCGCGCGCGCCGCACAAACACCAGAGATGGCTGCCGAGATGTACCTGGCCAGCCTGATGATGGTCGATCAGGAGAACTTCATGGAGCGTGCATACCTGGACGAACTGGCCCGCCAGCTTCGCCTGGACCCAGCGTTGCGTCAGGAACTGGAAAGCCAGGCCCGCCTTGCCGCCGCAGGTCAATGACGCGCAAATGGCCTGATCTCAAGGCAGGGATGCCTGATTGCCCCGCATATTCAGCCGCCTAAGCGTAGGAAGCCTGGGCTATACTTCGGCGATTTTTCCCGCTCGTTGTGAATTCCTGAGGGCTGAATGTGAAGAACTGGACCTTGCGCCAACGGATCCTGGCAAGTTTCGCCGTGATCATCGCCATCATGTTGCTGATGGTCGTAGCTGCTTACTCGCGGCTGGTGGCGATCGAAAGTGCCGAGGAGGCAGTGGGTACCGACAGCATTCCCGGGGTCTACTACAGCTCGATGATCCGCAGTGCCTGGGTCGACAGCTATGTCACCAGCCAGCAGTTGGTGGGGTTGTCCGACCACCGCGAGATCACAGCCGCCGACATGGAGCTGTTCAAAAGCTTCGACGAACGCCTCAAGCAATATCTGGCCAGCTACCAAGGCACCATTCACGAAAAGGACGACCAGGCCCATTTCGACGCCTTCATCCAGATGGAGGCGAACTACACCCAAATCATTGGCCAGGTGATCGAAGCCTACCGTCAGCGTGATTATGCCGAGGCAGAGCGCTTGATCAAGGACGTGCTGGCACCGGTCTGGTCCCAGGGCCGGAACCACCTCAACACGATGATCGAGTACAACCGCGAAGCCGCTGACACCGCTAACCACCAGATCGTCGGTGCCGTGAGCACTGCCAAAGGCAGCATGATCGTTTCGCTGTTGTTGGCAATCATCGCAGCGGGCATCTGCGGCCTGCTGCTGATGCGCGCCATCACCGCCCCGGTGCAGCGCGTGGTGCACGCCCTCGACAAGCTGCGCTCGGGCGACTTGAGCATGCGCCTGAGCCTGGAGCGCAAGGACGAGTTCGGCGCCATCGAAAGCGGCTTCAACGAGATGGCCGAGGCGCTGGCCAAGCTGGTGTCCCAGGCTCAGCGTTCTTCGGTGCAGGTGACCACATCGGTCACCGAAATTGCCGCCACGTCCAAGCAACAGCAGGCCACCGCCACCGAAACCGCTGCGACCACCACGGAAATAGGGGCCACTTCGCGCGAAATTGCGGCGACATCGCGCGATCTGGTGCGCACCATGACCGAAGTCACCAGTGCCGCCGACCAGGCCTCGAGCCTGGCCGGTTCCGGCCAGCAAGGCCTGGCGCGCATGGAAGACACCATGCACCAGGTCATGGGTGCAGCCGACCTGGTCAATGCCAAGCTGGCGATTCTCAACGAAAAGGCCAGCAACATCACGCAGATGGTGGTGACCATCGTCAAGGTCGCCGACCAGACCAACCTGCTCTCGCTCAATGCTGCCATCGAAGCGGAAAAAGCCGGCGAGTATGGGCGCGGCTTTGCCGTGGTAGCCACCGAAGTAAGGCGCCTGGCGGACCAGACGGCTGTGGCCACTTACGACATCGAGCAGATGGTGCGGGAAATCCAGTCGGCGGTATCGGCAGGGGTGATGGGCATGGACAAGTTTTCCGAAGAAGTACGCCGAGGCATGTTCGAAGTGCAGCAAGTGGGCGAGCAACTGAGCCAGATCATTCATCAGGTACAGGCGCTGGCGCCACGGGTGTTGATGGTCAACGAAGGCATGCAGGCCCAGGCTACGGGGGCCGAGCAGATCAACCAGGCACTGGCTCAGCTCAGCGATGCCAGCACACAGACGGTGGAATCGCTGCGCCAGGCCAGCTTCGCCATCGACGAGTTGAGCCAGGTGGCCGCGGGCCTGCGCGGTGGTGTATCGCGCTTCAAAGTCTGACCGCCATGAGTGACCTGTACTCGCATGCGGCAGTAACGGCCAGCGCCAAGGGCAAGCTGTACCTGCTGTTTCGTCTCAACGAGCAACGCTTCGCCCTGGATGTGCGCGAGGTGATCGAGGTGCTGCCGCGCCGGCCACTCAAGCCGATCGCCCAGGCGCCGGCCTGGGTTGCTGGGATTGTCGCCCATCGTGGCGTGCTGGTGCCGGTGGTCGACCTGTCGGCCCTGAGTTTCGGCCAGCCTGCCACTGCGCGCACCAGCACACGGCTGGTGCTGGTGCACTATCGCGGCGAGCATCAACTGGGGCTGATCCTCGAACAGGCTACCGAGACCTTGCGCTGCCTCGCCGAGGAGTTTCAGCCCTATGGGCTGGACAACCCCGAAGCGCGTTACCTGGGCCCGGTTCGCCAGGACGCCGATGGCCTGCTGCAGCGTATCGAGGTCGATGACTTGCTGTCGGATCCTGTGCGCGAACTGCTGTTCCCACCAGCATCGGGGCAGGTGTCGGCATGAGCGAGCAACGGTTTTTCCGCTTTCTGCAAGCGCGCATCGGCCTGGATGTCGAGTCGGTCGGCGTGCCCATGGTCGAGCGTGCCCTGCAGCAGCGCTGTGTCGCAGTCAATGCTCAAGACCTGCACGACTATTGGCTGTACCTGCAGCGCTCCGCAGAGGAGCAGCAAGCGCTCATCGAAGCGGTCATCGTCCCGGAGACCTGGTTCTTCCGCTACCCAGAGTCGTTTACCGCGCTGGTCGGGCTGGCCCACAAACGCCTGAACGAACTCGCCGGCGAGCGGCCGCTACGCTTGCTGAGCCTGCCGTGCTCCACGGGCGAAGAGCCGTATTCCCTGGCCATGGCCTTGCTCGATTCGGGGATGAACCCGGCTGCGTTTCGCATCGACGGTATCGACATCAGCCCCAACTCGGTGGCCAAGGGCGTGCAGGCGGTCTACGGTCGCAACTCGTTCCGCGGCGCTGAACTGGGCTTTCGCGAGCGCCACTTCAATGCGCTTGCCGAGGGCCATGAGTTGAATGAGCGGGTGCGCGCACAGGTGGACCTGGCCGTGGGCAACGTGCTCGATCCGGCACTGGGCAGCCGTAATGGCTGTTACGACTTCGTGTTCTGTCGCAATTTGCTGATCTACTTCGACGTGGCGACCCAGCAGCGAGTCTTCGAGGTGCTCAAGGGCCTTACCCACGAGCACGGCGTACTGTTCATCGGGCCGGCCGAGGGTAGCCTGCTGGCAAGGCTGGGGATGCGGCCGCTGGGCATTGCCCAGTCGTTCGCCTACGTCCGCCAGCCGTTGGAGACGCCAGCCCAGCCTCGGCTCAGCCCGCCGGTGCCACTCGCACCGAGCCGTCCCGTGCCGGCCCCGGCGCCCATTTTGCGGCCATTGCGTTCGGTGCCGGTTGCCCCGCCCACAGCCGTGCAGCGCGAGAGCGCCAGTGAGTTGCTGGCCCTGATCGCGAAGCAGGCCAACGCCGGGGAGGGCGCGCAAGCGCGTGCCAATTGCCAGCGCTACCTGCAGCAATTCGAACCCACGGCTCAGGTGTATTACTGGCTGGGACTGCTCAGCGATACCGAAGGCGATGCCCGGCAAGCCCAGACTCACTACCGCAAAGCCCTGTACCTGGAGCCGCAGCACCCTGAGGCGCTGCTGCACCTGGCCATGTTGCTGGCGGCCCAGGGCGACGAAGCAGGTGCCCGCCGCTTGCAGGAGCGCGCGACACGCGCTGGCAGGGGGGCTGAACGATGAGCGTTGAAGACGCGATTGCACTGCTCGCCGAGGACGTTGAGCGTATCGACGATTGCTGGAACCGGATCGGCGTGCACGGCAACAAGCAATGCCCGCTGCTGGAAAGGCATATCCACTGTCGCAACTGTGAAATCCATGCGGCGGCCGCTACCCGTCTGCTGGACCGCTATGCATTGGTCCAGGACGATCATGTGCAGGAGGCGGCGCAGGCCGAGGCCAGCGTCGGGCGCTCGCTGCTGCTGTTTCGTCTGGGGGAGGAGTGGCTGGCCCTGGCCACTGCCTGCCTGGCCGAGATCGCCCCGGTGCAGCCGGTGCATTCCTTGCCGCATCAGCGCTCCCGAGTGCTGCAAGGGGTGGCCAATGTGCGTGGCGCACTGGTGCCGTGCCTGTCGCTGAGCGAACTGCTGGGGGTGGCGCAATTCTCCGAGCCTGCGCACAGCAGCCGGGCGATGCCGCGCATGTTGATTCTGGCGGCGGCAGGCGGGCCAGTGGTGCTGGCGGTGGACGAGATCGACGGTATTCATCGCCTGGAGCCCACACTAGCGGGGGGCACTGAAGATAGCGCACCCTTCACCGCTGCCGTACTGCAGTGGCGCGGGCGCAGCGTGCGTGTGCTGGACGATCAACAACTACTGTCTGCCGTGCAGCGGAGCCTGTCATGACCCCTGAGCAAATGCGCGACGCATCGTTGCTCGAGCTGTTCAGCCTGGAAGCGGACGCTCAGACCCAGGTGCTCATCACCGGGCTGATGGCACTGGAGCGTGACCCGACCCAGGCCGATCAGCTGGAAGCCTGCATGCGTGCTGCGCACTCGTTGAAAGGGGCTGCGCGCATCGTTGGCATCGACGACGGCGTCAGCGTGGCCCACGTGATGGAAGATTGCCTGGTAGCGGCCCAGGAAGGCCGGCTGCTGCTGCGCGCTGAACATATCGACGCCTTGCTGCGCGGGACCGACCTGCTGCTGCATGTCGCCACACCCGGTGACCCCGCCGGGGAGGGCGCGGTACCCGGCTTTCTGGCCCAGATGTCTGGCCTGCTGGGCCCTTCCAGTGCACCTGCGCCTGCCACGGAGCCGCTGCACAAACCATTAGCTGCGGCCGACCCGATCACTGCCGAGCCTGAGCCAGAAGCAGAGCCGCTTGTGCCGCGCAAAACAGGCAAACGCAGCGCACCAGGTGGCGAGCGGGTGTTGCGGGTAACCGCCGATCGACTCAACAGCCTGCTCGACTTGTCGAGCAAGTCGCTGGTCGAGACGCAGCGCCTCAAACCCTACCTGGCCACGCTGCAGCGCCTCAAGCGCATGCACGGCCAAGGCATGCGCGCCCTCGATGGCCTGAAAGCCCAATTGGAAGGCAGCGGCCAGAGCCTGCTGGTGCTCGAAGCGCTGGCCCAGACGCAACGGTTGTTGCTGGAAACCCAGCAGATCCTGCAGCAGCAGACCGCCGACCTCGACGAATTCGGCTGGCAGGCCAGCCAGCGCGCCCAGTTGCTGTACGACACGGCCTTGGCCTGCCGCATGCGCCCGTTTGCCGATGTGCTTACCGGCCAGAGCCGTATGGTGCGGGACCTGGGCCGCTCGCTGGGCAAACAGGTGCGTCTGCAGATAGACGGTGAAAAGACCCAGGTCGACCGTGATGTACTGGAAAAGCTCGAAGCGCCGCTGACCCACCTGCTGCGCAATGCAGTCGACCATGGTATCGAACTGCCTGAGCAACGATTGCTGGCGGGCAAACCGCCAGAAGGCGCAGTACGCCTGCGGGCCTCCCATCATGCCGGCCTGTTGGTCCTTGAACTGAGCGATGACGGCGCCGGTATCGACCTGCAACAGCTACAGCGCAGTATCGTTCAGCGCGGCCTGTCCCCGGCCGATACCGTGGCGCAGATGAGCGAAGCGGAGCTGCTGACCTTCCTGTTTCTGCCGGGCTTCAGCATGCGCGATAAGGTGACCGAGGTCTCCGGCCGTGGCGTCGGCCTGGACGCGGTGCAGCATCTGGTGCGCGACCTGCGCGGCTCGATCGAGCTGACCCAGCAGGCCGGCCAGGGCTGCCGTTTCCATCTTGAAGTGCCGTTGACGCTTTCGGTGGTACGCAGCCTCGTGGTGGAAGTCGGCGGTGAGGCTTATGCGTTTCCGCTGGCGCATATCGAGCGCACCGTGGAAGTGACGGCCGAGCAGATCGTGCAAATCGAGGGGCGGCAGCATTTTTGGCATGAGGGCCGGCATATCGGCCTGGTGGCGGCCAGCCAGTTGCTCAACCGGCCTGCCGTGCAAGGTGATGAAAGCGGTTTGCCGGTGGTGGTGATCCGCGAACGTGAACAGCTGTACGGTGTGGCCGTGGAGCGGCTGATCGGTGAGCGGGTGCTGGTAGTGATGCCGCTCGATGCACGGCTGGGCAAGGTCCAGGACATTTCTGCCGGAGCGCTGCTGGACGATGGTTCGGTGGTGTTGATCGTCGATGTCGAAGACGTGCTGCGCTCGGTCGAGAAGCTGCTCAGCACCGGCCGCCTGGAGCGCATCGAGCGCGGCGTGCAGGCCGGCCGTGGTGCCAGCCGCAAGCGCATTCTGGTTGTCGACGACTCGCTCACCGTACGCGAACTGCAACGCAAGCTGCTGAGCAACCGCGGCTTCGAGGTGGCCGTGGCGGTCGACGGCATGGACGGTTGGAACGCACTGCGTAGCGAGGATTTCGACCTGCTGATCACCGACATCGACATGCCGCGCATGGACGGTATCGAGCTGGTCACATTGGTGCGCCGTGACCAGCGGCTGCAGTCGCTGCCGGTGATGGTGGTGTCGTACAAGGACCGCGAAGAAGATCGACGGCGGGGCCTGGACGCTGGCGCCGACTACTATTTGGCAA
This sequence comes from Pseudomonas sp. NPDC089743, assembly GCF_044748785.1. Taxonomy (NCBI): domain Bacteria; kingdom Pseudomonadati; phylum Pseudomonadota; class Gammaproteobacteria; order Pseudomonadales; family Pseudomonadaceae; genus Pseudomonas; species Pseudomonas sp. NPDC089743. The sequence goes on from NZ_JBIVGS010000003.1 coordinate 467,085, forward strand.
AAGCCAGCTTCCACGACGATGCGTTGATCGATGCTGTGATCGAACTGATCGGAGGTGCTCAAGGATGAAGATCGCCATCGTCAACGACATGCCCCTGGCGGTAGAAGCGTTGCGCCGGGCCCTGGCCCTGGAGCCTGCGCATGAGGTGATCTGGGTGGCCAGCAATGGCGCCGAGGCCGTGCGCCAGTGTGCCCAGGCAACGCCCGACCTGATACTCATGGACCTCATCATGCCGGTGATGGATGGGGTGGAAGCGACCCGGCAGATCATGGCCGAAACGCCCTGTGCCATCGTCATCGTCACCGTCGACCGCAAGCAGAACGTGCACCGCGTGTTCGAGGCCATGGGCCACGGGGCCCTGGATGTGGTCGACACCCCGGCGCTTGGCGCGGGTGATGCACGGGAGGCCGCGGCCCCGTTGCTGCGCAAGATCCTCAACATCAGCTGGTTGATCGGCCAACAGCGGCCCAGCGCGACCAAACCGGTCGCCGCGCCTCTACGCGATGCCGCCCAGCGCCGCGGCCTGGTGGCGATCGGCTCTTCGGCCGGGGGGCCTGCGGCCCTCGAGGTACTGTTGAAGGGGTTGCCCAAGGGGTTTCCGGCATCCATCGTGCTAGTCCAGCATGTTGACCAAGTGTTCGCTGCCGGCATGGCCGAGTGGCTTGGCAGTGCCTGTGGCATGCCGGTGCGCCTGGCCCGTGGAGGCGAACCGCCGCAGCCCGGGCAGGTCCTGCTGGCGGGCACCAACCACCATATACGTCTGCTGCACAACGGCCAGTTGGCCTACACTGCCGAACCTGTCAATGAGATCTACCGGCCCTCGATCGATGTGTTCTTCGAGAGTGTGGCGCGCTATTGGCGCGGGCAGGCGGTAGGCGTGCTGCTCACCGGCATGGGGCGCGATGGTGCCCAAGGCTTGAAAATGATGCGCCAGCAAGGTTTCCTGACCATTGCTCAGGACCAGTCAAGCAGCGCAGTCTACGGTATGCCCAAAGCCGCCGCGGCAATCGATGCAGCGGTGGAAATCCGTCCGCTGGAGCGAATCGCCGGGCGCTTGATGGAAATCTTTGCACAATGACGATATGTATTGAGTCACACCGCTCCTGCGGCCGTGATCAGGTGAATAGGGATGATTGATCTACCGATCGAAGGGTTTGCGACCGCCAATGAAAATTCGGCGATGGTGTTGCTGGTCGATGATCAGGCGATGATCGGTGAAGCGGTGCGGCGTGGCCTGGCCCAAGAGGAAAACATCGATTTCCATTTCTGCGCCGACCCCCATCAGGCCGTGGCCCAGGCCATGCGCATCAAGCCCACGGTGATCCTCCAGGACCTGATCATGCCGGGCCTCGACGGCCTGACCCTGGTGCGCGAATACCGCAACAATCCGGCTACCCGGGACATCCCGATCATCGTGCTGTCGACCAAGGAAGACCCTCTGGTCAAGAGTGCCGCCTTCGCTGCCGGGGCCAACGACTACCTGGTCAAGTTGCCGGACACCATCGAACTGGTGGCCCGCATCCGCTACCACTCCCGCTCGTACCTGACCCTGCTGCAACGTGACGAGGCCTACCGGGCATTGCGCGTGAGCCAGCAGCAATTGCTCGATACCAACCTGATGCTGCAGCGCCTGATGAACTCCGATGGCCTCACCGGGCTGTCCAACCGCCGCCATTTCGATGAGTACCTGGAGCTGGAGTGGCGCCGGGCCATGCGTGAGCAACAGCAGTTGTCGCTGCTGATGATCGATGTCGACTATTTCAAGGTCTACAACGACAGCTTCGGGCACCTGGCCGGCGATGAGGCGCTGCGCAAGGTGGCACAGGCCATTCGCGGTTCGTGTTCACGGCCTACCGACCTGCCGGCGCGCTACGGTGGCGAGGAGTTCGCGCTGGTATTGCCCAACACCTCCCCGGGCGGGGCGCGGCTGGTCGCGGAGAAACTGCGTCAGACCGTACATGGCCTGGATATCCCGCATACCGCGCCGCAGGACGACTCGCGCCTGACCGTGAGCATTGGCCTGGCGACGCAGACCCCGGCTGTGGGCAGCCATTGCCGGCAGCTCATATCCGCTGCCGACAAAGGCTTGTACCTGGCCAAGAACAGTGGTCGGAACAAAGTGGGTATCGCATGAGGGCTTGGCTGGCACGAGCGGGGTAGCCGCCAGTCAAGTTTATTTGGCGGCTTTTCTCTTGAGCCGGTAAGTGCGATCTGCAGAGCGGACGGTGAGCTCCGTTTCTTCGCCTGCGATCTTGAACCTGACGACCGCCCATATTCTGTAGCTGGCGGCCTCTTTCAGGACGGCGCCGGGTACATAGCCTTCAACGGTCTCTTCGCGCCGGGGGTCTGCAGGTGATCGTCCCGTTCCCCAATTATCGCCGTAACACCCGACGGTGACGCTTTCGAGCCCGGGAATCTCTTCCTTCAACCCCGGGTAATGTACTTTTACAGGGTTACGGGCGGGCGCTGGGTCGAACTCTAGCGTGTCGTTCACGGCGTTCGTGAATTCTGGAGGCAGAATTTCGAACCCCTCCAGCATTTTCAATGCGCGGTCAAAGTCATCACTCATTTTCATTGCTCCCATTGAGGCGGCGGACGATCCGCATGCCTGGGGGCAAGTCTTGCGTGGCTCGACGCCTGGGGGCTACTGGCAGAATTACCAGGAAATCACGCGCGGTCATGATCCGGCGCTGTGCGGGCTGCTCAACGGGCTGCCGTGCTTGGCTGTATGGGTTATACTCGCGGGCTTTTCACCGAATTCGTACGAGAGCCCCGCGCCCATGGAAATCCAACCGATCCTGAACACCATCAAGGACCTCACCGAACGCTCCCAGTCCATTCGGGGGTATCTTTGACTACGATCAAAAGCATGACCGCCTGATCGAAGTCAACCGCGAGCTGGAAGACCCCAACGTCTGGAACAAGCCTGAGTACGCCCAGGCCCTGGGCCGCGAGCGCGCCATGCTGGCGCAGGTCGTCGAGACCCTGGACAAGCTGTCCGGTGGCCTGGGGGACTGCAAGGACCTGCTCGACATGGCTGTCGAGGAAAATGACGAAGGCGCCGTCAGCGATGTCGTGACCGAGCTGGAAGGCCTGGAAGAAAACCTGGCCCAGCTTGAGTTCCGTCGCATGTTCAGCGGCGAGATGGACATGAACAACGCCTACCTGGACATTCAGGCAGGTTCCGGCGGTACCGAAGCGCAGGACTGGGCCAACATCCTGCTGCGCATGTACCTGCGCTGGGCCGACAAGCGCGGCTTCGACGCCACCATCATCGAGCTGTCCGAAGGTGAAGTCGCCGGCATCAAGGGCGCCACCGTGCACATCAAGGGCGAGTACGCCTTCGGCTGGCTGCGCACCGAAATCGGCGTGCACCGCCTGGTGCGCAAGAGCCCGTTCGACTCCGGCGCCCGTCGCCACACCTCGTTCTCGGCGGTGTTCGTGTCGCCCGAGATCGACGACAAGGTCGAGATCGATATCAACCCGTCCGACCTGCGTATCGACACCTACCGCTCCTCCGGTGCCGGTGGTCAGCACGTGAACACCACCGACTCCGCGGTGCGTATCACCCACGTGCCGACCAACACCGTGGTGGCGTGCCAGAACGAACGCTCCCAGCATGCCAACAAGGACACCGCCATGAAAATGCTGCGGGCCAAGTTGTACGAGCTGGAAATGCAGAAGCGCAACGCCGCTTCCCAGGCGTTGGAAGACAGCAAGTCGGACATCGGCTGGGGCCACCAGATCCGCTCCTACGTGCTCGATGACTCGCGCATCAAGGACCTGCGTACCGGCGTCGAGCGCAGCGACTGCAACAAGGTGCTCGATGGCGACATCGACCAGTACCTGGAAGCGAGCCTCAAGCAGGGGCTGTAAGCCGCACACCACCGCCGCGATGCCTGTACGCCGGCATCGCGTGCCCTGCCCGAAAAGGGCAACGAATACCTGATGGAAAGAATGACGACATGAGCGACCTCAAGACCGAATCGCAAGACCTGCAACAGGAAGAAAACACCCTGATCGCCCTGCGCAAGGAAAAGCTTGCCGCCGAGCGCGAGAAGGGTCAGGCCTTCCCCAACGACTTCCGCCGCGACAGCTACTGCAACGACCTGCAGAAACAGTACGCGGACAAGACCAAGGAAGAGCTGGAAGCGGCAGCGATCCCGGTCAAGGTTGCCGGTCGCATCATGCTCAACCGTGGCTCGTTCATGGTCATCCAGGACATGACCGGGCGCATCCAGGTCTACGTCAACCGCAAGACCCTGCCGGAGCAAACCCTGGCCGCGGTCAAGACCTGGGACCTGGGCGACATCATCGCCGCCGAAGGCACTTTGGCCCGTTCCGGCAAGGGCGACCTGTACGTCGAGATGACCAACGTACGCCTGCTGACCAAGTCGCTGCGCCCACTGCCGGACAAGCACCACGGCCTGACCGACACCGAGCAGCGCTACCGCCAGCGTTATGTCGACCTGATGGTCAACGAAGAAACCCGCCACACCTTCCGTGTGCGTTCGCAGGTGATCTCGCATATCCGCAAGTTCCTCATCGACCGCGACTTCCTCGAAGTCGAAACGCCGATGCTGCAGACCATCCCTGGCGGCGCCGCGGCCAAACCGTTCGAAACCCACCACAACGCCCTGGACATGGCCATGTTCCTGCGTATCGCGCCGGAGCTGTACCTCAAGCGCCTGGTGGTCGGTGGTTTCGAGAAGGTGTTCGAGATCAACCGCAACTTCCGTAACGAAGGCGTTTCGACCCGGCACAACCCCGAGTTCACCATGCTCGAGTTCTACCAGGCCTACGCTGACTACCGCGACAACATGGACCTCACCGAGGAGCTGTTCCGCGAGCTTGCCCAGCTGGTGCTGGGCAGCACCGATGTGCCCTATGGCGACAAGGTGTTCCACTTTGGTGAGCCGTTCGTGCGCTTGTCGGTGTTCGATTCGATCCTCAAGTACAACCCGGAGCTGACCGCAGCGGACCTTCAGGATGTCGAGCGGGCCCGCGAAATCGCCAAGAAAGCCGGTGCCAAGGTGCTGGGCCACGAAGGCCTGGGCAAGCTGCAGGTGATGATTTTCGAAGAGCTGGTCGAGCACAAGCTGGAGCAGCCGCACTTCATTACCGAATACCCGTTCGAAGTGTCGCCGCTGGCCCGTCGCAACGACGACAACCCGGCCGTGACCGACCGCTTCGAGCTGTTCATCGGTGGCCGCGAGATCGCCAACGCCTACTCCGAGCTCAATGACGCCGAGGACCAGGCAGAGCGTTTCCTGGCCCAGGTGGCCGAGAAGGACGCCGGTGATGACGAAGCCATGCACTACGATGCCGACTTCGTTCGTGCCCTGGAGTACGGCATGCCACCGACTGCCGGTGAAGGTATCGGCATCGATCGCCTGGTGATGCTGCTGACCAACTCGCCGTCGATTCGCGACGTGATCCTGTTCCCGCACATGCGCCCACAGGCCTGAGTGGATTGAACAAGCCGCCTTTCGGGGCGGCTTTTTATTGCCTGAAGCCTTATTTTGTTTGTCAGAGCCCCTTCGCCGGCAAGCCGGCTCCCACAGAAACCGCACTGCGCTTGAACAGAGCGGGGTGTTTGGGCGGCCCCAGGACGTCGGACACCCATCCAATGTCGTTGGGCAGTGCACGTTGTGGAAGCCGGCTTGCCGGCGATAGGGCCGGTGCAGTCACCCCCAAGATCGATGAGGTACACCCGTGACCCCCGCAATGGCCCAGCAAGGCGCCGCCGGCATTGCCACCGCCGTCGCCGAAAGCGTGCAATACCAGGGTCGCAAGACCGCCCGCCAAGGCAGCGAACAGCGCCGCCAGTTGATCCTCGACGCCGCCATGCGCATTGTCGTGCGTGATGGTGTGCGTGGCGTGCGCCACCGTGCCGTTGCCGCCGAAGCCGGTGTGCCGCTGTCGGCCACCACCTACTATTTCAAGGATATCGAGGACCTGCTCACCGATACCTTCGCCCAATACGTCGAACGCAGTGCCGCCTACATGGCCAAGCTATGGGCCAATACCGAAGTGGTGTTGCGCCAGCTGCTTGCCCAGGGGGATGGCAGTGCGCAATCAAGGGCGCGCCTGGCTGACGAAGTGGCGCAGATGACTGCCGACTACGTTTCCCGTCAGTTGGTCACCCGCCGCGACTTCCTGATGGCGGAGCAGGCCTTCCGTCAGGAGGCGCTGCTGTGCCCGCGCCTGGCCGAGTTGGTGTGTGCCCACGAACAGATCCTGCTGCATGGCACGCGCCAGCTGTTGCAGGTGGTCGGTTCGCAGCAACCGGAACAGGACGCCCAGATGTTGACGGCGATCATCGAGCAGATGGAATATCAGGGCCTGCTCAAGGATGCCGATGCGCAAGCCGATGGGCAGATGCTCGCTATGCTTACCCGTTACCTGCACCTGGTGCTGGCATCGGGCTGAGCCGAGAACGAACTTTCAAGGAGAACTTGATGAAAGCCTGGCGTGTGGTGTTGTTGACGTTGTCATTCCTCGTGCTGGGCGGTTGTCTGGTGACCTTCCATGAGCCATTGCCGAGCAATCAGGCGGCGCCCAAAACCCTGCTCGGCACGTGGAGCAGCAAGGACGCCTGGGGCGAGCCACTCAAGATGGTCATCAGCCGCAGTGGCGCCGATGCCTACAAGGCCGTGGCCACTGCCAAAGGCAAGAAGCCCGAAGAGTACGTATTCACCGTGTCACGCCACGGCAACCGCTGGTACCTCTCTGCTGGTGTCCCCAAACGCCTGGGCGGCCATTTCCTGATTGGCGGTTTCGATATCGTCGATGGCAAGGAGCTGGTCATCTACAACCTCGATGTAGAACAGGTGCAGCAGGCGCTGGAGAAAAAAGAGCTGAGCGGGCGTAGGACCGAGGTACCAGAGGACAATGGCGAGGGCGTGTTGATCGACAGCCCTTCAGCGCGGGTGCTGGCCTACCTGGATGACCCGGCCAACTCCGACCTGTTCGTCGAGGTGGCGCGCTTCCAGCGAGTCGGCAAATGACCGTGCAGGCCCTGGCGCCGGCTTGCCGAGGCTAGGGCCAGTACAGGTGCCTTGTTCTAGAAAGGAGTTCCCCGTTGGACGAGTACCAGCAGACCATTCGCGCACTGTCCGATCGCATCGTCACCGCGCAGACCCCGATCCGAGTGCTCGATGCGGTCAAATGGGACGACAGCATCCGCCAAGGCTTTCTGAAGGCCAAGGGCAAAGAGCCGCCGGCAGTGGACCGTGCCTATTACCAGTCGCGGCCGCTGTCGTTCGACTCAAGTGCGGTCAAGGCCGAGTTCCAGAGCATCGAGCGCGACATCACCCGGCAATTGGGGCAGTTCAACCCGGTGGGGCAGATCATGCGGCGCATGTGCAAGGAGTACCGCATGGTGGTGCGCATGCTCGAGGCACGCGGCACCGAGGATTTCGGCCTGATCTCCCAGGAACTCTATGGCGCGGCGTCCGATGCCTTCCACGCTGGCGACCCGACGCTGGCCGACCTCGGCCTGATGCTGTCCGATTACCTGAACAACATCGACGGCCGTGGTGACCTCAAGGACGAGCCGAAAAACATCACTGCCAAAGAGACCGTGGATATCCTGCAGCATCGCCTGAACAAGGTGTTCGGCGAGGCTGAAGAGACTATCCGGGTGTTTGAGTCGGACGGGATTGTCGCCGATGCGGCGGCCGGTGCCGACTATATCAAGGTGCGCGCCGACGCCATGTTCAACAGCCGTGATGTGCGCGCGCTGGAAGTGCACGAGGGGCTCGTGCATGTGGGCACCACGCTCAACGGCCTGAACCAGCCGATCTGCACCTTCCTGGCCAAGGGCCCGCCTTCATCGACGGTGACGCAGGAGGGCTTGGCGATTCTCATGGAGGTGATCGCCTTCGCCTCGTACCCCAGCCGCCTGCGCAAACTCACCAACCGCACGCGCGCCATCCACATGGTCGAAGAGGGCGCCGATTTTCTTCAGGTCTTCGAGTTCTTCCGCGCCCAGGGTTTCGAAATGGCGCAAAGCTACAGCAATGCAAGCCGGGTATTCCGCGGGTCGGTGCCCGATGGTCTGCCATTTACCAAGGACTTGTCCTACCTCAAGGGTTTCATCATGGTGTACAACTACATTCAGTTGGCCGTGAGAAAGGGCAAGCTAGAGCAGATTCCGTTGCTGTTCTGCGGCAAGACTACCCTCGAGGACATGCGCACCTTGCGTCAACTGGTCGAAGAAGGCCTGGTGGAACCGCCCAAGTACCTGCCGGAGCAGTTCCGCGACCTCAATGCCCTGTCGGCCTGGATGTGCTTCTCCAACTTCCTCAACCACCTGAGCCTGGATCGCATTGAAGCCGACTACGCGAACATTCTTTGAGCGCTGCCGCTGCCTGGCCCTGGGCTTGGCGCTGCTGGGCCTGGGCGGCTGCAGCAGCCTGTTGTTCTACCCGGAGCCGGGCCAGCCGTTTACCCCCGAGCGTGCCAAGCTGCAGTACCGCGATGTCACCCTGACCACCGCCGACGGCGTTCGCCTGCATGGCTGGTGGCTGCCGGCCAAGGCCGGTGTCGAGGTCAAGGGCACGGTGCTGCACTTGCACGGCAATGGCGGCAACCTGGCGGGGCACCTGGGCGGTAGCTACTGGCTGCCGGAGCAGGGTTATCAGGTGCTGATGATCGATTACCGGGGCTATGGCCTGTCTGAGGGTAAGCCCGGTTTGCCGCAGGTCTACAACGACATCGCAGCGGCCATGGCATGGCTCGACCAGGCCCCCGAGGTCAAGGGTAAACCCCTGGTACTGCTGGGGCAGAGCCTCGGTGGGGCAATGGCCATCCATTATCTGGCAGCCCACCCCGAGCAGCGCCAGCGCTTCAGCGCACTGGTGTTCGATGGCGTACCAGCCAGTTACCGTGACGTCGGGCGCTTTGCGCTGAGCACATCATGGTTGACCTGGCCCTTGCAGGTGCCGTTGTCCTGGCTGGTACCCGATGGCGACAGCGCGATCCGTTCCGTCGAGCGCCTGAGCAGCCCACCCAAACTGTTCTTCCATAGCATCGACGACAACCTGGTACCCATGGACAACGGCATCCGCCTCTACCAGCACGCACCGCCTCCAAGGGTGCTGCAGTTGACCCGTGGCGGCCACGTGCAGACCTTCGCCGACCCAGTCTGGCGCCAGGTGATGCTGCGTTTTCTTGATGATCCCAGCCATTTCAACGGCCTGCGGCGGCTGGCCGAAGTGCCCAACTACCCCGACGAGAAGAGCAAGCAATGAGTGAAGAACGCAACGCCATCCCGCTGATCCTGACCGGTGTCGGCAGCATCATCGTGACGGTGGGGGCTCTGTGGTACTACGGCTACCTGCATTTCGCCAAGCCGGAAGATGCGCTGTTGCTGCAGGATTTCACCATGCTCAAGACCGTTCCCGGCGAGGATTACAAGGTGTCCCTCGACCCTGCGCCGCAGGTGGCGCAGTGTGTAGATGGTGTGCTGGTGCTGTTCGACACAGCGCAGAAGGGCCTTACCGGGGTACTGGTCGACAACCGCAAGCGTGCGGTGCGCTGCATGGGTGAACAAACCCCGCAACGCGTGCAATGACCCGTTCCAGCCAATGATCAAAAATGAAGAACCCCGCCATGAAGGCGGGGTTCTTTTTAGCGGCCTGTGAGCGTTACTGCACTTGGCTCACCGAGCGCGGCGCTACCGGCTGGTTGTCGTTGGAGATGGTCACCTCCACCCGGCGGTTCTGCGCACGGCCCGAGTTGCTGGAGTTGTCAGCAACCGGGTACTCCTTGCCGTAGCCCTGGGCGACGATGCGCGCAGGGTCCACGCCTGCACGTACCAGCGCCATGCGTACAGCACCGGCGCGACGTTCGGACAGGGACTGGTTGTAGCTGGCCGAACCGACGCTGTCGGTGTAGCCCTCTACGATGACCTTGCGCTCAGGGTTTTGCTGAAGGAACTGGGCCAGCTTGGTCACGTTAGGGTAGGCGCTGCTCTTGAGTTCGGCTTTGTTGAAGTCGAACAGAACATCGCCGAAGGTCACCAGCGTACCGCGGTCGGTCTGTTTGGCGTTCAGGCTGTCCTGAAGCTTGGCGATCTGCGCGTCGCGGGCATCAAGCTTGGCTTGGGCACGTTGGGCAGACGCGTTCTTCAGCTCGTTTTCGGCCGTGCGCAGGGCAATGGTCTGCTTGGCCACTTCAACGCGCTGGTTGGTCAGGTAGGCCAGCTGGTCGACTTTCTCGCTGTCTTCACGCTCCATGTAGGCCTTGTCGGCCTTGTTCAGCCAGTCCTGTGCGTCCTTGGTTTCAAGGGCTGCGACCTTGCTCGCCTGCGGGTCGCTCTGCAGCGAGGAGAAGTTGGTGCGGGCCGACTCCAGGTTGGCATTCGGGTCGTGCGAGCAGGCAGCGAGACCGACGCTCAGGGCCAGCAGGGCGGGAATCATGACGTGTTTGCGCATAGTGTTCATCCTTTGATCGAGTGCGAAGGCTAAGGCAGGTTGGGCAGCGTTCACTGAACGCTACGCAGGCCTTCCTGACGTACGTCTTGAACGCCTTGGCGGGCGTCCTGCACGGCCTTCTGGGCTTTGGCTGCCTGGGCTTTGCGTTCGGCGAGGCGAGCGTCCCATTCGGCCTGCTCGGCCAGACGCTTGGCTTGCTCGTAGTTCTTGTCGTGCATGGCGATTTCGGCCTGCTTGAACTTGTCCTGCGCCGCTTTCATTTCAACGGCGGCAAACTCGGTACCGCCAGCGCTGACGGCGGAGTTCACGGCGGATTCGGTGACGGCATATTGCTCGGTGGGCGGGTTACCTGCACAGCCGGCCAGGACCAGGCTACTGCCCAGGGCCAGCGCGGCCAGCTTGAGCCCGCGCACATGAGTTGAGGAAAGTTTCGACGTGCGGGTCTTCATGGTGGTCAGCTCCATTGGATCACTCCTGATAACGACGATGTCCGTAGCAGTCCATCCCATCGCTCAATCCCTGGCATCGCCGTGTGTGTCAGCTCAATGGTGCACAACGACTGTGTGCAGGGTTTTAGCGTGATGGCTATTGGCTGTGACTGAGTCGTTTTTTGAATAGTTCAGAAAAAAATGCCAACTATTTCTGACTGATCGGTCAGTGGTATGGGGGCGGAACTTCCACTGTCAGAAGCGGTATTCCGGGCTGGAGGGCAGCCCGGAACGGGGGCTGGCACGTCAGTTTCCGCTGTTCTCGCCGGGGTTGCTGAGCGTGTGCAGATGGCGCCGTGAAAGGGCCAGAAAGCGCGGTGTAGAGCCTATGTCCTCGTACAACGGGTCGCCTTCTTCGTCGGTGGAAATGACCTTGTTGCCCTGCACGTAGGGGAAGCTGGCCTCAAGCTCCTCAAGCGCCGCTGCGACCAGTTCACCGAGCAACTCCTCGGCGGTGCGCTTGGGGTACATGTCGATGAGCGCCGCCAGGCGCGCCTCCGATTCCAGGTCAAGGTGCAAGGTATGGCCGGTCGGGCTCAGGGCGCCGGCGGCATTCTGTTCCCAGTGCTGGGCGAGTTCGCGGATTTTCATGATGACCTCTGTCAACGCCTTGAAAAGGCTGCACTGCATCGGACTGCTACGTGTTTACTTTAGTTTGCTTTACCGGTCATGGCTTGCCATGGCTGCCCTGCTATGGGCACTCTTGGGCCAGTGCTGTTTCCGGAGCAGAGCGCGGGCGAGCCGTGCCGAAGAGAGGGCCAATGACTGATATCGATGTGCGCTTGCGTGAAGATGTCCATGTGTTGGGGGATTTGCTGGGCGAAACCATACGCCAGCAGCACGGTGACGCGTTCGTGCAGAAGATCGAGGACATTCGTCATAGCGCCAAGGCGGACCGGCGCAGCGCCGGCGAACAGCTGAGCTCTACGTTGGCGAACCTGGGCGAGGACGACTTGCTGCCGGTGGCGCGTGCCTTCAACCAGTTCCTCAACCTGGCCAACATGGCTGAGCAGTACCAGTTGATCCGCCGCCGCGACGCCGAGCAGCCAGAACCTTTCGAGGCGCGGGTGCTGCCTGAGCTGCTGACGCGGCTCAAGCAGGCCGGGCACAAGGATGATGCCTTGGCCAGGCAGTTGGCCAAGCTCGACATCCAGCTGGTGCTCACCGCGCACCCGACCGAAGTGGCACGCCGCACGCTGATCCAGAAGTACGATGCCATTGCCGGCCAGCTGGCCGCGCAGGACCATCGCGACCTGACCCCGGTCGAGCGCCAGCAGGTACGCGAGCGCCTGCGCCGGTTGATCGCTGAGGCCTGGCACACAGAAGAAATCCGCCGCACCCGGCCAACGCCGGTAGACGAAGCCAAATGGGGCTTCGCGGTGATCGAACACTCCCTGTGGCATGCCATTCCCAGCCACTTGCGCAAGGTGGACAAGGCGCTGTTCGACGCCACTGGCCTGCGCCTGCCACTGGAAGCGGCCCCTGTGCGCTTTGCCTCCTGGATGGGTGGCGACCGTGATGGCAACCCCAATGTGACCGCCGCCGTGACCCGCGAAGTGTTGCTGCTGGCGCGCTGGATGGCGGCCGACCTGTTCCTGCGCGATGTCGACGCGCTGGCCGCGGAGCTGTCCATGCAGCAAGCCAGCAGCGCTGTGCGCGAGTGGGTAGGGGACACCCCTGAACCGTACCGCGCCGTTCTCAAGCGCTTGCGTGACCGCTTGCGGGCGACGCGCGCCTGGGCCCATGCGTCGCTCACCGCAACCCAGCCGGCCAGTGCCGAGGTGCTGGTGGACAACCGTGACCTGATCGCGCCGCTGGAGCTGTGCTACCAGTCCCTGCACGAATGCGGCATGGGCGTGATCGCCGATGGGCCATTGCTCGACAGCCTGCGACGTGCCGTGACATTCGGCCTGTTCCTGGGGCGGCTGGACGTGCGCCAGGATGCCGCCCGACACCGCGACGCACTGTCGGAGATCACCGACTATCTGGGCATGGGCAGCTATGCGGACTGGGATGAAGACAAGCGTATCGCCTTCCTGCAGGCCGAACTGAAAAACCGCCGGCCTTTGCTGCCGGCCCACTTCATGCCCCAGGCGGACACTGCCGAAGTGCTTGCCACCTGTCGCGAAATCGCTGCGGCGCCGGGTGCATCGCTCGGTTCTTATGTCATCTCCATGGCCGGCGCGGCATCGGACGTGCTGGCGGTGCAATTGCTGCTCAAGGAAGCGGGGCTGACCCGGCCGATGCGGGTCGTGCCGCTGTTCGAAACCCTCGCCGACCTGGACAACGCAGGCCCTGTGATGGAGCGGCTGCTCGGCCTGCCGGGCTACCGCGCGGGCTTGCGCGGGCCGCAGGAAGTGATGATCGGCTACTCCGATTCGGCCAAGGACGCCGGGACCACTGCCGCGGCCTGGGCCCAATACCGGGCGCAGGAAAACCTGGTGCGCATCTGCCGTGAGCATCAGGTCGAACTGCTGCTGTTCCATGGCCGCGGTGGCACAGTCGGCCGCGGCGGTGGCCCGGCGCATGCGGCGATCCTGTCGCAACCACCGGGGTCGGTGGCGGGGCGGTTCCGCACTACCGAGCAAGGCGAGATGATCCGCTTCAAGTTTGGTTTGCCAGGCATCGCCGAGCAGAACCTCAACCTGTACCTGGCGGCGGTGCTGGAAGCCACCTTACTGCCGCCGCCACCCCCGGAGCCGGCCTGGCGCGCCTTGATGGACCAACTGGCTGCCGATGGGGTCAAGGCTTACCGCGGTGTGGTGCGGGAGAACCCCGACTTCGTCGAGTATTTCCGCCAGTCCACACCCGAACAGGAACTGGGGCGTCTGCCGCTGGGCAGCCGCCCGGCCAAGCGCCGTGCCGGTGGAATCGAAAGCCTGCGGGCCATTCCATGGATCTTCGGCTGGACACAGACGCGTTTGATGCTGCCGGCCTGGTTGGGCTGGGAGACCGCATTGGGCAATGCACTGGCACGGGGGCAGGGTGAATTGCTGGCGCAGATGCGTGACCAGTGGCCGTTCTTTCGTACCCGCATCGACATGCTGGAGATGGTCCTGGCCAAAGCGGATGCACAAATTGCCGAGGCCTACGACGAACGTCTGGTGCAACCGGAATTGCTTCCTTTAGGTGCACACCTGCGCGACCTATTGTCGCAGTCCTGTCAGGTGGTACTGGCCCTCACCGGCCAACAGGTGCTACTGGCGCACAGCCCGGAAACCCTGGAATTCATCAGCCTGCGCAACACCTACCTGGACCCGCTGCACCGGCTCCAGGCCGAGCTGCTGGCGCGCTCGCGCAGCCGCGAAGCCGCTCTGGACAGCCCGTTGGAGCAGGCCCTGCTGGTGACCGTTGCAGGGATCGCCGCAGGCCTGCGCAACACGGGCTGAGGGCCTGCCTGGGGGCTCGCCCGCAGGGCCTTGGTGGGGACCAGGCCAGGGCAGGGCAGGTGGTTGCGCTTGGCGCAACCATCCGCCGCCTTGGCTACAGAGGACCCATTCCTGCAACTTTGGGACGCTTGTCTGGCTGACGGGCGCTGTGTATCTTGAGCAGCCTTCTGACCGATTTATGGTCATACCCGATTTTCCGGACTTGGCCCTGGTTGCCGAATCCATTGAATTTCATAAAAAAATTTGAGGAGCACGAGATGCGCGTAATTCTGCTGGGAGCTCCCGGGGCCGGTAAAGGTACTCAGGCAAAGTTCATCACCGAAAAGTTCGGTATCCCACAGATCTCCACCGGTGACATGCTGCGTGCTGCCGTCAAGGCCGGTACCCCGCTGGGTCTGGAGCTCAAGAAAGTCATGGACGCCGGCCAGCTGGTCTCCGACGAGCTGATCATCAGCCTGGTCAAGGAGCGCATCGCCCAGCCAGACTGCGCCAACGGCTGCCTGTTCGACGGTTTCCCACGCACCATTCCACAGGCTGAAGCCATGGTCGCTGCCGGTGTCGACATCGATGCAGTGGTCGAGATCGCCGTCGACGACGAAGAGATCGTCGGCCGCATGGCGGGCCGCCGCGTGCACCCGGCCTCGGGCCGTACCTACCACGTTCGGTACAATCCGCCGAAAGTGGAAGGCAAGGACGACGACACCGGCGAAGACTTGATTCAGCGCGCCGATGACAAGGAAGAAACCGTGCGTCATCGCCTGTCGGTCTACCACAACCAGACCAAACCGCTGGTGGACTTCTACCAGAAGCTGTCGGCCGCCAACGCTGGCAAGCCCAAGTACATCCACATCGAAGGCGTGGGTTCGGTAGAGGCCATTACCGCCAAAGTGCTGGCAGCCCTGAGCTGATCCATCACCGTGCGTCACGACGGCCCGCTTGCGGGCCGTTGTCGTCTATACTGCCGCTCTTTTCACTTGCTCCTGGATACCCGTTCGATGACCACCCTGCTGGCCCTGGATACCGCCACTGAAGCCTGTTCCGTCGCGCTGCTGCATGACGGCAAGGTAACCAGCCATTACGAGGTGATCCCGCGCATGCACGCGCAGAAGCTGCTGCCGATGATCAAGCAGCTGCTGAATGATTCCGGCGTGGCGCTCAATGCCCTCGATGCCATTGCCTTCGGCCGTGGCCCCGGCGCCTTCACCGGCGTGCGGATCGCCATCGGCGTGGTGCAAGGCCTGGCTTTCGCGCTGGAGCGCCCAGTCCTGCCAGTGTCCAACCTGGCCGCGCTGGCTCAGGGTGCCTTGCGCGAGCATGGCGCGCAGCAGGTAGCGGCGGCCATCGATGCGCGCATGGACGAGGTGTACTGGGGTTGCTACCAGGCGGTGGGTGGCGAGATGCGCCTGCAAGGCCTGGAAGCGGTGCTGCCACCGGAGCGCGTGGCGTTGCCAGAGGGCAGCCGCGGCGATTGGTACGGTGCCGGGACCGGCTGGGGCTATGCCGAGCGTCTGGCCGTGCAGGCCAGTGCCAGCAACCCGGCGGCATTGCCCAATGCGCTGGACATCCTCAGCCTGGCCAGCTTCGCCTGGGCACGGGGCGAGGCAATCGTCGCCGATCAGGCGCAACCGGTTTACCTGCGCGATAATGTCGCTACACCCAAAGCCCGCTGACGGCTGTCCGTCGGTTATCGCGCTTGTCGATAAAACCTTTGGTGCAAACTGTGGTCCAGTTATCACTAGGGCATTAGCGACGGAACACTGATGCTGCTAAATTGCCATCATTGGTCCTGAGTGCTCATCATGCGTATCGACGGTTTCTCATCGCAGTCCTATCCGGTAAAGCGCGCGCCGCGTAAGGCGCCGGTGCGCGATGAGAGCATCGACGATGCCGAGCTCGTCGAAGAGGGCGATGCCGCTCAGGAAGCGGCGCCGCGCCGTCGCCCCGGTGGCCTGCCGGCCCGCCAGCAGGACATGGTGTTCCCACGGGCGCGGGACCGCCGCACGGCGACCGCGCTGGCCAGCTACCTCAGTACTGCAGGTTTTACCGATTGGGACATGGAAGTGCTGGGGCTGGACCTGTACATTTGAGGGATGAGTTCATCCCACCTGCCTTATTTCCTGGGTTGCCCGTCTTGGAGCGAAAGCGCCTGGCGCGACTACCTGTATCCCGCTGACGCCCGCACCGGCGAGTTTCTTGGCCTTTACAGCCAGGTGCTCAATGCGGTCGAGGGCAACACCACGTTCTATGCCCGCCCAGCGCCGAGCACTGTCGAGCGTTGGGCGCAGGTCATGCCCGCGCACTTTCGTTTCACTGCCAAATTCCCCCGCGATGTCAGCCATGAAGGCGACCTGCGCGAGCGACTGGAAGCAGCATTGGACTTCACCCGGCTGCTGGCGCCCCTCGGCCAGCGGGTGTCACCGTACTGGTTGCAATTGCCGGCTCAGTTCGGCCCGGCTCGGCTGGCTGAGCTGGGGCAGTTTCTCGATCAGATCGGTGTGCCTGTGGCGGTGGAAGTGCGTAATCAGGCTTTTTTCGCCAAGGGTGAAGAGGAGCGCCTGCTCAACCGTTTGCTTAATGAGCGCGGTGTTGAGCGTATCTGCCTGGACCCGCGTGCATTGTTCAGCTGTACCTCGCGTGATGCCGCCGTGCTCGATGCGCAAGCCAAGAAGCCCAAGGTTCCGCCGCGCCCCGCCGCGTTCAGCCAGCACCCACAGGTCCGTTTTATCGGCCACCCTGTGCTCGAGGCCAACGAAGCGTTCCTTTCGCCATGGGTTGAAAAGGTCGCCAGTTGGATCGAGGAAGGCCGTAGCCCTTACATCTTCCTGCACACCTCGGACAACCGCCTGGCCGCCGCGCTGGCCCAGCGTTTTCATCAGCGGCTGATGGCGCGCCTGCCGGGGCTGGCGGCGTTGTGGGAATTGCCACGGGCCCCGGAGGTCGAACAACTGGGGCTACTTTGACCCTCACCGACCAGTAGGAGGTTGTGACCATGGATGTACAAACCCTGCGTGCCGAAGCCTTCAAAGCCCTGCACGAGCGCGATGGGGCGTTCGTCATCCCCAACCCTTGGGATGCCGGCTCCGCCAAGCTACTGGCAGACCTCGGTTTCGAGGCCCTGGCTACCACCAGTGCAGGCCTTGCCTTCAGCCTTGGCCGAGCGGATGCCGAAGCGGCGCTGAGCCTGGAGGAAACCCTCGGCAACGCCGGGATGATCGTCGATGCCACTGCCTTGCCCGTTGGCGCCGACCTGGAAAATGGTTTTGGTGACCTGCCGGACGACTGTGCCCACGCTATCTTGCGTGCCGCCGAAGCAGGGTTGGTCGGCGGCTCGATCGAGGATGCCAGTGGGCGCCGCGACGCGCCGATCTATGACCTGGGCCTGGCGGTGGAGCGGGTGAGGGCTGCAGTGCAGGCGGCGCGCAGCCTGCCATTCCCCTTCATGCTTTGCGCTCGCGCGGAAAACCTGCTGCACGGGCGTATGGACCTGGATGACACCATCCTGCGCCTGCAGGCTTACGCCGAAGCGGGCGCCGACGTGCTCTATGCGCCGGGTTTGCGCACTGCCGAAGAAATTCGCGCGGTGGTGCAGGCCGTAGCGCCGAAACCTGTCAATGTGCTGATGGGGCTGGCGGGTGTGCCATTGAGCGTCAATCAGCTGCAGGACTTGGGCGTACGCCGCATCAGCGTGGGCTCTTCACTGGCGCGTGCAGCGCTCGGTGCGTTCCAGCGCGCGGCATTGGAAATTCGTGACCAGGGTACGTTCAGCTACGGTGAGCAGGCGCTGCCGTTTGCCCAGCTCAACGACCTGTTCCGGCGCTGAAGCGCGGTGCGCGCATTGGTGCTGCTGTGCGGGCTGCTGCTGGTAGCTGGCGTTTTATGGCAGCTGGGTTGGCGCCTGCCCCAGGCTTGGGATCCGTGGGCAGCACTGGACGTTGGTCAGCCGCCGAACTTGCTGACGCCTTACAAGCTTTCGCGTCTGCGCGATGACCCTCAGCTGTGCCGCCAAGCGTTGGCCACCACCAGCCTGCGCTATCGGGCGCAGGCCGATAGCCCGGCATCGGCCAATTGCCCATTGCAAAACGTCTGGCGGATAGAAAGGGGCCAAGCGCGGTTGAGCAGCAGTTTTCTGGCCAGTTGCCCGTTGGCGGTGGCCTATGCGCTGTTCGAGAAGCACGGCTTGCAACCTGCCGCGCAGCAGGTGTTCGGTCAGCCGGTGGCGCAGGTCGATCATCTGGGCAGTTTTGCCTGCCGTAACGTCTATCACCGCAAGCAGGGCCGGCTCAGCCAGCACGCCACGGCCAATGCGCTGGATATCAGCGGCTTTCGTTTACAAGATGGGCAGCAGATCGTGCTGGCGCGGGACTGGCAGGCAGGTGGACAAAAGGCGGCCTTCCTGCGGCAGGTGCAGCAAGCGGCCTGTAAGAGTTTCAGCACGGTGCTGGGGCCGGAATACAATGCCGCTCACCGCAATCACTTTCACCTGGACATGGGCGTGTGGCAGGTCTGCCGTTGACATCAGGCGTGAACGCGAACGTTGTTCAGCACGACCGGCCGTGCCCAATGGATGTCGAACTCCAGGTCGTTCTGCTGCTTGGCCATGGTCGCGGCGTCGAAAGGCTCCGGCGCGGGGTCGAGCAGGGCAGTCTCGAACTCGGCGATAGGCAGGTGCAGCGGGCGCGGGGAGGGTGCAGGGCCTGGCTCGGCAAGCGGCTGCCCCTGGCTGATGACGACCGGGCGTAGCCAACTGTTGGTGATGTCCAATTGGCGCTGCTGCTGAATCATCTCGGCGGCGCTGAATGGCTCCGGCGCTGGCTCCAGCAGGTTGGCTTCGAGTTCGGCCTTGGGCAGGAACAGGGGCTCGGGTGGCGCGACGATGGTGTCGTGCACGGGGCAGGCGCGTTGGGCATCGATCAGGGCCAGGGCCCTGGCTCCGCCAATCGGCTCACCGCTGACGGTGTCATACTGCACCAGCGCCTGATGGCTGCTGTCTGCCTCATCCCCTTGCTGTTCGGCCATGGCGCGGGCAAAGAAATCCTGCCACAGGTGGCTGACGCCTCCCAGTGCCTGGGTATTCTGCCGACCGTAGTTGCCGACGGGCGACAGGTAGGTCAAGCCGATGGGAAGAGTATCTGTCATGGCAGTCGTGCGCGTTGTGCTCTGGCAGAATAGCGGGATATTGCCTGTATCGGCCGAGGGTGCCGATTCATTAAGGGCGTGGGTTGAATTTTCAGGTGTGGATGATGGAAGAGCAAGGCACGGGTATCAGAGTCGAAGCGATGTCGGCTGAGTATGTGCACCAGGCGACGGCATGGGCCGAGCGCCTCGGCCTGCCGCTGCAGGACGATGCGGCCGGTTTCGCTGTGCAGGTAGGCGCCGATGGCTTGCAGATCCAGCAGTTGGGCCCGCAGGCGCCCGGGCCGGTGCGGGTGGACTTCGTCGAAGGCCAGGCAGCGCATCGGCGCCAGTTCGGCGGTGGCAACGGGCAGATGATCGCCAAGGCCGTGGGTATCGCGCAGGGCGTGCGGCCGCAAGTGCTCGATGCCACGGCAGGCCTTGGCAAAGATGCATTCGTGCTGGCCAGCCTGGGTTGCCAGATGACCCTGATCGAACGCCAGCCGCTAATTGCCGCGCTGCTGGAGGATGGCCTGGCGCGGGCGCGGTCGGATGACGAGGTGGGCCCGATTGTCGGGCGCATGCGCCTGCTGACCGGCAACGCCATCGAGCGCATGCGCGCCTGGGAAGGCGAAGCGCCGCAGGTGATCTACCTCGACCCAATGTTCCCGCACCGCGACAAGAGCGCCCTGGTGAAAAAGGAAATGCGCGTGTTCCGGCCCTTGGTGGGGGACGACCTGGATGCCCCGGCCCTGCTTGAAGCGGCCCTGGCGCTGGCCAGCCACCGGGTGGTGGTGAAGCGCCCGCGGAAGGCACCGATTATCGACGGGCCGAAGCCGAGCCATAGCCTGGAAGGGAAGTCGAGTCGGTATGACATTTATCCGAAGAAAGCGCTGAAGGCCTGACCCGCCCCAACTGGTCCGACTAACACAGTTATAGGAGCGGCTTTAGCCGCGAACACCGGCAAAGCCGGTGCCATCCACCGCGTCGCCTTCTTAGAGGGCAGAGTCGCGCCTGCAATGACCGCGCTCGACTGACCTATTATTTTTGCCAGTAGCAATTTTTGGGGCGGGGGAGTGAATATATCAAACATTCAATCCTGATCGTAGGTTATCTTCATGTCCGCTATTCCCGATGCCCAGAAAAAAGGCTGTCAGCTTTTTTACTGTAACGGCAAGATCTCTACTGAAATTAATGGCGATGGCCGCTGGCGTTTCCTTCAGGCAAATGACCTGATACTGGCCCAGAATAATCACAAGACCCCAGGCTTACCCAGTAGGCTGGCGGCATGCGACCAGCAGCGCTCGGTATTCGCCATGTATGAGGAAAACTCTTCTGAGTCATATGCTTATTCTCCGTATGGGCATCACACTCAAGGCGGCTTACTGTCGTTGCTTGCCTTCAATGGTGAGCGGCGGGATGCAGTCACCGGGCATTATCACCTAGGGAATGGCTACAGGCAGTTCAGTCCGGTCATGATGCGGTTTTACAGTCCGGACAGTTGGAGCCCATTTGGCGATGGGGGCTTAAACGCGTATGTGTATTGTGCGGGAGATCCCTCGAACCGTAGTGACCCGACGGGGCATGCTGGAGCCTGGGGGTTAATCTTAAGAAAACTGAACCCAAGAAAACCTAATGAAAGGCCAAGCCCGGTAGTCGTTAAGCCTGACGTTCCAGTATCGAGAAAATATATAAATAAACGTGATGGGTCTGGTGGCGCCATACCAAGGGCTGTGGCGAAAGTTGATCATACTGTTCCATTTGAGTCATTATTCAATTCATCTGAAATCGCTGAGCAGCACCGCTTGATTGCGCAGTTTAGCGCACCTGCGAACGCATCTTCAAAAAGGAAGCAAGTCTACGTCCAGTCGCATGGTGCCGTTCAGGATGTCGACGCTGCAAAACGTTATGCTCAATCATTGGGTGCGCATAAGGCCTCGCTCGAAAACGAAAATAAAGTTCGTGGGATAGACGCTCTTTTGACGGATCTGGATACGGTTAATTCTCGCTTGTCCGGAGCAGGATCGTCGCGAGACATAATGATTCAGGCCGCGTTACAAAAAGAAATCAGAACGCGTCTCGGATAACGGGCATGCGTGACATAAGCCCTGTACTTTCTGCCTTTTCCGTGCATCAGCGCGAAGGCAGAAAATTCGCGAATAGGCGTTTGAACAGGTATGTGAGCAAATCCTGCTCAGCGCCTGAATGCCCGCAGGAACACCCCGACCACCTCACGCACATGCGCCTCGGCCTCTTCCCTTGCCAAGGGCGCTGCGCACCCCAGCAGCAACCGGTAATCCGGTGCCCCCTTGACCAGGCAGAAGAAGTGCTCCGCCGCACGCAGCGGATTGTCGATGCGCAACAGCCCGCGCTCATCCGCCCCGCGCAGCAGCGCTTCCATCCCAGCCAGCACGCGCTTGGGCCCGGCGTCGTAGAAGTATTCGCCAAAGCTTGGGTCCAGGCTGCCTTGGGCCATGATCAGGCGGCTGAGGTTGACCGCTTCGTCGCTGCTGATCAGTGCCTGGAAGCCACGGGCAATGGTCAGCAGTACCTCCTCCACCGGTGCCCCCTCGGGGTACTCGAACAGCAGGTCCGGCAGCTGGATCTGGCAGGTGGCCATGACCGCCGAGCCGAACAGGGTCTGCTTGTCGGTGAAGTGGCTGTAGACCGTAAGTTTTGAAACACCTGCCGCCGCAGCGACCGCATCCATGCTGGTGTTGGCATAGCCGAGGCTGAGGAACAGCGTCTTGGCCGCTTCGAGGATCGCCTCGCGCTTGGCAAGGTCCTTGGGGCGACCTGGGCCGATGGGTGCGTCGTTGGGCATTGGAGTCCATGTCTGGTGGAAGGGGCCCCCATCTTACCGGCTCGTTTGCCTTCCGGCTTCAGGGAATGGCCCATCCTTAGCGCTGATTTTCTTTCCGACGCTGGCTTCCCGGCTTCGGTTCCCTGATTTAATATACTCGACAGTATAAATATTCGATGCGCTCGTCGCGAAAGGATTCATCATGTTGCGTCATGCCTTGTGCCTCGCTCTGCCTGCCGCTGCCGCGTTGTTGCTGGCCGCCTGCGGGCAGCAAGCCGCCCCGCCCACTGCTCCCCGCCCTGCGCTGGTGGTCCAGCCGCAGCCGGCCCAAGCCTCAGCCGACAGCTACCCTGGCGAGGTGCGAGCGCGTTTCGAGCCGGAGCTGGCGTTCCGCATCGCTGGCAAGGTCAGCAAACGCCTGGTCGATGAGGGGCAGCGGGTAAAAGCCGATCAGCCACTGGCAGCGCTCGACCCCCAGGATGTGCGCCTGCAACTTGAGGCCAACCGCGCCCAGTTGGCGGCCGCCGAGGCCAACCTGGCGCTGGTACGCGCCGAGCGTGACCGCTACCGCACGTTGCTGGATCGGCAGATGGTCAGCCATTCCCTGTACGACAACGCCGAGAACCTCTACCGGGCCGGGCTCGCGCGCCTCAAGCAGGCCAAAGCCGAATTCGACGTGGCTGGCAACCAGGCCGGCTACGCCGTGTTGCGGGCGCCCCAGGCCGGCGTGATCGCCAAGCGTCAGGTCGAGGTCGGCCAGGTGGTGGCTGCCGGGCAGACGGTATTCACACTGGCGGCCGACGGTGAGCGCGAAGTCGTCATCGGCGTGCCGGAGCAGCAGTTCGCCCGCTTCGCCGTTGGCCAGCAGGTCAGTGTCGAGCTGTGGTCGCGGGGCAATGAGCGCTTTGAGGGCCGTATCCGGGAGTTGTCGCCTGCAGCCGACCCCCGTTCACGTACCTTCGCCGCACGCATCGCCTTCAACTCGGCCAAGGTGCCTGCCGACCTTGGGCAGAGCGCACGGGTATACATTGCCCATGACGGGCTGATCCCACTGGCTGTACCTCTCTCGGCGGTCACCGCGGAAAACGGTCAGGCATACGTCTGGCGGGTCAACCAGGACCGTCGCCTGGAGCGTGCCGCCGTGCGCCTGGGGCCTTATGGCAGTGACACTGTTCCCGTACTCGAAGGCCTGAACCCTGGCGACTGGGTGGTGGCCGCCGGCGGCCACGTGCTGCGCGAGGGGCAGGAGGTGCGGCCGGTGGACCGTACCAACCGTGTGGTGAACCTGACGGCCAAGGAGTAAGTCCCGATGGGTTTCAACCTTTCCGCCTGGGCGCTGCGCAATCGCCAGATCGTACTGTTCCTGATGATCCTGCTGGCTGCCATTGGCGCCATGTCCTACACCAAGCTGGGGCAGAGCGAGGATCCGCCCTTTACGTTCAAGGCCATGGTCATCCGTACCCTGTGGCCGGGGGCAACGGCCGAGGAAGTGTCGCGCCAGGTGACCGAGCGCATCGAGAAAAAGCTGATGGAAACCGGCGAGTACGAGAGGATCGTCTCGTTCTCACGCCCCGGCGAATCGCAAGTGACCTTCATGGCCCGGGACTCGCTGCATTCCAAGGACATCCCCGAGCTGTGGTACCAGATCCGCAAGAAGGTCGCGGATATCCGCCACACCCTGCCCCCGGAAATCCAGGGGCCGTTCTTCAATGACGAGTTCGGTACCACCTTCGGCAATATTTATGCGCTCACCGGTAGCGGCTTCGACTACGCCGTGCTCAAGGACTATGCAGATCGCATCCAGATCCAGTTGCAACGTGTCAAGGACGTGGGCAAGGTCGAACTGATCGGCCTGCAGGACGAGAAAATCTGGATCGAGCTGTCCAACCTCAAGCTGGCCACCCTGGGCGTGCCGCTGGAGGCCGTGCAGCAAGCGCTGCGAGAGCAGAACGCGGTGAGCACCGCGGGCTTTTTCGAAACCCCCAGCGAGCGTCTGCAACTGCGCGTCAGTGGCCAGTTCGACAGCGTCGAGCAGATTCGCCAGTTCCCCATCCGGGTAGGGGATCGTACCTTCCGTATCGGCGATGTCGCCGAGGTGTACCGTGGCTTCAATGACCCTCCCGCGCCGCGCATGCGCTTCATGGGTGAAGACGCGATCGGCCTGGCTGTGTCGATGAAGGATGGCGGCGACATCCTGGTGCTGGGCAAGGCACTGGAAGGTGAGTTCGAACGCTTGGCGCGCAACCTGCCGGCCGGGATGCAGCTGCGCAAAGTCTCCGATCAGCCGGCTGCGGTCAAGGCGGGCGTGGGCGAGTTCGTCCAGGTGCTGGTCGAGGCGCTGGTCATCGTGCTGTTGGTGAGCTTCTTCTCGCTTGGGCTGCGTACCGGTCTGGTGGTGGCCCTGGCTATACCCCTGGTGCTGGCGATGACGTTTGCCGCCATGCACTATTTCGGTATCGGCCTGCACAAGATCTCGCTGGGGGCGCTGGTGCTGGCCCTGGGCCTGCTGGTGGACGACGCGATCATTGCCGTGGAAATGATGGCGATCAAGATGGAGCAGGGCTTCGACCGGTTCAAGGCTGCCAGTTACGCCTGGACCAGCACGGCTTTTCCGATGCTGACCGGTACGCTGATTACCGCTGCCGGCTTTCTGCCGATTGCCACGGCAGCGTCCAGTACGGGTGAGTACACCCGCTCTATTTTCCAGGTGGTGACCATTGCGTTGCTCACCTCGTGGGTGGTGGCCGTGGTGTTCGTCCCTTACCTGGGCGAACGGTTGCTGCCGGACCTGGCCAAGCTGCATGCCGCCCGTCATGACGGTAACGGGCATGCGCCGGACCCCTATGCCACCGCGTTCTACCAGCGTGTGCGACGTGTAGTGGAGTGGTGCGTGCGGCGGCGCAAGACGGTGATCCTGCTGACCATCGCAGCCTTTGTCGGCAGCATTGCGTTGTTCCGCTTCGTGCCGCAGCAGTTCTTCCCGGCGTCCGGCCGCCCAGAACTGATGGTCGACCTCAAACTGGCCGAGGGCGCGTCGCTGGGCAATACCGCCGAGCGGGTCAAGCAGCTTGAGGCCCTGCTCAAACAGCAGGATGGTATCGACAACTATGTGGCCTACGTAGGCACCGGGTCGCCGCGTTTTTATCTGCCATTGGACCAGCAACTGCCCGCCGCCAGCTTTGCCCAGTTCGTCGTGCTGGCCACGTCCCTGGAGGAGCGCGAGCGCTTGCGCAGTTGGCTGATCGACACGGTGGACCAGCAATTCCCCGACCTGCGCGCCCGCGTCACCCGCCTGGAGAACGGCCCGCCGGTGGGCTACCCGGTGCAGTTCAGGGTCACGGGCGAGCATATCGAGAAGGTGCGCGCCCTGGCCCGCGAGGTGGCGGACAAGGTGCGTGAAAACCCCCATGTGGTGAACGTGCACCTGGACTGGGAAGAGCCAAGCAAGGCGGTGTTCCTGGCGATCGACCAGGACCGTGCGCGTGCACTTGGCGTAAGTACCGCGCACCTGTCGAGCTTCCTGCGCAGCTCGCTCACCGGCACCACGGTGAGCCAGTACCGGGAGGACAACGAGCTGATCGAAATTCTCCTGCGTGGCACGCAGAAGGAGCGTGGCGAACTGGGCAACCTCGGCAGCCTGGCGTTGCCCACCGACAACGGCCAGAGCGTGGCGCTGTCGCAGGTAGCGACCCTGGACTATGGCTTCGAGGAAGGCATCATCTGGCACCGTAACCGCTTGCCGACGGTGACGGTACGCGGCGACATCTATGACAAGGAGCAGCCGGCGACCCTGGTCAAGCAGATTGCCCCGACCTTGCAGGCAATCAAGGACAAGCTGCCGGATGGCTACCTGCTGGAAGTGGGCGGCACCGTCGAGGACTCCGAGCGCGGGCAGAAGTCGGTGAACGCCGGCATGCCGCTGTTCATCGTCGTGGTGCTCAGCTTGTTGATGATCCAGCTGCGCAGCTTCTCGCGCACGGTGATGGTGTTCCTCACGGCGCCACTGGGGCTGATCGGCGTGACCTTGTTCCTGCTGGTGTTCCGCCAGCCGTTCGGCTTCGTCGCCATGCTTGGCACCATTGCCCTGGCGGGGATGATCATGCGCAACTCGGTGATCCTGGTGGATCAGATCGAGCAGGATATCGCCTCGGGGCTGGACCGTTGGCAGGCGATCATCGAGGCTACCGTGCGACGTTTCAGGCCAATCGTGCTGACCGCACTGGCAGCGGTGCTGGCGATGATCCCGCTGTCGCGCAGCGTGTTCTACGGGCCGATGGCGGTGGCGATCATGGGCGGGTTGATCGTTGCCACGGTGCTGACCCTGTTGTTCCTGCCGGCACTGTATGCGGCGTGGTTCAGGGTGAAGAAGGGCTGAAGGCTGCGGGGGAGGGCATAGCCCTCCCTTCGCGGGTCACAGGGCGCCAAATACCTTCTTGGCCAGGCTGGTAGCTGCCTGTGCGGGGTTCTGGCGAATGCTCTGTTCTTGCTTGGCGATCATTTCAAACAGGCCGTCTAGGGCTTTTTCGGTCACATAGCTCTCGACATTGGCACTCTTGGCATCGCCCAGGCCCAGGGCTGACGCCTGGCCGGCAAAGGCGTTGTACTGTTGAACTACGCCCACCTTGTCGGTCGCTGCCTTGACGATGGGCAGGAACTTGGCGCGGATCTTCTCGCGGCTGCTCTTGTTCAGATACTGGGTGGCCGAATCATCGCCCCCGCTGAGGATGCCCTTGGCATCGGTCACGCTCATGTTCTTCACCGCATCGACCAGGATCGCCTGGGCTTGCGGCACCGCCGCTTCCGCGGCCTTGTTCATGCTGTCTTCCAGGGCCGTGACCTGGTCACCTTTGCCGAACATCTTCATGGCCTTGGCGGCCTTGCCGAGGTTGCCTGGCAGTTCGATGCGCACATCCGGGTTGTTGCTGAAACCACCGGGGGTGCTCAATTGCTTGACGGCGACCTGTGCACCTTGGGTGAGTGCATCTTTCAGGCCGCCGGTGGCGTCCTTCTGGGTCAGGTCGCCCAGTGACAGGGCCAGGGCGCTGGCGGACAGCAGCAGGCCGGCGCACAGGGCGGTGAAGCGCAGGGAGGAGCGAATCATGAAAGGGTCCCTTTCAACAGAAGTAGGCGGATATCAGCGTACGGGATCGACTTTGATCCGTACCGGCTGGGCGTCGCTGCCATCGAGCTCGACGCCGTGGTGTTCGGTGTTGATGAACAGCAGCTTGCCGCCCAGTTCGATGCGCGCGCTGACCGCGTAGCGGTGGCCGGGCTTGACTTGGGCGGGGTCGTAGGTGAGGTGGAACGGCAGCGGTACGTTGCCTTTGACCGGGCCGGCCTGGCGCGCCAGGGTGACGGCGGGGGCGTCCATCAGCGATACGTCCTGCAGTTCCACGCTCAAGGTGGCCGCGGGCGGCAGGGCGATGCGCTGAAGGTAGAAGACTTCGCCATCCAGGCTGGCCTGGGGTGGCGGGGTGTGGGTGGAACAGGCTGCGAGCAGGGATGCGCACCACAGCATTACGAGCTTTTTCATGGAGTCTCCAAAGTCCTTGGGGTTGGCTTGTGGCCAACCCCAAGGACTTTAACGGATTTTCCAGGGCAGGTGGTCAACCCATGAGGTTGCCGCCGTGGAGACCTTCAGCGACCGAGTGCACCTTCTCGACCTCAACCTGATAGGTGCCTACGCCTGGTTTCAGCGTGTAGTTCGTGGTGTTGATGTACACCAGTTGCCCATCATTCTCGATGCGCGCTTCGATGGCATATTCGTGTTTCTGGTTGATCTGGCTCCAGTCAAAGGGCAGCGGCAGGGTGATCGGAAAACCGCTTCCCCAGCGCAGATCGAGTTCGGTAACAGGGGTGGACGGCGCATCTGCTAGCGAAACATCAGCCAAGCTCAATCTGACGAGGGCTGCCGCCGGCGGGGTGGTGGAGTCCGAGCAGGTGATTTCGACGGTCACCGATTTGATCTGAGGCATATTGATAGTCCTTGAAAGGGATGTGGGGTGCAGCGAATCGATGTTGATCCCTTTCAAGGACCGGGCGCAGGCTGAAAATCTACCCCTGCACGATGTCCGCCGGCTCATCACGGTGCAGCGCCACCTGGCGGATCGACAGGCGCAGCTCGGCTGACAGCACGCGCTTGGCCACGCCCTCGGCCAGCTCTCCCAGCTTGTCGTGATAGCCCAGCTTGCCATTGCCGTCCGGGCGCAACACGCCCTGCTCGACCAGGGTCTGGATGAAGTGGCGGAACAGGGTCTTGTCGAAGAACTCCGGGGCATTGAGACCGTGCAGGATCGACAGGCGTTGAGCCATCATCACGCACAGGTCTTCGAGTTCTTCCGCGCTGAGGGTGTTCTGCCCACTGTTGAGCAGCAGCGAAGTGGCCATGTAGAAACGTTGCAAGGTCTGGGTGATGGAGCGGGCCAGCAGGGTCAGCAGGACGAATTGGCGCGAACTCGGCGCAGGGCGAATGTAGCTGTCTTGCTCCTGGCGTAGCAGCCCCTGTTCGACCAACGCGGCCAGCCACTGGTCGATCACCTCGTCCAGTTGCTCGGGTGACCAGCGCAGGAACAGCTCGGCCTGCAGGTACGGATACAACGCGTGTACATACTGCCCGAGCAGGTCACGGTTCATCCGTGAGCTGCTGTGGAAGAAGCTTGCCAGTAACGCCGGCAAGGCAAAGATGTGCAGGACGTTGTTGCGGTAATAAGTCATCAGCACCGCATTGGCTTCATCCAGGTAGAGGATGCGGCCCAGGGCGTCTTTCTGCTCCGCCAGCAGGTTCATGCCCCTGACGTGCTCGATCAGCGCCTGGCCGTCGCCCTCGGGCAGGGTGGTGTGCTGCGAATAGGGGACCTTGCGCAACAGGGCCAGGTACAGGTCCAGCACCCGGATCAGGGCACTTTCGTCCAGTGCCAGGCGGCTGGTGGAGAGCAACGCCAGGGCCACCAGGTTGACCGGGTTGACCGCTGCAGCCTCGTTGAGGTGGCGGGCCACGGTTTCACCCAGGCGGGTGGTGGTCTCGTTCAGCCAGGCCGGACGGAACTGCGGGCCAAGTGCCTGCTCACGCCAGCCGGGTTGCTGTTGGTCGAGAAAGCCTGCCAGGCGAATCGGTTCGCCGAAGTTGACGTAGACCTGACCGAAACGCTGCTTCAGCGCGCCGATGACTTTGAAGATGTCGAAGATCGACTCCTTCTTCTTGCTGGCGCCACGCAGTTCACCCAGGTAGGTGCGGCCTTCCAGGACACGTTCGTAGCCGATGTACACCGGCACGAAGACGATCGGTGTGCGCGATGAGCGCAGGAAGCTGCGCAAGGTGATCGCCAGCATCCCCGTGCGTGGTTGCAGCATGCGCCCGGTGCGCGAGCGCCCGCCCTCGACGAAGTACTCGACCGGGAACCCCTTGGTGAACAGGGTGTGCAGGTATTCGTTGAACACTGCGGTGTACAGCGGGTTGCCCTTGAAGGTGCGGCGCATGAAGAAGGCGCCGCCGCGGCGCAGCAAGCTGCCGATCACTGGCATGTTGAGGTTGATGCCGGCCGCGATGTGCGGTGGCGTCAGGCCGTTGCGAAACAGCAGGTACGACAGCAGCAGGTAGTCGATGTGGCTGCGATGGCACGGTACATAGATGACTTCGTGGCCCGGTGCGATGCCCTGCACCTGCTCGATGTGGTTGACCTTGATACCGTCGTAGATCTTGTTCCAGAACCAGCTGAGCACCACTTCCAGAAAGCGGATCGCGGTGTAGGTGTAGTCCGAGGCGATCTCGTTGCCGTAGCGCAGGGCCTGTGCTTCAGCCTTGGCCAGGGGAATGTTTTCCCGTTGGGCTTGTTCGCTGATGGCCTGGCGTACCAGTGGCGCGTGGACCAGGCCTTTGACCAGATTGCGCCGGTGCGAGATGTCCGGGCCGATCACCGCAGTCTTGAGGTTGCGAAAGTGCACGCGCATCAGGCGTTGGGCCATGCGCACGGTGCGTTCATGGCCTTTGTTGTGCTGCACCAGCTCACGCACCTGGATAGGCGCCGAGAACTGCACGCGGGTCTTGCGCCCCAGTATCAGGATCGTCAGCAGCCGGCGCAGGCGCCCGGTTACCGCCCAACTGTCAGCGAAGAGCAATTTCCACGGGCTCGATTCGCTGGCAGGCGTCTGGCCCCAGAACACACTGACCGGGATGATCTGTGCGTCTTCTTCGGCATGCTGGCTGACCGCTGCAATCACCCGCTCAAGGGTGGGGGGCGCGCCGCGCTTGTCGTGGCGGCCGAGCCAGTCCGGGTCGGGCGTGAGGTAGAAGAACCCGGCCGGCTCGTGCAGCGTGCCCACCGCTACCGGCAGTACCGGGCGCGGCAGCCCCGCCTTGGTGCACTCATGGTCGAGTACGGCCAGGTCGGTGAGCGATGGCGAGGGCAGGGCATAGAACACCGGGCGGCTGCGGTCGAGCTGCAGGCTCATGGCGGACTGGTTGATGGTCTCGGAGCGCACCCACAGGTACAACAGGCGACGCAGAGCGCCGAAGATCAGGCGGCGCAGGGGAGAACGGGTCATGGGGTGTGTGCCCTGGGTGTGATGTTCAGTGAATGTGCAAACGGTTAGTCTGCCGTATCTGCGTAAGTTCAGCAAAATCCTGCAAAGGGCGCGGCGGTCATGAAAATTATTTGTTCTGTGGCATATACTCGGCCTGCCACTTGCAGGATATTTCGGCAAGCGGCGTCGACACAGGGAGGAAACCCTGTGTCTACAAGGCGATCTTCACAATAAAAATCCGGAGTAGTTCAGATGTCGTCTCGTGAGACTGGGAATGTAAAGTGGTTCAACGATGCCAAGGGCTTTGGCTTCATTCAGCGCGAAGGTGGTGCGGATGTATTCGTCCATTATCGGGCGATCCGCGGTGAGGGGCATCGTACCCTGGTCGAAGGGCAGCGGGTCGAGTACTCCTGCGTGCAGGGCCAGAAAGGCCTGCAAGCCGAGGACGTCGTAGGGCTCTGAGTCCTGCGCTTCGAGCCTCAAGCTTCAAGCTGCAAGTTGACCGTGTAACTTGCAGCCTGATGCGAACCCTTTTGTAGCGTGCTGCTCACGAGGTACGCCAGGTGATCTCCTCTTCACCGTCAGCGCTGATGCGGATCCAGCGATCGGCATCTTCCTCGCCATCTTCCTCGACCCAGCCACCTGGCGCGCAGCGCACTTCCACGCCCAGTGCGGCGAATGCGGCGCGGGCGCAGGCGACGTCATCGTCCCATGGCGTCTGGTCGCTTTCCAGGTACAGGCTGTTCCATTTCCCTACAGCCTTGGGTAACCAGGTGACCGGAATGTTACCGGCCTTGCATTTGAAGGTCTGGCCTTTCTGCTGCCATTCGCTGCAGGGGCCAATCGCTTCGCCGAGCCATTGGGCAATCTGCTTGTGGTCGACGTCAGCGTCCTTCAGGTAGATCTCGATATCAGGTTGGCGCATAAGGGCTCCAGGTGTGCTCAGTCTTGGCGCACGAAATAGTCATAACGCATCGAAACCGTGACGTCGAAGGGCTCGGGCTGGTCTATCACCCGCGCACGTTTCTCGGCACTGGCGCGCCAGCCGTGTGGGGTCATGGCCAGCAGGTCGGCCCGGGCTTTGGGGGCCGCCAGGCTCAGCCGGAACTCAAGGGTTTCGCTGTGGGTATGGGCCATGCCCTGGGGGGCCAGGGCCAGGTGTTTGTCGTCGGCATAAGGACGTACTTCATCGTAGAGCACTTCGCGCAATTCCATCAGGTGGCCGCTGGTCGGGCCCACCCGCATCAGGCCGCCACCCGGGCTCAGCAGGCGCTGGGCCTCGGCCCAGTCCAGCGGGCTGAACACGCTGGCGATGAACTGGCAACTGGCATCGGCCATGGGTACGCGGGCCATGCTGGCGACCATCCAGGTGACCGAAGGGTCGCGGCGGCAGGCACGTTTGACGGCCTCCCGCGAGATGTCCAGGGCGTAGCCGTCGGCCTGTGGCAGGGCCTGGGCGAGTTGCGCGGTGTAATAGCCTTCGCCGCAGCCAATGTCCAGCCAGGCGCCAGGCTGGCGCTCGGCGGCCAGTTCAGCCAGGCGACGGGCCACGGGCGCGTAATGGCCGGCATCGAGGAAGTCCCGGCGCGCTTCGACCATGGCCTGATTGTCGCCAGGGTCACGGCTGTTCTTGTGCTGCACAGGCAGCAGGTTCAGGTAACCCTGGCGGGCACGGTCGAAGCGGTGGCCGGCCGGGCACACCACACCGTTGTCGAGCCGCGTCAGTGACGCCTGGCAAATAGGGCAGGCGAGCATCAGGCGAGCAACCGCACCAGGGTCTGGTAGTAGATCTCGGTCAGCAGGTCGAGGTCGCTGGCCAGGATGCGTTCGTCGACCTGGTGGATGGTTGCATTGACCGGGCCCAGTTCGACGACCTGGGTGCCCATGGTGGCGATGAACCGGCCATCGGACGTGCCCCCGCTGGTGGACGGCTGAGTATCACGGCCGGTGACGCCCTTGATGCTGGCCGAAACGGCATCGAGCAGTTCACCGGGCTCGGTGAGGAATGGCAGGCCCGAAAGCGCCCAGTCGATCGACCAGTCCAGTTCATGCTTGTCGAGGATTGCCGAGACTCGCGCCTGCAGGCCTTCGACCGTCGACTCGGTGGAGAAGCGGAAATTGAACAGCGCGGTCAGATCACCCGGCACCACATTGGTGGCGCCGGTACCGGAATTGAGGTTGGAGATCTGGAAACTGGTCGGTGGGAAGAACGCGTTGCCTTCATCCCAGTGTTCGGCGGCCAGCTCCGCCAGCGCTGGCGCGGCCAGGTGGATCGGGTTGCGTGCCAGGTGCGGGTAGGCCACATGGCCTTGTTTGCCGCGCACGGTCAGTTTGGCGCCAAGCGAGCCACGGCGGCCGTTCTTGACCACGTCACCGAGCAGGCTGGTGCTCGACGGCTCGCCGACGATGCACCAGTCCAGGCGCTCGTTGCGCGCGATCAGGCGCTCGACCACAGCCTTGGTGCCATGGTGTGCCGGGCCCTCTTCATCGCTGGTGATCAGGAACGCGACCCTGCCGCGGTGGTTCGGGTAGTCCTGCACGAACCGCTCGCTGGCGACCACCATGGAGGCCAGGCTGCCTTTCATATCAGCAGCGCCACGCCCGCAGAGCATGCCATCGGCATCGATCAGTGCCTCGAACGGCTCATGCTGCCACTGCTGTACCGGGCCGGTTGGGACCACATCGGTGTGGCCGGCGAAGCACAGCACCGGCCCGTCCTGGTGACCATGGGTGGCCCAGAAGTTGTCGACGTCTTCGATGCGCATCGGTTCGAGCTGGAAGCCCACGGCGCCCAAGCGGTTCATCATCTGCGCCTGGCAGTCGGCGTCGACAGGGGTGACCGAGGGACGACGGATCAGGTCGCAGGCCAGTTGGAGGGTGGACGAGAGCTCGGCTGGGGCCGTCATGGGGAACTCCGGGGCAAGGCAAGGCGGAAAAACGAGGGGCGTTATCTTATATCAAACAAGGTTTGTCGGCACGGGGCTTTGGGCCGCTGCGCGGCCCCGCGATGCTCAAGCCTCCTGAGGCTCGGCCATGTTGTGCTCGGGCTTGGGCAGTGACGACAGCAGTGCCATTACCAGCGCCGCCAGGTAGGGCAGTGACTGCACCAGCAGCATCGCGACCCAGAAGCGCATGTCCGAGCTCGGCAACCCTTGCACCAGGTAGATCCCGGCTGCCGCTCCCCACAGCAGCAGCATGATGAACAGTTCTTCGCGCGCTTCGGAAATCGCGACCAGCAGCCCATGGCTGTCGGCATTTTTCGGCGTGCGGAAGAACGGCATGCTGCTGGTGAAGAACCCGTACAGCACCGCCTTGGCGATGGTGTGCGACAGTGCCAACCCCGCCAGGGCCGCTGCGAATGCGTCCTTGAGGTTGACCCCGACCGCCCGGCGGTAAAGGAAGATGATTTTGGCGACCTTGAAGAAGAACAGCGCCAGTGGCGGGATGGCGAAGATCATCAGGGGGGGATCGACCCGGTGCGGCACGATGATCATCGCCGCCGACCAGAGCAGGGCACCGACCGTGAAGAAGATGTTCATGCCATCGGCGACCCAGGGTAGCCAGCCGGCCAGAAAATGATAGCGCTGGCCACGGGTCAGCTCGCTGCCCTTGCCGCGCAGCAGGGCGGCGGCGTGGTGCTTGATGATCTGGATGGCGCCATAGGCCCAGCGGAAACGCTGCTTCTTGAAGTCGATGAAGGTGTCGGGCATCAGGCCCTTGCCATAGCTGTTGTGGGCGTAGGCAGCCGACAGGCCTTTCTCGAACACCCGCAGGCCCAGTTCGGCGTCTTCGCAGATGCACCATTCGGCCCAGCCCAGTTCTTCCAGCACGGTGCGCCGGGTCATGGTCATGGTGCCGTGCTGAATGATCGCGTCACGGTCGTTCCGGGTGACCATGCCAATGTGGAAGAAGCCTTTGTACTCGCTGTAGCAAAGCTTCTTGAAGGCGCTCTCATGCTGGTCGCGGTAGTCCTGGGGCGACTGCACCACGGCGATCTTCGGGTCGGCGAAATGCGGCACCATGTGCTTGAGCCAGTTGCGGTCCACGCAGTAGTCCGAGTCGATCACTGCGATCACTTCGGCATCCTTGGCGGTGTGCGGCAGCAGGTAGTTCAGCGCACCGCCCTTGAACCCGGCCAACGGCGCGACGTGGAAGAACTTGAAGCGCTCGCCGAGCTTTTCGCAGTGGGCCTTGAGCGGCTCCCAAACGGCTGGATCCTTGGTGTTGTTATCGATCACCAGCACTTCGTAGTCCGGGTAATCCAGGGCGGCCAGGGCGTCGAGCGTCTGTTTGACCATTTCGGGCGGTTCGTTGTAGCACGGTACATGCACCGAGACCTTGGGCCGGTAGGCGCTGTCGCCCTGGACTGGCAGAAACTCCCGGCGGCGCTTGTGAATCCACACGGCCTCGGCCAACTCGTGCGCCTCGGTCAATAGCACGATGAATACGCCGAGCGCGCCCAGCGCCAGCAGCACGCCGACAGTCAGGCTGAACCAGGTGCTGTACTGCTGGCTGTAGTCGTAACCGATCCACACCAGCACTGACCCACAGAGGAAGGTGATGAAGGTGAGGAACGTCCGCCCGCGTTGACGCAAGGCCGAGCCGTCGATCAGCAATATGGTCAGGGCGATCATCGCCAACACCACCGAGGCGACCGCCAGCGCACGCCATTGCGGTATCGCCACCACCGGCCCTTCAAAATTGAATTTTTGCTGGCGTTGGGCATTGAATACGCCCCAGTAGGCGCCCACCGAGCCCTCGTCACTGGCTTTCCAGGGTTGGTCGTAGGCTTCGATGACGAAATAGTTGTAGCCGCGGCGGTTGAGGGTGTTGACCAGCGTGCGCAGGTAGATGGCCTGGTCGGCCTGGGTCGCGTCGGCGCCGCCGCGCATGCGGCCGTTGCTCGGCCAGCCGACTTCCGAGAGCAGCAATGGCTTGCGCGGGAACTGTTGTTTCAGCTCACGGGCCCGATCCAGGACGAACTCCACGGAATCCTTCATGGGCACGAACTCCCAGTAGGGCAGGATGTGCGCGGCGATCAGGTCGACATGCTTGGCCAGTTCCGGGTGTTCCTTCCAGATGTGCCACTGTTCACTGGTGGTGACCGGCACCTTGACTGCGGCTCGCACCCGGTCGAGGTACTGGATCAAGGCTTCGGGCGTGACTTCTTCGCGGAACAGCGCTTCGTTGCCGACCACCACGCGAACCACACTGCGCGAGGTGTTGGCCAGTTCGATGGCGGTGGCGATCTCTCGCTCGTTGCGCTCCAGGTCCGGGCTGATCCAGATGCCCAGGGTGACGCGCAGCCCAAGCTCCTCAGCCAGGCGCGGGATATCGGCCTGGGTGCCTTCGACGGTATAGATACGGATGCTGTCGGTCAGCGTGCTCATCTGCTCCAGGTCTTGGCGCAGCTCGGCGTCGCTTGGGTATTGGCCTTTTTGCGGGCTTTCCCCCAGGCGAAATGGCGAGTACGAGAAACCTGATATCTGCTCAGGCCAGGCCGGCGCAGAAACCGGCCGATTGACCAGCGCCCAGAACCCGGTGAACAGTGCGGCGATGGCCAGGACAATCACCAGGTTCAAGCCGAATTTGCGAGATGACATTGTCGTCCATATCTGTCGAGGTAGTAGGACATTAAAGCAGGATCAGTAGGTGTTTTCCTAACGATGGAGGTCATCGGCGCTGCTGGCCTATAATGCGCGCCGTTTTGGCGGTATGAGCTTCGGGGTACGAACATGAGCACAGAAGATCCACGCTTTGCCGGCGTTGGCCGGCTGTACGGCGACGAGGGGCTGCAACGCCTGAACCGGGCCCACGTGGCGGTCGTCGGTATCGGCGGAGTGGGCTCCTGGGTGGCCGAGGCGCTGGCGCGCAGTGGCGTGGGTGAGATCACCTTGTTCGATCTGGATGATGTCTGTGTCAGCAACACCAACCGCCAGGCCCATGCCCTGGAAGGGCAGGTGGGGCGCCCCAAGGTCGAGGTGATGGCCGAGCGTCTGCGTGCGATCAACCCGGCCTGCACGGTGCATGCGGTGGCTGACTTCGTCACCCGCGACACCATGGCTGAGTACATCACCGAGCAGCTCGATTGCGTCGTCGACTGCATTGACAGCGTGATGGCCAAGGCGGCGCTCATTGCCTGGTGCCGGCGGCGCAAGATCGCGATCGTCACCACCGGCGGCGCAGGGGGGCAGATCGACCCCACACAGATTCAGATCGGCGACCTCAACAAGACCTTCAACGACCCGCTGGCATCGCGGGTACGTTCGACCCTGCGGCGTGACTACAACTTTTCGCGCAACGTCAGCCGCAATTACGGGGTGCCGTGTGTGTTCTCCAGCGAACAGCTGCGCTACCCCAAGGGCGATGGCAGCGTGTGCCTGCAGAAGAGCTTCGTGGGCGAGGGTGTGCGCCTTGACTGCGCCGGGGGCTTTGGCGCGGTGATGATGGTGACGGCGACCTTTGGCATGGTGGCGGCGAGCAAGGCCGTGGAAAAGCTGGTGGCTGGCGCCCGGCGCCCGTCAGAGCGGGTCAAGGCCGAGTGAGGCGCACGGCCGAGCTGGGTTCAGTGGTCTGAAACCAGCTCGGCCATGCGCAGCAACACTGCATGCAGGCCATTGCTGCGCGATGGCGACAACTGCCGCTCCAACCCCAACTGGGTAAACCACTCGCGCAGATCAAGCGCCGCCAGTTCGCGGCTGTCCAGCCCTTGCACCCGCACCAGCAGCACTGCCAGCAGGCCACGTAACAGTCGCGCATCACTGCTCGCCTTGAACTGCCACTGGCCGTCGTGCTGTTCAGCTACCAGCCATACCAGGCTTTCACAGCCGTGCACGCGGTTGTCCTCGCCTTTTTGCGTATCGCTCAGCGGTTCCAGTTGCTCACCCATCTGCATCAGAAGCCGGGCACGCTGCTCCCAGCCGCGGGCCTGCCCGAAACGCTCCAATACTGCCTGGGCGCGTACTGGCAGGCTCATCGCAACAGCTCCAGGCCTTGATCGAGGGCATCGAAGAAACGTTGCAGGTCATCGCTGTCGTTGTACATGCCCAGCGATACCCGAATCGCGCCTTCGAGCCCCAGCCCCTTGAGCAGTGGCATGGCGCAGTGATGGCCGGCACGTACGGCAATGCCTTGCTCTGTCAGCAGGTGGGCGATGTCGGCATTGTGCACGCCTTCGATGACAAAGCTGGCCAAGGCAGCCTGTGGCGCGCCCAGCACCCGCACCCCGTCACGGTCGGCCAGCCCGCGCAGCAGGTGATGATGAAGGTGGGTCTCGTGGTTCTCGACGGCCTGGCCGTCGAGGCTGGCCAGGTAATCGAGCGTCGCCCCCAGGCCGATCACCCCGGCGATCGGCGGGGTGCCAGCCTCGAAGCCCAGCGGTGCGGGGCGGAAGCTGGCACTCTGGTAGTCAGCCAGCTGTACCATTTCACCGCCGAACTGCCAGTGGCGCAGCAGTTCCAGCGCTTGCACACGGCCATAAAGTACGCCGACGCCTTCCGGGCCATACAGTTTGTGGCTGGAGAATACGTAGAAATCACAGCCCAGTTGCTGAACATCGTGGCGGCCATGCACCACGCCCTGGGCGCCATCGACCACCGTCAGCGCCCCTTGGGCCCGGGCATGGGCGAGTAACGCTGGCAGCGGCTGCCAAGTGCCGAGCACGTTGGACAACTGGCTGACCGCAAGCACGCGAGTACGCGGGCCAATCAACTGCAGCGCCTGCTCAAGGTCGATGCGGCCCTGCTCATCCAGTGGCAGCACCACCAGGCGCAGGTTGCGCCGCCGCGCCAGTTGTTGCCAGGGCAGCAGGTTGGCATGGTGCTCCAGCGCGCTCACCGCGATTTCGTCGCCTGCCTCGAAACGGTGTTCCAGGCCATAGGCCAACAGGTTCAGGGCCGACGTGGCGCCGTGGGTGAAGATGACCTGCCGCGATTCGCCAGCGTTGAGCCAGGCGGCGACCTTGTCGCGGCTGGTTTCGAACGCCTGGGTCGCCAGTGCGCCCGGCAGGTGCTGGGCACGGTGCACGTTGGCAGCGCCGTGGCCGTAATAGTGGCTCAGGGCATCGAGCAGGGCCTGGGGCTTCTGGGTGGTGGCAGCGCTGTCCAGGTAGGTCTGGTGCTGGCGTTGCAGGGCGTCGATGGCGGGGAAATCGGCACGCCAGGGGGAGGGCTGGAACATGATCACGGGGCCTGGAATGAAAATCGGGTCTGGCGTGAGTGCGCCAGACCCGATCTTAACACTTCGAACCCTTGGGGAGTTCTCAGTTGTGGGCGTGCAGCGCCTCGTTCAGCTCGATCGCCGATTTGTGCGTCTTGCACTCGACGGCGCCGTTGAGCGAGTTGCGGCGGAACAGCAGGTCGGTCTGGCCAGCCAGGTCGCGCGCCTTGACCACTTTGACCAGCTCATTGTTTTCGTCGAGCAGGTTTACCTTGGTGCCGGCTGTGATGTACAGGCCAGCTTCGACGGTGTTGCGGTCGCCCAGCGGGATGCCGATGCCGGCGTTGGCGCCGATCAGGCAACCTTCACCGACCTTGATGACGATGTTGCCACCACCGGACAGGGTGCCCATGGTCGAGCAGCCGCCGCCCAGGTCCGAACCCTTGCCGACGAATACACCGGCCGATACACGGCCTTCGATCATGCCCGGGCCTTCGGTGCCGGCATTAAAGTTGACGAAGCCTTCGTGCATGATCGTGGTGCCTTCGCCGATGTAGGCGCCCAGGCGCACGCGGGCGGTGTCGGCGATACGCACGCCGGCCGGGACCACGTAGTCGGTCATCTTCGGGAACTTGTCCACCGAGAACACTTCCAGCAGCTCGCCTTTGAGGCGCGCCTCCAGTTGCAGTTCGGCCAGCTCTGCCAGGTCGACGGCGCCCTGGTTGGTCCAGGCGACGTTCGGCAGCAGCGGGAAGATGCCTGCCAGGCTCACGCCGTGCGGCTTGACCAGGCGGTGCGACAGCAGGTGCAGCTTCAGGTAGGCCTCTGGGGTCGACGCCAGGGCAGCGTCTTCGGCCAGCAGGGTGGCGACCAGCGGCTTGTGGCTTTCGGCCAGGCGGGTCAGCAGGGCTGCCTGGGCGGCATCGATGCCTTTGACGGCTTCGGCCAGTTGCGCGGCCTGGGCATTGCTGAAGGTGATGGCGTGGTTGCCACCTTCATAGCCGAGGATCGGCGCAACAGCGGCGACCAGCTCGGCGCTCGGCTTGAGCAGCGGCTGTGCGTAGAAGACTTCCAGCCAGGTGCCCTGGCGGTTCTGGGAGCCGACACCGAAGGCCAGGCTGAACAGGGTAGTGGACATATGATTACCTCGTGCGAAATAGGGGGCGATGCGTAGATGGACTCAGGCCAGCGCAGCGGCGTACAGGTCAGGTTTGAAACCGACCAGGGTGCGCGCGCCAAGGTCGAGCACCGGCCGCTTGATCATCGACGGCTGGGCCAGCATCAGCTCGACGGCCTTGGCCTGGTCGAGGTCGGCCTTGCTGGTATCGTCGAGCTTGCGGAACGTGGTGCCGGCACGGTTGAGGATCACTTCCCAGCCGTGCTCGTCGCACCAGCGGTTCAGGCTGTCACGGTCGATGCCTTGAGTCTTGTAGTCATGGAATTCGTAGGCGATGGCTTGATCTTCGAGCCAGGTGCGCGCTTTTTTCATGGTATCGCAGGCTTTGATGCCGTAGAGCGTGTAGGTCATTGTGTGCATTGGGGTCACAGGCTGCCCCAATCTCTCCATTTCCGAATGTCAGTCACGCGATTATGCGGGAACGATCCTCGGTGCGCCACGCCCGAGGCGCCCTGACGACGGGTCAGGATGTGTCTTGAGCGACCAAACGGTGAACGGGCTGGATGATTTCATTGCCCTATTGCTGCCTGGCTGTGCGCAGCGGGTAGGTGCTCTGCAAGTTGAGCCAGCACTCGGGGGTAGGCGTATGCAAGTGCAGGATTTCATTACAACTGTGGATGCAAGTGTCAGCATCTGTACGTTAGGCGGGTATCATCATGTTACATATTCATGCGCCGCCTGCGACTTTCGTGCAGCGGCCCAGGGTTGCCACACAGCGCTAACATGTTGTTTCCATGGCGGTCTTTCGCCTGGATTGATTTCGGTTCACAAAGGAAGCTTTAACGGATGCAGTCCGCCTATACCGTCCTCATCCTGCTGACGCTGGTAAGCGTGTCGAAACTGGTCGGGCGGGTGATCCCGTTGCCGCTGCCGCTGGTGCAGATCGCTGCCGGTGCGTTGTTGGCCTGGCCGAGCCTGGGGCTGCATGTGGCCCTGGACCCTGAACTGTTCCTCTTCCTGTTCCTGCCGCCGTTGCTGTTTGCCGACGGCTGGCGCATCCCCAAACGCGAACTGTGGCGCATCCGCGGGCCGGTGGTGGCGCTGGCTGTAGGGCTGGTGCTGTTCACCGTGGTCGGTGCCGGCTACTTTATCCATTGGCTGCTGCCGAGTATCCCGCTGGCGGTCGCCTTTGCCCTGGCGGCCGTATTGTCGCCGACCGACGCCGTGGCCGTCTC
Organism: Pseudomonas sp. NPDC089743; assembly: GCF_044748785.1. Classification (NCBI taxonomy): domain Bacteria; kingdom Pseudomonadati; phylum Pseudomonadota; class Gammaproteobacteria; order Pseudomonadales; family Pseudomonadaceae; genus Pseudomonas; species Pseudomonas sp. NPDC089743. The sequence goes on from NZ_JBIVGS010000003.1 coordinate 508,348, forward strand.
GGCCATCACCCAGGACCGCCTCCCCACTCCCCTGATGCACATGCTTCAGGGGGAGGCGCTGATGAATGACGCCTCTGGCCTGGTGACCTTCAAGTTCGCGCTGGCAGCGGCGATCACCGGCGTATTTTCACTGGCCGATGCCAGTTTCAGTTTTGTCTTGGTCGCCATCGGCGGGCTGGCGGTGGGTGTGGCCCTGAGCTGGCTGATTGGCAGGCTGCGCGCCTGGATGATCGCCCGTGGCTGGGATGACCCGGCCACTCACGTGGTATTCATGCTGCTGCTGCCGTTTGCCGCCTATGTATTGGCCGAGCGCCTTGGGGTATCGGGCATCCTCTCGGCGGTCGCCGCCGGCATGATGCAGAGCTGGCTGGATCTGCTGCCGCGCCAGACCAGCACCCGCCTGCTCAACCGTAGTGTCTGGTCGCTGCTGGAATTCGCCTTCAATGGCCTGATCTTCCTCCTCTTGGGCCTGCAATTGCCGGACATCATCAAGGCAGTGGTCAGCCATGAGCCTACCCTCTGGCCGACACTGGCCTGGCGTTGCCTGGATGTGCTGGCGATCTTCGCGGCGCTGATCCTGCTGCGTTTCATCTGGGTGCAAAGCATCTGGCGGGCGGTTGGGGTCGTGCGTCGCTGGCGGGGCAAACCGGCACTGGTACTGATGCCCACCGCGCGCTCATGCTGGCTGCTGACCCTAGGTGGGGTGCGCGGGGCCGTGACGCTGGCGGGTGTGATGTCGATACCGCTGCTGATCGGGGCTGGCCAGGATTTCCCAGAGCGCGACCTGCTGATTTTCATCGCGGCGGGCGTCATCTTGCTTTCGCTGGTCAGCGCCTGCGTGGCTCTGCCTTTTCTCTTGAAAGGTGTCACCCGCAGCCCGGACGAGCGGCTGCATCAGGAGGTGCAGGAAGCCTGGCGGCGCACGGCCGAGGCTGCCATTCATGCCCTGGAGGCCGAGGAAGTGATTGATGCCAGCGCCCCTCAGGATGCGGCGCAGGCGACCCTGGCCACGGAGCTCAAGGCACGGTTGATGGCCGAGTACCGCGATGAACTGGACAGTTACAACGACACGGCCGAGGCGAGGGCCTTGGCAGAGCAGATGGATTTGCTGGAGCGCCGCCTGCGCCTGCGGGCGCTCAGGGCGCAGCGCCTGGAGTTGTATAACCTGCATCGCCAGCACCTGGTAGGCGACGAGGTGGTACGGCAGGTGTTGGGTGAGCTGGACTTGAGCGAGGCGAACCTGGGGGCAGTCAAATGAGCCGCTGTAGCTCAAGCGCCGGTAAGCCGGCGTTCGAGCTACAGTGCGGCACTCACTCGATCAACGGTTTTGCACGAACGCACGAATCCGCTCAGCCGCCTCGATGCACTCGGCCAACGGTGCGACCAGTGCCATGCGTACCCGCCCGGCCCCCGGATTCACGCCGTCCACTTCGCGCGACAGGTACGAACCAGGCACCACCGTCACATGCTGGGCTTCGAACAGGTCGCGGGTGAAGTCAGCATCGCACCCCGGCACCTTGGCCCACAGGTAGAAGCTGCCATCGGGCCGCTGTACGTCCAGCACGGGCTGCAGGATATCCAGCACGGCATCGTATTTGGCGCGGTACTGGTCGCGATTCTCGCGCACATGCGCTTCATCCTGCCAGGCGGCGATGCTGGCCAGTTGGGTCTGCACTGGCATGGCGCAGCCATGGTAGGTGCGGTAGAGCAGGAACGGCTTGATGATTTCCGCATCGCCGGCAACGAAGCCCGAACGCAGGCCCGGCAGGTTGGAGCGTTTGGACAGGCTGTGGAATACCACGCAACGCTTGAAATCACTGCGGCCCAGTTCGGCGCAGGCACTGAGAAGGCCCGGTGGTGGGGCGTCTTCGTCAAAGTAGAGCTCGCTGTAGCACTCGTCGGCGGCGATGACGAAATCGTGCTCGTCGGCCAGTGCAATCAGCTTCTTCAGGGTGACCATCGGTACCAGTGCGCCGGTGGGGTTTCCCGGTGAGCACAGGAACAGGATCTGGCAGCGCTTCCAGACCTCGGCGGGCACGGCATCGAAGTCCGGGTTGAAACCGTTGTTTTCCAGGCACGGCAGGTAATGCGGCGTGGCGCCGGCGAGCAGGGTCGCGCCTTCGTAGATCTGGTAGAACGGGTTGGGGCTGACCACCAGGCCATCATCGGCGCGGTTGACCACAGCCTGGGTGAAGGCGAACAGCGCTTCACGGGTGCCGTTGACCGGCAGCACATGGCGGTCTGCGTCCAGCCAGCCGGCCGGTACGCCGAAGCGGCGCTCGCACCACTGGGCAATGGCCTGGCGCAGCGCTGGCAGGCCGATGGTGCTGGGGTAGACCGCCAGCTTGTCGAGGTTGTCGGCCATGGCCTGGGCTACGAACGCCGGCGATTCGTGCTTCGGCTCACCGATCGACAGGGCGATGGCGCGCTTGTCCACCGCAGGCTTCACGCTGCCCAGCAGGGCGCGGAGTTTCTCGAACGGGTAGGGCTGAAGCTGGGTCAAGGCATGGTTCATCGGCGCAAGGTCTCGTCAATCGTCTAATCGTTAAAAGGTCACGCGGGCCGGGCTGGCATCGCTGGCCTGGCCGGCCTGCAGCTGTTGCACGATCGCTTCCTGCAGGCGGCTGCACAACTGCGGGTCGGACAGCGGCTGGTTGTCGGCGTCGGTAATGAAGAATACGTCTTCCACGCGTTCGCCGAGGGTGGCGATCTTGGCGTTCTGCAGTGACAGGTCGAACTCCAGGAAGATCCGCCCGATCCGCGCCAGCAGCCCCGGGCGGTCCGGCGCGGTGATCTCGAGGATGGTCACCGCCCGCTGGGCATCGTTGAGGATGGTCACCTGCGGCGGGAAGTTGAAATGCTTGAGCTGGCGGGGTACCCGACGCTGGATGATGGTCGGGTAATCCTCGGGGTTGCGCAGCGCCTCGGTCAGGCCGTCGCGGATCTGCTTGACCCGTTGCGGGTTATCACCGATGGAGCCGCCGTCATTGTCGAGCACGATGTAGGTGTCGAGCGTGAACTGGCTGCTCGAGGTGATGATGCGCGCGTCATGGATGTTCAGGTTGAGCTGCGACATGGCCGCTACGGTCACGGCAAAGAAGTCGTGCTGGTCGGGGGCATAGATGAAAATCTGCGTACCGCCCTCGAACTCACGCTGGGTGGTTTCCTTGATCAGTACCAGCGGCCCGCCGTCGGCAGGCTGCTGCAGGATCGCATCACTGTGCCAGGCCACATCAGCGGCGTTGTGCTTGAGGAAATAGTCGTCACCCAGTTGCGACCAGAGTTGCTCGACGTCGTCCGGGTCGGTGCCCTCTCTGACGAGGATGTCCAGCGCAGCGCTCTGTGTCTGGCGGATCTGCTCCTCGCGGTCCAGCGGGTTTTCCAGGCCGCGACGCAGGGCCCGTTTGGTCTCGCTGTACAGTTGGCGCAGCAGGCTGGCGCGCCAGGAGTTCCACAGGCTGGGGTTGGTGGCATTGATGTCGGCCACGGTCAGCACATACAGGTAGTCCAGGCGCGTCTCGTCGCCGACATGCAGGGCGAAGTCGTTGATCACCTGCGGGTCGGACAGGTCCTTGCGTTGCGCGGTGGTGGACATCACCAGGTGGTTCTGCACCAGCCAGACGATCAGCCGGCTGTCCCAGGCGGGCAACTGATGGCGCTCGCAAAACTTCTTCGCATCCACCGCGCCCAGCTCGGAGTGGTCGCCCTGGCGCCCTTTGCCGATGTCGTGGTACAGCCCGGCCAGGTAGATGAGCTCAGGTTTGGGCAGGCGGCCCATAAGCTTGCTGGCCAGCGGGAATTTTTCGGATACCGGCGTGTACTGCAGCTTGCGCAGGTGCTTGATGAGGTTGAGGGTGTGCGCGTCGACCGTATAGATGTGGAACAGGTCGTGCTGCATCTGCCCGACGATCAGGCCGAACTCTGGCAGGTAACGGCCGAGGATGCCGTAGCGGTTCATCCGCCGCAGGTTGCGATGGATGCCGATTTCGCACTTGAACAGCTCGATGAACAGGCTGGTGTTGCGGATATCGTTGCGGAAGGTGTCGTCGATCAGGTGGCGGTGCTCACGCAGCAGGCGCACGGTGTCAGCGCGCACACCCTTGATTTCCGGGTGCTGCGCCATCAGCACGAAGATTTCCATCATGGCGAACGGCGTGCGCTTGAACACGTTGGCGTTGACCGCTTCGATATAGCCGTCGTGCAGGCGGAAGCGTGTATTGAGCGGCTGGGTGGTGCCACTGTCATCGTCGGCGAGGATGACTTCCTCGAAGTGCTGGATGATCAGGTCGCACAGCTGGCTGATGCTCATCACCACCCGGTAGTACTGCTGCATGAACTGTTCGATGGCGCGCTTGGGGTTTTCGTCGCTGTAGCCCAGCAGTGCGGCGATGCTGCGCTGGTGGTCGAACAGCAGGCGGTCTTCGGCGCGGCCGGCGAGCATGTGCAGGGCGTAGCGCACCTTCCACAAGAAGTCCTGGGAGGAGGCCAGCAGTTCGTTTTCGCTTTCCAGCAGGAAGCCTTCGCCAGCGAGGGCGTGCAGGTTCAGGGTGCCGTACTGGCGACGGGCTACCCAAAGGACTGTCTGGATGTCGCGAAGGCCACCGGGCGAGCCTTTTACATTGGGCTCGAGGTTGTACTCGGTGTCGTTGTACTTGTGGTGGCGGGCCTTGAGCTCTGCGCGCTTGGCCAGGAAGAACTCCTTGCTCGGCCACATGTGCGCGGTGCTGGTGACCTCGAGCATGCGCTGGCGCAGGGCTTCGGGGCCGGCGATGGTACGGCTTTCCATCATGTTGGTGATGACCGTCAGGTCGGCACGGGCCTGTTCGGCACACTCGTCGATGGTGCGCACGCTTTGGCCCACTTCCAGGCCGATATCCCACAGCAGCGTAAGGAAGCGTTCGATGGCATCGCGGTACTGCTCGTGTTCGACGTCGCGCAGCAGGATCAGCAGGTCGATGTCCGAGTGCGGGTGCAGTTCACCGCGCCCGTAGCCCCCGACCGCCACCAGCGCGATGCCGTCAGCGTCGCCCCAGTCGAACTGCTTCCAGGCCTGTTGCAGGATGTTGTCGACGAGCCAGGCACGGTCCTCGATCAGCTGACGGATTTCACGGCCGTCACGGAAACGCTTGTCGAGCACCTCGCCAGCCTGGCGGATGGCCTTCTTGAAAGCGGCGATGGGGCTCGCCTTGAGGGCCAGTTCCGCCTGGAACTGGCCGCGGTCGAACAGCTCGGGATCCACCTGGGGCATGCATCGCGTTCCTGTCGTAGGGGCTTTGGCGTGAATTCAGGCCGAAGTGCGCGGGATGGTGTCGTCCTTGCGCAGGGTGAAGATCTCGTAGCCGGTGGCAGTCACCACCAGGGTGTGTTCCCACTGCGCCGAGAGCTTGCGGTCCTTGGTGATGGCGGTCCAGCCGTCGCCCAGTACCTTGGTGTCGGCCTTGCCCTGGTTGATCATCGGTTCGATGGTGAAGGTCATGCCCTCTTTGAGCTCCATGCCGGTGCCGGCACGGCCGTAGTGGAGGATCTGCGGCTCTTCGTGGAACACCTTGCCGATGCCGTGGCCGCAGAATTCACGCACCACCGAAAAGCCGTTCTTTTCGGCGTGCTTCTGGATCACTTCACCGATATCGCCCAGGCGGCAGCCTGGCTTGACCAGTTCGATGGCCTTGTACATGCATTCCTGGGTGACCTTGGACAGGCGTTCGGCCCAGACCGGCACGGTGCCGACGTGGAACATGCGGCTGGTGTCGCCGTGGTAGCCATCCTTGATCACGGTGACATCGATGTTCAGCGTGTCGCCGTCCTTGAGTGGCTTGTCGTTGGGGATGCCGTGGCAGACCACGTGGTTGATCGAGGTGCAGATCGACTTCGGGTAGCCCTTGTAGTTGAGCGGTGCCGGAATGGCCTGCTGGACGTTGACGATATAGTCGTGGCACAGGCGGTCGAGCTCTTCGGTGGTAACACCGGGCTTGACGTGTTCTTCGATCATTTCCAGCACTTCGGCGGCCAGGCGGCCGGCGATGCGCATCTTCTCGATGTCTTCTGCGGTCTTGATGGTAACGGTCATTACAGGCTCTCTACGGCGCCGCAGGTGGCGCGAACAAACGGAAAAGGCCCTCATTCTATCAGAGGGCGGCTGTGAACCCAGCATCAAGCTTCAAGCTTCAAGCTTCGAGCTGCAAGCTGCAAGCTGAGCGGCGTGACTTGGGGGGGCTGCGGTCGGCTTTCTCTTGCAGCTTGAAGCTTGCGGCTTGAAGCTTAAAGCTGCGGGTTCCGTTCGTTGGCGGTCTGTGGTATAACATGCGCCGCTTTCGGGGACGACCCCGTCAGCTCAAACCCACACACGTGTCGACACGATGACCTGGGTGCCCCGCATTCCCGAACTTCTCGTTCAGCTGCGTGGGTTGGTCATTGGGATACGTGGAGGCCCAACCCGACTTATCAAGGAACTATCATGTCCCAAGTCAACATGCGCGATATGCTGAAGGCCGGTGTGCACTTCGGCCACCAGACCCGTTACTGGAACCCGAAAATGGGCAAGTACATTTTCGGCGCGCGTAACAAGATCCACATCATCAACCTGGAAAAAACCCTGCCAATGTTCAACGACGCTCTGTCGTTCGTAGAGCGCCTGGCCCAGGGCAAGAACAAGATCATGTTCGTCGGCACCAAGCGTTCCGCCGGCAAGATCGTCGCCGAGCAAGCTGCTCGTTGCGGTTCGCCATACGTTGACCACCGCTGGTTGGGCGGCATGCTGACCAACTACAAAACCATCCGCGCTTCGATCAAGCGTCTGCGCGACCTGGAAACCCAGGCCGAAGACGGCACTTTTGCCAAGCTGACCAAGAAAGAAGCCCTGATGCGTTCGCGCGATCTGGAAAAGCTGGACCGCAGCCTGGGTGGTATCAAGGACATGGGCGGCCTGCCTGATGCCCTGTTCGTGATCGACGTTGACCACGAGCGCATTGCTATCACCGAAGCCAACAAGCTGGGCATCCCGGTTATCGGCGTTGTCGATACCAACAGCAGCCCGGAAGGTGTTGACTACATCATCCCAGGTAACGATGACGCCATTCGCGCTATCGAGCTGTACATGACTTCGATGGCTGACGCCGTCATCCGCGGCCGCAACAACGTTGCTGGCGGCACCGAAGTCTACGCTGAAGAAGCGGCTGCACCTGCTGCCGAGTAATAGACGCTAGCGTCTGCTTGGCACGCAAAAAGGGGGCTTTGCCCCCTTTTTGCCACCTTGAAATCCTGCTGTCAGCAAGCGCCCCGCATTATGGGCCGGCTGAGGTTGAAACAGCGGATTTGCAGAATTGAACGCCCGTGATGAGCGGGTGGAATGGTTGAAAAACTTTCCAAGAGGATTTTGAAATGGCAGCAATTACTGCAGCGCTGGTCAAAGAACTGCGCGAGCGTACCGGCGAAGGCATGATGGATTGCAAAAAGGCCCTGGAAAAGGCCGGCGGCGACATCGAAAAAGCCATTGACGACATGCGTGCCTCGGGCGCCATCAAGGCCGCCAAAAAGGCTGGCAACGTCGCTGCTGAAGGCGCGATCGCCGTCAAGACCGACGGTAAATCCGCCGTCCTGCTGGAAGTCAACTCGCAGACCGACTTCCTGGCCCTGCAAGATGACTTCAAGAACTTCGTCGCTGAAAGCCTTGAAGAAGCTTTCGCCCAGAAGCTGACCGACGCCGCTCCGCTGATCGCCTCGCGCGAAGCCGCTCGTGAAGCCCTGGTCGCCAAGTGCGGCGAGAACGTCAACATCCGCCGCCTGGTGCGCGTTGAGGGTGACGTTGTCGGTGCTTACCTGCACGGTAACAAGATCGGTGCTGTTGTCGTCCTCAAAGGCGGCGACGTCGAACTGGCCAAGAACATTGCCATGCACGTTGCAGCTTCGAACCCAGAGTTCCTGGATGCGTCGGAAATCTCCGCCGAGGCCATCGAGCGCGAGAAGAACGTCTTCCTGCAGCTGAACGCTGACAAGATCGCCGGCAAGCCGGAAAACATCGTTGAGAACATGATCAACGGCCGTATCACCAAGTTCAAGGCAGAAGCCTCGCTGAAAGAGCAAGCCTTCGTCATGAACCCGGAAGTCAAAGTCGGCGAGCTGGCCAAGAAAGCCGGTGCTGAAATCGTTTCCTTCACCTACTTCAAAGTAGGCGAAGGCATCGAGAAGCCGGTCGACGACTTCGCTGCTGAAGTTGCCGCTCAGGTAGCTGCCGCCAAGCAGTAAGACAGGCTCGTCTGTCGCCCCAAAGAGGCTGCCCGCTCACGCGCGCAGCCTCTTTGTCAAAGCGGGAGCGGTTTTCAAGGCCGTTGCTCGCTGACGCAGTCGCTGCGTCACGTTAGAGTTACATGCAGGCTCAAGCGCAAGCAGCCCGCCAGAATTTTACAAACGCCGCAGGAGAGATTCGCAATGGCTCAGCAGGGCAGTGGTTATCAGGCTCGCTATAAACGCATTCTACTCAAACTTAGCGGCGAGGCCCTGATGGGCTCGGAAGAGTTCGGGATCGACCCCAAGGTCCTGGATCGCATGGCCCTGGAAGTCGGCCAGTTGGTCGGCATCGGTGTCCAGGTCGGCCTGGTGATCGGCGGTGGCAACCTGTTCCGTGGTGCGGCGCTCAGTGCAGCCGGCATGGACCGTGTTACCGGTGACCACATGGGTATGCTGGCGACGGTAATGAACGGCCTGGCCATGCGCGACGCGCTGGAGCGGGCGAACATTACCGCTATCGTCATGTCGGCCATTTCCATGGTGGGTGTGACCGATCACTATGACCGCCGCAAAGCCATGCGCCACCTGAACGCCAAAGAAGTCGTAATCTTCGCTGCCGGTACCGGCAACCCGTTCTTCACCACCGACTCCGCCGCGTGCCTGCGTGCCATCGAAATCGATGCCGACGTGGTATTGAAGGCAACCAAGGTCGATGGTGTATACACTGCAGATCCATTCAAGGACCCGCATGCCGAGAAGTTCGATCATCTGACCTACGATGAAGTGCTGGATCGCAAGCTGGGTGTAATGGATCTCACGGCAATCTGCCTTTGCCGCGACCACAAGATGCCGCTGCGCGTCTTCAACATGAACAAACCCGGCGCCTTGCTGAACATCGTGCATGGCGGCGCGGAAGGAACTCTGATCGAGGAAGTTCAAAAATGATCAACGACATCAAGAAAGACGCTCAGGACCGCATGGGCAAGTCTATCGAGGCTTTGGGCCGCCACCTGGCGTCCATTCGCACCGGTCGCGCCCACCCAAGCATCCTGGACAGCGTCAAGGTCACGGCGTGGGGCAGCGAAATGCCGCTGAACCAGGTCGCTGCAATCACTGTTGAAGATGCGCGCACTCTGAAAATCGTCGCCCACGACAAGAACCTCAGCGCTGCCATCGAGAAGGCCATCCTGACTTCCGACCTGGGCCTGAACCCGTCCAGTGCCGGCACCACCATCCGTGTGCCGATGCCGGCCCTGACCGAGGAAACCCGCAAGGGTTACACCAAGCAGGCCAGCGCCGTTGCCGAAGATGCCAAGGTTGCCGTGCGCAACGTGCGTCGTGATGCCCTGGCCGACCTGAAGAAGCTGACCAAGGACAAGGAAATCAGCGAAGACGAAGAGCGTCGTGCCGCTGACGAGATCCAGAAGCTGACCGACAAGTTCGTCGCCGAGATCGACGCTGCGTTCAAAGCCAAGGAAAAGGACCTGTTGGCCGTCTAAGGCCGAGGTTTTTTAATGGAAAAGACCAAGCTGGCGGCACCGTCTTCGGTGCCGCGACACGTCGCGATCATCATGGATGGCAATAATCGCTGGGCGAAGAAGCGCCTGTTGCCCGGCGTAGCCGGGCACAAGGCCGGCGTCGATGCCGTACGTGCGGTTATCGAGGTCTGCGCCAAGTCCGGTGTCGAGGTGCTGACGCTGTTCGCCTTCTCCAGTGAGAACTGGCAGCGCCCTGCCGAGGAAGTGGGGGCGTTGATGGAGCTGTTCTTCTCGGCGCTGCGCCGCGAGGCCAAACGCCTGAACGAGAACAATATCAGCCTGCGCATCATCGGCGACCGTTCGCGGTTCCATCCAGAACTGCAGGCCGCCATGCGCGAGGCCGAGGCGCAGACCGCCGGCAATAACCGTTTCATCCTGCAGATCGCCGCCAACTACGGCGGGCAGTGGGATATCGCCCAGGCCGCCCAGCGGCTGGCGCGTGAGGTTCAGGCCGGTCATCTGCGTCCGGATGACATTACGCCCGGGCTTTTGCAAACCTGCCTGGCGACGGGCGACCTGCCGTTGCCGGACCTGTGCATCCGCACGGGTGGCGAGCACCGCATCAGCAACTTCCTGCTGTGGCAGTTGGCTTACGCCGAACTCTATTTCTCCGACCTGTACTGGCCGGACTTCAAACACGAGGCCATGCGCAATGCCCTGGCCGATTTCGCTTCGCGCCAGCGCCGCTTCGGTAAGACCAGCGAGCAGGTCGAGGCTGGAGCTCGTGCTTAATGCTTAAACAACGCATCATTACCGCGCTGATCCTGCTGCCGGTCGCGCTGGGTGGTTTCTTCCTGCTCAACGGCGGGGATTTCGCTCTGTTCATCGGCTTCGTGGTGACCCTGGCGGCCTGGGAATGGGCGCGCCTGGCCGGGTTGATGGCCCAGCCGCTGCGCATTGCCTATGCCGCTGTCGTCGCTGGTGCGCTGATGCTGCTCTACCTGATGCCTGACCTGGCGCCCTGGGTGCTGGGTGCGTCGGTCATCTGGTGGGGCATGGCCACCTGGTTGGTACTGACCTATCCGCGAAGCAGTGAGCTGTGGGTCAGTGCTGCCTGTCGTCTGCTGATCGGTCTGCTGATCCTGCTACCTGCCTGGCAAGGCCTGGTGTTGCTCAAGCATTGGCCGCTGGGTAACTGGCTTATTCTCTCGGTCATGGTGCTGGTGTGGGCGGCCGATATCGGCGCTTACTTCTCGGGCCGTGCTTTCGGCAAGCGCAAGCTGGCCGCGCAAGTCAGCCCGGGCAAAAGCTGGGAAGGCGTCTATGGTGGCCTGGCGGTCAGCCTGGTGATTACGCTCGCGGTCGGCATAACTCGCGATTGGGGTGTCGGCCAGATTCTGCTGGGGCTCCTGGGGGCTGCGCTGGTGGTCATGGCATCGGTGATTGGTGACCTGACCGAGAGCATGTTCAAGCGCCGCGCGGGTATCAAGGACAGCAGCAACCTGCTGCCCGGCCATGGCGGGGTGCTTGACCGCATCGACAGCCTGACTGCAGCCATCCCGTTGTTCGCAGTGTTGCTGTGGGCTGCCGAATGGGGTGTGATGTGACAGCGCTACAGCGTATTACCGTGCTGGGCGCCACCGGCTCCATCGGCCTCAGTACCCTGGATGTGATCGCCCGCCATCCCGAGCGCTACCAGGTATTTGCATTGAGCGGCTATTCGCGCATCGATCAACTGCTGGCCCTGTGCGTGGTGCATCGCCCGGCCTATGCCGTGGTGCCGAACGGCGAAGCCGCTGTGCGCTTGCGCGAAGGCCTGGCAGCTGCGGGCTGCGCCACCGAGGTGCTGGAAGGGGAGGCGGGCCTGTGCGAGGTCGCTGCCGCCCCCGAAGTCGATGCGGTGATGGCCGCCATCGTCGGCGCTGCGGGCCTGCGCCCGACGCTGGCCGCGGTCGAGGCGGGCAAGAAGGTGCTGTTGGCCAACAAAGAGGCGCTGGTGATGTCCGGCGCGCTGTTCATGGAAGCTGTGCGGCGCAGTGGTGCAGTGCTGCTGCCGATCGACAGCGAGCACAATGCCATCTTCCAGTGCCTGCCGGGTGACTATGACCGGGGTCTGAGCCAGGTGGGGGTGCGCCGAATCCTACTGACTGCCTCGGGCGGGCCGTTTCGCCAGACCCCTCAGGCCGAGCTGGCCGATGTCACGCCAGAGCAGGCTTGTGCCCACCCGAACTGGTCCATGGGGCGCAAGATTTCCGTGGACTCGGCGAGCATGATGAACAAGGGCCTGGAGCTGATCGAGGCCTGCTGGTTGTTCGATGCGGCGCCAAGCAAGGTCGAAGTGGTGGTGCACCCGCAGAGCGTGATCCATTCCCTGGTGGACTACGTAGACGGTTCGGTGCTGGCCCAGTTGGGTAATCCGGACATGCGCACGCCCATTGCCAATGCCCTGGCCTGGCCAGAGCGGATCGATTCTGGTGTGGCCCCGCTGGACCTGTTCGCCATCGCTCGCCTTGATTTCCAGGCTCCCGACGAACTGCGCTTTCCCTGCCTGCGCCTGGCTCGGCAGGCTGCGGAGGCGGGCAATAGCGCGCCAGCGGTGCTCAATGCGGCCAACGAAGTTGCCGTGGATGCATTTCTTGAGCGGCGTATCCGCTTCCCGGAGATCGCGAGTATGATCGAACAGGTGCTGGCCCAGGAACCCGTGGTGCCTGTGCCTTCGCTGGAGGCGGTGTTTGCTGCCGATCAGCGCGCCCGAGAGTTGTCCCGCGAGTGGTTGAGGCGCCAAGGCCGCTGATGCTGCCCGGCCCAGAGGATGTGCGAAAAGTCGTTCCGCTGAACGTCATTCGGAGAAAGACATGACTGCGCTGTACATGATTATCGGCACCCTGGTGGCCTTGGGTGTACTGGTCACTTTCCACGAATTCGGCCACTTCTGGGTGGCTCGGCGTTGCGGGGTCAAGGTGCTGCGCTTTTCCGTGGGCTTCGGCCCCGGGCTGTTGCGCTGGCATGACCGCCACGGTACCGAGTTCGTGGTGGCGGCCATTCCTTTGGGCGGTTACGTCAAGATGCTCGACGAGCGTGAAGGCGAAGTGCCGCCAGCGCTGGCCGACCAGTCCTTCAATCGCAAATCGGTTCGCCAGCGCATCGCCATCGTCGCCGCAGGCCCCATTGCCAACTTCCTGCTGGCCATCGTTTTCTTCTGGTTGCTGGCGATGCTCGGCACCCAGCAGATCCGCCCGGTCATCGGTGCGGTAGAGCCTGGCAGCCTGGCTGCATCGGCTGGCCTGGTTGCCGGCCAGGAAATTGTTTCCATCGATGGCAAGGCGACCAGTGGCTGGTCGGCCGTCAACCTGCAGCTGGTACGTCGCCTGGGCGAAAGCGGAACATTGCAGGTCGGTGTACGCGATGAGGGCGCCAGCGCCGAGCGTCAGTTGCAGGTCAAGCTCGATAGCTGGCTCAAGGGTGCAGACGAGCCTGACCCGATTCAGTCGCTCGGGCTGCGGCCATGGCGGCCGGTCGTGGCGCCCGTGCTGGCCGAGATTGATCCAAAAGGGCCAGCGGCAGCTGCCGGGCTGAAAACCGGCGACAGGCTGCTGAGTCTCGATGGGGTGGCCTTGAGTGACTGGCAGCAGGTTGTCGATAGCGTACGCGCCCGCCCTGAAGCCAAGGTCGTGGTGCGTGTCGAGCGCGACGGTGCGGCGCTGGATGTGCCGGTAACCTTGGCTCGAAAAGGTGGGGGCGCCGCTGCCGCAGGGTACCTGGGCGCCGGGGTGAAAGGCGGCGAATGGCCAGCCGGCATGCTTCGTGAGGTCAGCTACGGTCCGCTGGACGCGGTAGGCGAGGGCCTTTCCCGGACGTGGAACATGAGCGTCCTGACCCTCGAATCCCTGAAGAAAATGCTGTTCGGTGAGCTCTCGGTAAAAAACTTGAGCGGACCGATAACCATTGCTAAAGTGGCGGGCGCTTCAGCCCAGTCCGGCGTGGGGGATTTCTTGAATTTCCTCGCCTACCTGAGCATTAGCCTGGGGGTTCTTAACCTGCTGCCCATTCCAGTGCTGGATGGGGGGCATTTGCTGTTTTACCTGGTCGAGTGGGCGCGCGGTCGTCCATTGTCGGATCGGGTTCAAGGTTGGGGGGTCCAGATCGGTATCAGTTTGGTCATAGGGGTGATGTTGCTCGCCCTGATCAACGATCTGGGTCGACTATAAAAGCTTCGCATTGCAAACCTGCCGCCAATTGCGGCAGGTTGTTTATTGCCAGTTGGAATAAAAGGACTTCATGAAACGTCTGCTGCTAACTGCGGTCCTCTCCGCATTGATGATCGCTGAAGTTCACGCCGAGTCCTTCACCATCTCCGATATTCGTGTCAACGGCCTGCAGCGGGTATCCGCCGGCAGCGTTTTCGGTGCCTTGCCCCTGAACGTGGGCGATCAGGCCGATGACCGGCGCCTGGTGGAGTCGACCCGGTCGCTGTTCAAGACCGGCTTCTTCCAGGACATTCAGCTGAACCGCGACGGCGATGTCCTGATCATCAACGTGGTCGAGCGCCCGTCGGTGTCGAGCATCGAGATCGAAGGCAACAAGGCGATCAGCACCGAAGACCTGATGAAGGGCCTGAAACAGTCGGGCCTGGCCGAAGGCGAGATTTTCCAGCGTGCCACCCTCGAAGGTGTGCGTAACGAGCTGCAGCGCCAGTACGTGGCCCAGGGCCGCTACTCGGCCGAGGTCGACGCCGAGGTGGTGCCGCAGCCGCGCAACCGGGTTGC